>NZ_JBIIAW010000050.1:0-21881 GCF_044239695.1 Pseudolysinimonas sp. | reverse complement strand
CATCGACGTGACGAGCACGACGGTGATGATCAGGGCGGCGGCCACGATGCCTCCGCCGATGCCGGCGATGACGCCGAGCCGACGTCGGCGATCACGCTTCGCGTGCGCGGCGCGGAGTTCGCGTGCGCGCTCCCGCGCGGCCTCGCGCGATTCACTCATGGATCCTCGATCGGGTGGGCCCTGTTCTAGGGGTACAGGCGGCGCCAAGGTACTGCACTCGGCGGACCACGGGCAACCGCGGCGAGGCATCAAGCGCCGGGACGAGCGTAGGGTCCCACACTGGGAGGCCGCCGGATGCCGGCTGAATCCGCCGGTCTCGCCTGTGCCATAATCGGGGGTGCCGCGTCCGACGACGCACGTGGCAGTTCACCCATTCACAACGGATCGTTCGGCACGTACCGCCGATGAAGGGAAGTACGTTCACCATGGCAACTGTCACTTTCGACAAGGCCAGCCGGGTCTACCCCGGCTCCACCCGCCCCGCGGTCGACCAGATCGACCTGGAGGTCGCCGACGGCGAGTTCCTCGTCCTCGTCGGACCCTCGGGATGCGGCAAGTCCACCACCCTCCGCATGCTCGCCGGCCTCGAAGAGGTCAACTCCGGCCGCATCCTCATCGGCGACCGCGACATCACCGACGTGCCGCCGAAGGATCGCGACATCGCGATGGTGTTCCAGAACTACGCGCTGTACCCGCACATGACGGTCGCCGAGAACATGGGCTTCGCGCTCAAGATCGCCGGCGTCAACAAGGAGGAGCGCGCCGAGCGCGTGCTCGAGGCGGCGAAGCTGCTCGACCTGGAGCCCTACCTCGGCCGCAAGCCGAAGGCGCTCTCCGGCGGTCAGCGTCAGCGCGTCGCGATGGGCCGGGCGATCGTGCGTCAGCCGCAGGTGTTCCTCATGGACGAGCCGCTGTCGAACCTCGACGCGAAGCTGCGCGTGCAGACCCGCACGCAGATCGCGTCGCTGCAGCGTCGCCTCGGCGTCACCACCGTCTACGTCACGCACGACCAGACCGAGGCCCTCACGATGGGTGACCGCATCGCGGTGCTCAAGGACGGCGTCCTGCAGCAGGTCGGCACCCCGCGCGACCTCTACGAGAACCCGCAGAACGTGTTCGTCGCCGGCTTCATCGGCAGCCCCGCGATGAACCTGTTCGACGCCGACATCGTCGACGGCGGCCTGAAGTTCGGCACCGCCACGGCGAAGGTCGAGCGCGAGGTCACCGCCGGCACGAAGGCCAAGAAGGTCACGATCGGCGTCCGCCCCGAGGACCTCACGATCGCCACGTCGGGCACGGGCCTGCCGGTCGACGTCGACGTCGTCGAGGAGCTCGGCGCCGACGGCTACCTCTACGGCCACACCGACCTCGACGGCTCGCGGGTCGAGATCGTCGTGCGCGTCGACGGCCGCAACCACCCGAACCCCGGCGACAAGATCGTCGTCACCCCGACGCCGGCGCACATCCACGCGTTCGACGTCGAGACCGGCGAGCGCCTGTCGAAGCCGGTCGTCGCCTCGAAGGCCTAGTCCTTCACGAGACCCGCTCCACGAGAACGGCCCCGCCCTCCAGGAGGGGGCGGGGCCGTTTCCGTTCCGCGCGACTACCGGCGCCGGAACTTCGACCAGGCGTCGAACCCGACCGCGACGAGGATGATCGTGCCGAGCGCGATCCCCTGGAACAACGGGTCGATCCGCAGCAGCGTGAACCCGTTGTAGAGCATCGCGATGAACAGGATGCCGAGCACGGTGCGCCACACCGCACCCTCGCCGCCGAGGATCGACGTGCCGCCGACGACGATGCCCGCGAGCACCGTGAAGGTGAGTGTCGTCGCGATCGCGTCGTTCTCAGGCACGGATGGTGTTCGTGCGAGGTCGAGCACGCCCGCGACGCCCGCCGCCAGACCGGTGAGGGCGAAGGTCGAGATGCGCACGAGGTTCACCCGGATGCCGGCCAGCCGGGCCGCCTCGGCGTTGCCGCCCGCGGCGTAGACGTAGCGCCCGAAGGTCGTGCGCCACAGCACGATCGCGAGGATCACGATGATCACGAACGCGATCCAGGTCGGCAACGAGACGCCGAGCGGCTTGGTGGTGGCGAGCCAGCGGAACTCGGGGAAGTCGACGCGGATCTGCCCGACCCCCTGCTTGCCGAACTGCGACACCAGTTTCGTCGCACCCAGGATGATGAAGCTCATCGCCAGGGTCGCGATCAGCGGATTGATCTTCAGATAGGTGATGATCACGCCGTTGGCGAGGCCGACGAGCAGACCCGCGAGCACCCCCGCGGCGATGCCGAACCCGGCGCCGGCTTCGCCGCCGACCTTGATGATGACCGTTCCGCAGATCACCGCCGTGAACATGTAGGTGGCGCCGATCGACAGGTCGATGCCGCCGGCGATGATCACCAGCGTGCTCGCCGCGGCGACGATGAGGATGCCCGCCTGCCGATCGAGCACGTTGCCGATGTTCTGCGGCCCGAGGAACGCCGGGCTGCCGATCGACAGGGCGATGAACACCGCCAGGAACGGCACGACGATGGCGATCGAACGCCACGGCACCCGCTGCCAGGGGCTCGGCGACGCCGCGACGTCGATGATCTTGATGCCGATGGTGTCGCTCATGCGTCCTCGTTCGTGATGGGGTCCGCGAAGGCCGCGGTGATGATGTTCTCTTCGGTCATCTCGTCGCCGGCGAACTCGCCCACGATCCGCCCGCCGCGCACCACGAGGATGCGATGCGCGAGGCCGAGCACCTCCTCGACGTCGGAGGAGATGACCAGGACGCCGATGCCCTGGGCGGCCTGCTCGACGATGAGGTCGTAGATCGCGCGCCGCGACCCGACGTCGACGCCCCGGGTGGGCTCGTCGGCGATGAGTACCTTGCGGGGGCGCTGGAGTGCGCGCGCGAACAGCACCTTCTGCTGGTTGCCGCCCGACAGGGCCGCGACGTTCCGGCGGTCGTCGCCCGCGACGGTCACCCGCGTCAGGATCTCCCGGGCCTGGCGACGCTCGCGCGCGGTGCGCACCCAGCCGCCGGGCGCGAGTTCGCCGAGGTTGGAGAGGGTGACGTTCTGCCGGATCGGCCGACCGAGCACGAGTCCCTGCTCCTTGCGCGACTCGGGGATCAGGAAGATCCCCTGGCTCAGCGCCGCGGGCACGGTGGGCCCGCATTCGACCCCCGACACCTCGACGCGGCCGCCGTAGCGACGCACCGCGCCGTACACGGCGTGCGCGATCTCGCTGCGTCCGGCTCCGACCAGTCCGGCGAGCCCGACGATCTCGCCGGGCTTGATCGACAGCGAGACGCCGTTGACCCCGGGAGCGACGAGATCGCGCACGGTGAGCACGTCGTCGCCGCCCGTCGGCGCCGGAGGCTTCGGCGGGAAGACCGAGCCGAGTGTGCGGCCGAGCATCCCCTCGATCAGGGTGGCCTCGGTCTCCTGCGCGGCCGGTGCCGTGCGGATCAGGTGTCCGTCGCGGAGGATCGTGACGGTATCGCACAGCTCGAGCACCTCCGCCAGGAAGTGCGAGATCAGCAGAACCGTGTGCCCGGACGCGGCCAGCTGGCGCACGACGCCGTGCAGCAGCTCGGTGTCGTGCGCGGAGAGCGCGGCGGTCGGCTCATCCATGATGATGAGCGAGGCCCCGCGCGCGAGGGCGCGGAGGATCTCGACCTTCTGCTGGTCGGCGGTCCGTAGCGCGCCGACGAGGGTGTCCGGGTCGAGGGTGAATCCGGTGCGTTGCGCCAGCGCGAGGTACGCCTTGCGGAGCTTGCGGCGGTTCACCCACCCCAGGGTGCGCGGCTCGCGTCCGAGGAAGACGTTCTCGGCGACGGAGAGCCCGGGCACGAGGGCGAGTTCCTGGGCGATCGCGGCGATCCCGCGGTCGAGGGCCTCGCGCGGGGTCCCGAAGCTCGTCTCCTCCCCGTCCACCAGGAGGGCGCCGGTGTCGGCGCTGTAGATCCCGGCGATGATCTTGCTGAGCGTCGACTTGCCCGCCCCGTTCTCACCGACCAGGGCGTGCACCGAGCCCGGCTCGAGACGCAGATCGATGTCGGTCAGGACCGGCAGGCCGCCGAAGGACTTGCCGACACCCCGCAGCTCGATGAGGAGCTGCGGGGTGCCGGCGACCGAATCAGTCGGCACTGTTATCCGGCCCACTCGCCGGTGAACTGGTCGGCCGTGTCCTGCGTGATGACGCCGTTGTTCGGGAAGTCCGCGAACGGGTCGACGTCGCCGTGGTCGTTGCCGTTGCGCAGCGCGTCGATGAGCGCCTCCATGCCCAGGCGGCCCGTCGTGGCGGGAGCCATCAGCACGTCGGAGAACACGCTGCCGTCGGCGACGTGCTCCTGACCCCACACCGATCCTCCGTAGCCGACGAGCAGGAAGTCGCTCATCGACATCCCGGCGGCCTCGATCGCGAGCGCGGCACCCTGGAGGCCCTGGTCCGACGTGACGATCGCGTCGATGTCCGGGTTGGCGGTCAGGATGTCGGCGACGGCGGTCTGGGCCGCAGCCGGGTTCCAGAAGGTCTCGCCCTCGGCGACGACCGTCACCGGGGTTCCCGCGGTGACCTCGTTGAAGGCATCCCACAGCGCGATGCTCACCGCGGAGGTCTTGAGGTCGTGGAGGTAGGCGACGTTGCACGGGTCGAGGTTCTTCGACGCACACGCCTCGACGGCCTGCTCACCGAACTTCTGGCCGAGGATCGAGCCGACGAACACGACGTTCGCCGACAGCCCCTCGAGCTGGGTCGCGCCGCTCGTGAAGTCGTCGCCCAGGATCTGGTCGATGTTCACCACGGTGATGCCCGCGTCGAGCGCGCCCTGTACCGCGTCGAGGATCGCCGGGCCGTAGATCGGCTGCACGATCATTCCGTCGTACTGGCCCGACGCGACGACGTCCTGGATCAGCGTGGCCTGGAGGCTCGGGTCGAGGTTGCCGTCGAAGACGGTGAGCTCGGCGTTGTTCTCGTCGGCGACGCGCTGCGCCTCGGCGAGCATCGGCTCGTCGTAGGTGTTGGCGACGGCGAACGAGATGTAGGCGATCTGGAGGGTCTCCTCCTCACCGCCGCCGCTCTCGGCCGGAGCCTGGCAGCCCGCGAGTGCGAGGGCCGCGGTGGCGACTCCCGCCACGAGGGCGAAGCGGCTGATCGCCGCGGAACGTGAATGCCTCATGCTGACTTCTCCTTTGAAATCGGGCCGGAACCCCCGATCCGCTTCGGTCGGGAGGTTGCCTTTCAGTGGCACTGTACACGGCTGTGCGCTTTGCCTGAAGTGTTCGGGAGCATTGAGGCGCAATTGTTTCCTGGGAGCGCAAGTGTGTCAGTTGCCACCGAACTCGAGGATTGCGCGCGCGCTGACAACCCGGCAATGTGTAGTCGGACTGAACTAGTGCGAGGGAGCACCACCATGGGCATGACGACCACCCAGTGGCTCGACGGATACCGCGTCGCGTGGGAGACGCGCGACCCGGATGCCGCCGCCGCGCTGTTCACGGAGGACGCCAGCTATCGCGAGGAGCCCTACGCCGAACCGTTCGTCGGCCGCGACGGCGTGCGCGACTACTGGGCCAGGGTGACGGCGACCCAGGAGGACATCGAGTTCCGCTCCGGCACCCCCCTCACCGTCGGCGACCGGGCGGCCGTCGAGTGGTGGGTCACCCTCCGCAACGGCGGCGTCGAAGTGACACTCGCCGGCGAGTTCTGGCTCGTTTTCGACGAGAACGGCCTGTGCCGCGAGCTGCGCGAGTACTGGCACTTCGGCGAGGGCCGCCGCACCCCACCGGCGGGCTGGGGCGTCTGAGCCAGCAGCTCGGGCGAGGACTCAGTCGAGGACGAGCGGAGCGAGCCGTGCCCGCGCCTCGATGAGGTCGAGCGCGTGGGCATCCAACCGCCGGTCCTCGTCGCTGCGCAGCACGAGCGGGCGAACCGGGGCGGCTCGTCCGTCGTCGCCGCGGTCGACGAACACCGACATGCACTGGGTCGTCGCCGCCATCGCGCCCGGGTCGGTGGGCGGTGCCGACCGCACGTGCACTGCGACATGCAGGCTGTGCGGCCCGGTGTGGATGAGTCGGGCGTCGAGTTCGACGAGGTGCCCGATCCGGATCGGCCGGAAGAAGTGGATCCCGCCCGAGTAGACCGCGACCGCGCGGTCCGACGACCAGCTCGCGGCGCAGGCGAACGCGGTCTCCTCGATCCAGCGCATCACGGTGCCGCCGTGGGCGTTCCCGCCCCAGTTGACGACGGCGGGGGCAGCCAGGAACCGGAACGTCGTGCGCGGCGTGGTGCCCGCATCCGTGTACTGCTGCGCGAGCATCGCATCGCGGATCTGGCGCCGCGCCTCCAGCCGCTCCTCGGCGTTCTCGTGCAACGCGCGCTCGTCGTCGGTGCGCGGCGCCCAGGCGGGCACCTCGCGGGGCCTGCCCTCACCGTCGACCGCCACGAAGACCAGCAGGCAGTGGGTGGCGCGCGCGTACTCACGGGTCTCGACGTCCGCGGCGTCGATCACGACGAGCACCTGCATGCTCGACCGGCCGGTGTGGATGATGCGCGCATGCGCCTCGATGAGGTCACCTGGCGCGATCGGGCGGCTGAAGTGCACGTTGCCGACGTACGCGGTGACGCAGTACCCGCCGCTCCAGCCGACGGCGCACGCGTAGCCCGCCTTGTCGATCCACTCGAGCACGCTGCCGGCGGCGACGATGTCACCCCCCACGGTCGCGTCCTGCGGCGCGGCGAGGAACCGCAGGGTCAGGCGATCGTCCATGCGCCCAGGCTGGCAGATCTACAGCAGCGCGGTGACGGGATTCTCGATCCGTCGCACGAACGCCGCCATCCATTCGGCCGCGACGGCGCCGTCGACGACGCGGTGGTCGGCCGACAACGTCACCGTCATCACGGTGCCGACGGCGAGCACGCCGTCGTCGACGACGGGCTGCTGCTTGGCTGCGGCGACCGCGAGGATGCCGGACTGCGGCGGGTTGAGGATGGCCGAGAACTCGTCGACGCCGTACATGCCGAGGTTCGACACCGAGAAGCTGCCGCCCTCCAGCTCCTGCTGCTGCAGACGCCCGGCTCGGGCGCGCTCGGCGAGTTCGGCGACGACCTGGCTGACCTCGAGCAGCGACATCCGGTCGACGCCGCGCAGCACGGGCGTGAGCAGCCCGCCCTCGACGGCGACCGCGACCGCGACGTCGGCACCGGTGAAGCGCAGGATGTGGTCGCCGCCCCAGATCGCGTTGGCGGCGGGCACCTCGACGAGGGCTCCCGCGACGGCTTTGAGCACGAAGTCGTTGACGCTGACCTTGCGAGGCGCGGCCTCGTTCACCTGGGTGCGCAACGCCAGGAGACGGTCGACGCGGCAGTGGGCGGTGACGTAGAAGTGCGGCACCGTCGTCTTGCTCTCGGTGAGCCGTCGCGCGATCGCCTTGCGCATTCCGGAGAGCTTCTCGGGCGTGCCGGTGGCCGGTCCTGCGCCCGCGGCAGGCGGCGTCGCCGGGGTCGGGGCCGCGGCGGTCAGGCCGTCGAGGTCACGACGCACGATCCTCCCGCCGGGTCCGGTTCCGGTCACTCCGGAGAGGTCGAGGCCCCGCTCGCGGGCGAGCCGGCGCACGATCGGACTCGCGACGAGCCGCCCGGAGGGCACCCCCGGCGGAGGCGACGCCACCGACGCCTCCACCGGGGGCTGCTGAGGAGCCGCGGGCGTCGTCGCCGGCGCGGTCTCGGGTTCGGGGGCCGCGGGCGCGGCGGTGGGTTCGGGGACGGTGGCGGACTGGGCCACGGTCGGTGACGGCGCACCGGCGGCGGCGAGCGCGGGCGCGATCGCGTCGTCGCCCTCCCCCGCCTCGAGGATGACGGCGATCGGCGCGCCGACGTCGATCGTGTCGCCCTCGGGCACGAGCAGGCGCCCGACGGTGCCGGCGACCTCGGCCGCGTACTCGACGACGGCCTTCTCGGTCTCGATCTCGGCGAGGACGTCGCCGACGGCGACCTGTTGCCCGGGCTGCGCGACCCAGGTCTGGATGGCGGCTTCGGTCACGCCGGCGAGAGCGGCCGGCATCCGCACCACGCTCGCCATCAGCGGCCGCCCATCCCGGCGCGCACCCGCTCGAGGCCGGCGACGACCTCCTCGGTCCGGGCGATCGCGGCGCGCTCCAGCACCTTCGAGATGCTCGGACTCGCCTCGCTGCCGGTCACCCGCTGCACGGGCTGGTCGAGGTGGTCGAACAACCTCCGCTGGATCTCATCCGCCAGCCACCCGCCGTAGGAGGTGCCCTGCGCACCCTGTTCGACGATCAGCACCGCGTTGGTCTTCGTCACGCTCGCCTCGATCGTCGCCCAGTCGATCGACGCTCGATCGAGCCAGCGCAGATCGATGAGCTCCCCGTCGATCCCGGTCTGCTCGATCGCCTCGAGCGAGTGCGCGACCATCGACAGGTACGAGATCACCGTGACATCCGACCCGGCGCGGCGGATCGCGGCCGTGCCGGGCGGGATCACGTAGTCGAGGTCGCCCTCGGGGATCGTGTCGGCGGTGCCGTAGAGGTCGACGTGCTCGATCACCAGCACCGGGTCCTGCAGGGCGAGCGCGGCGTTCATCAGCCCGACGTAGTCCGCCGCCGACGACGGGGCGACGATGCGCCACCCGGGTGCCGTCGCGAAGATCCCCGCGGGGTCCATGAGGTGCTGCGACCCGTAGCCCGAGCCCATCGCGACCTTCGTGCGCAGCACGAGCGGCACCGGGTTGTCGCCGCCGAACATGTGCCGCGCCTTGCCGATCTGGTTGAACACCTGATCGGCCGCGACCCACATGAAGTCGGGATACATGAACTCCACGACGGGCCGGAACCGGCCGTCCAACGCCAACCCGCCGCCGAGGCCGGTGAACGCGTTCTCGCTGATGGGAGTACCCAACACCCGGCCCTCGCCGGGGGTGTCGGCCCCGTACTTCTTCCACAGGCCCTTGGTGGCGCCGTTCGTGCCGCCGTTCAGCCGGTGCACGTCCTCGCCCATCACGACGATGCGCGGGTCCTGATCCATGCGCCGGTCCATCACGGCCGCGACGGCATCCACGAATTTGATGTCGGTCGTCGCACCGCCCGCCGGCATCGCGGGAAGCCCCGCGAGCTCGCTGGCGTCGCCGCGGATGCCCACGTCGACGAAGCCGGGGTCGGGCCACAGTTCGGGGCGGATGCGACGCGTGCCCGGGTTGTCGGGGTCGGCCTCGACGAGCTCGCCCGCAACCTCGGCCATGACCGCCTGCACCGTCTCGCGCAGCGCCAGCACCGCCGCCGCGTCGAGCAGCTTGAGCTTGGTCATCTCGGCGGCGACGCGCTCCAGCGGGTCACGGGCTCGCCAGGTCTGCTCCTCGTCCTTCGTGCGGTAGCCGAAGGCGCTGCCCGGGTAGGGGCCGTTCTGGTGGAAGAACCGGTACACCTCGGCCTCGATCACCGCGGGACCGTCGCCCGCGCGCATCCGCTCGGCCGCCTCCTCCATCGCGAGGTGCACGGCGAGCGGGTCCATGCCGTCGACGCGCCAGCCCGGGATGCCGAAGCCCTGCCCGCGCACGGACAGCCGGGTGTCGGCGGTGATCTCCGAGACGTGGGTGGAGACGCCGTACATGTTGTTCTCGATGAAGAACGCGACGGGCAGCTTCCACGTCGCGGCGAGGTTCATCGACTCGAGCACCGAGCCGATCTGGCTCGCGCCGTCGCCGAAGAAGTTGATCGTCAGGTCGCTGTCACCGGCGGTCGCGCTGTGCTTCTGCGCCCACGCGTTGCCCGCGGCCATCGCGGCCCCTCCCCCGACGATCGCGTTCGTGCCGAGCGCCCCGGCCTCGAACCACTGGAGGTGCATCGAGCCGCCGCGCCCCCGGCAGTAGCCCTCGGCGAGACCGAGGATCTCGGCGAGCGTGCGGCGCAGCACCGTGCGGATCTCGGGGGTCACGAGGTTCGCCAGATCGAGCCTGCCGCCCGAGACGTGCGTGATCGCCTTGGCGAGGAACTGGTGGTGTCCGCGGTGCGACCCGTTGACGGCATCCGTCGAGCGCAGGCCGACGATCGAACCGACCGCGCCGCCCTCCTGGCCGATGCTGGAGTGCGCCGGCCCGTGCACGAGGCTCTCGGCGGCGAGCTCGAGCACCGTCTCCTCGAAGGCCCGGATGAGGTGCAGTTGCCCCAGCATCGTCGCGAGGAGCGCCGGATCGGCGGCCTTCCAGTCGGCCGCAGTGGTCGTCAACTCGACCCAGGGCGTTCCGGTCTGCAGACTCCGTCGTTGGGGCATGGCGGCAGGTTAGACCGGATTGAATCCAATCGCAATGGGATCGGAGGAAATAATGCCCTTGCCCTCGCCGATCAGGGTGTTATTGTATCCAACATGGCAGGGCTGCCCGGGCTCCGTGGAGCCGACCACTTCGGCTTCACCGTTCCCGACCTCGACGAGGCGGAACGCTTCCTCGTCGACGTGCTCGGCGCGGTGCCGGTGTACACCCTCGGCGCGAAGCGCGCCGACGACGACTGGATGACGACGCAGCTCGGCGTGCATCCGCGCACCGTCATCCGCGAGATCCGCTTCTACCGGCTCGCCTCGGGCCTCAACCTCGAGGTGTTCGCCTACGACGCCGCCGACGGACAGGCCGGACCGCCGCGCAACAGCGACATCGGCGGCCACCACCTCGCGCTCTACGTCGACGACCTCGACGCCGCCGTCGCCCACCTCCGCGCACACGACGTCGAGATCATGGGCGAACCGGTCGCGAGCGCGGGAGCCTCCGCCGGCCAGCGCTGGCTGTACTTCCGTTCCCCCTGGGGCATGCAGTTCGAGCTCGTCAGCTATCCCGACGGCAAGGCGTACGAAGCGGGCGCGCCCGTGCGGCTCTGGCATCCCGCGCACCCGGCAGAATGAGTGGTGTGACCGCGCTCCCCCTCCACGGTGCGGCGGGAGCCCGGATCGCGAGCGAACTGCGGGACGCGATCCTCGCCGGCGAGTACGCCCCCGGCGCCCGCATCCGGCAGGAGGACCTCGCCGACCGCCACGGGGCGAGCCGGCTGCCGGTGCGCGAGGCCCTGCGGATGCTCGAGGCCGAGGGCTTGCTGACCCTCGTCGCGAACACCGGGGCGTGGGTGACGAAGCTCACCCTCGCCGACTGCGAAGAGCTGTACCGCATCCGCGAGCGGATCGAGCCGCTGCTGCTCTCCTACAGCGTTCCGCGGCTCGGCGCGTCGGCGATCGACCGTCTGGCCGCGCTCGCCGACGCGATGGAGACCGCCGACGACGTCGAGCAGTTCCTCGCGCTCGACCGCGACTTCCACCTCGGCAGCTACGCCGCCGCCGACACCGCCGTGCTCGGCGACCTCGTCCTCGGGCTCTGGAACCGCACCCAGCACTACCGCCGCGCCTTCACCCGGGTCTTCCGCTCGGCCGGAGAACGCAGCGTGCACCACGACCACCAATTGCTCGTCGCGGCCTTCCGGCGCGGCGACATCGAGGAAGCCGAACGCACCCTCGCCGCCCATATCCGCCGGACGCGCCTCGAGCTCGCCCGGCATCCCGAGATCTTCGGATAGGAACCCCATGGCCATCGCGACCGTCAACCCCGCCACCGGCGAGACCGAGAAGACCTTCGAGCCGCACTCGGCGGCCGAGGTCGAGCGGCGGCTCGCGCTCGCCGCCGCGGCGTTCCAGACCCTGAAGGGCACGACCTTCGCCCAGCGTGGCGAATGGATGCGGGCCGCCGCCGACCTGCTCGACGCCGACCTCGAGCCGCTCGCCGAAATCCTCACCCGCGAGATGGGCAAGCCGATCGGCGCCGCGCGCGCCGAGGTGAAGAAGTGCGCCAAGGGGATGCAGTTCTACGCCGAGCACGCGGAGGGCTTCCTCGCCGACGAACCGCTCGCCGACCCGTCGGCCGTCGGCGCCTCCCGGGCCGTCGCGCGCTACCAGCCGCTCGGCGTCGTGCTCGCCGTCATGCCGTGGAACTACCCGCTCTGGCAGGTCGTGCGGTTCGCGGCCCCGGCGCTGATGGCCGGCAACACGGGCGTGCTCAAGCACGCGTCGAATGTGCCCCAGTCGGCGCTGTACCTCGACTCCCTGTACACCCGCGGCGGATTCCCGGAGGGCTCGTTCATCACCCTCCTGATCGGGTCGGCCGAGGTCGCCGCCGTCATCGAGGACCCGCGGGTGCGCGCGGTCACCCTCACCGGCTCGGAGCCGGCGGGCCGCTCGGTCGCGTCGACCGCCGCCGCCCAGGTGAAGAAGTCGGTGCTCGAACTCGGCGGCTCCGACCCGTTCATCGTCATGCCGAGCGCCGACCTGGGGGCGGCGATCTCCACCGCCGTCGACGCCCGCACCGTCAACAACGGGCAGTCCTGCATCTCGGCGAAACGGTTCCTCGTGCACGACGCGGTCTACGACGAGTTCCTCGCCGGGTTCACGGCGGCGATGTCGGCTCTGCGCATGGGCGACCCCCTCGACGAGCAGACCCAGGTCGGTCCGATCGCGACGGCGGGCGGGCGGGCGGAGCTGGCCGAGCTCGTCGAGGACGCGCGGGCGAAGGGCGCCGACATCCTCGTGGGCGGCACCGTTCCCGACGGGCCCGGCTGGTTCTATCCGCCGACCGTCGTGACGGGTGTCACCGGCGAGATGCGCCTGCACCTCGAGGAGACCTTCGGCCCGGTCGCGACCGTCTACCGCGTTCGGGATGCCGACGAAGCCATCGCCCTCGCCAACGTCACCGACTTCGGGCTCTCGTCGAGCGTGTGGACGACCGACGCGGCCGAACGCGACCGGTTCGAGCGCGAGATCGAGGCCGGCGCGGTGTTCGTCAACGGGATGACGATCTCCTACCCCGAGCTGCCGTTCGGCGGCATCAAGAACTCCGGCTTCGGGCGCGAACTCGCCGCCGCCGGCATCCGCGAGTTCTGCAACCTCAAGACCGTGTGGGAGAAGTGATGAGCACCCTCGGATTCCTCGGCCTCGGCACGATGGGGCGCGAGATGGCGCGCCGCCTGGTGGATGCCGGACACGACGTCATCGTCTGGAACCGCTCCGCCGACGCGGTCGCCCCGCTCGTCGAGGCCGGGGCCCGGGCGGCGGAGACTCCCGCGGAGGCCCTCGCCGCGCCGATCTCGTTCTCGATGCTCGCCAACGACGAGGCCGCCGATCACGTGCTCTCGGCCGACCACCTCGCCGGGGAGCCCGGTCGCCTGCACGTCTCGATGGCCTCCCTCAGCCCCGACGCGGCGTCGCGGCTCGCGCGGCGGCATGCGGAAGCCGGCGTCGGCTACCTCGCCGCCCCCGTGCTCGGCCGGTTCACCGTCGCGGCCGCCGGCGAACTCAACATCATCGCCGCCGGAGCCGCCGCCGACCTCGAGCGGGTCGCCCCGTACTTCGAGATCCTCGGCAAGCGGGTGTGGACCGTGGGTGCCGACCCGCGCATCGCCAACGTCGTCAAGGCGGCCGTCAACTACGACATCATCCATGCCTTCCAGGCGATCGCCGAGTCGGTCGCCCTCGTCGAGGCGAACGACGTGGATGCCGGCCTCTTCACCGAGTTGCTCTCCTCGACCCTCTTCCCCGGCCCGGTCTACACCGGCTACGGGGCGATGATCGCCGAGCGCCGCTACACGCCGCCGGGGTTCACGATGGCACTCGGGTCGAAAGACCTCGGGCTCGCCGAAGCGATCGCCGCCGAGGCCGGGATCGTGCTGCCGAGCGCCCCCGTGCTGCGCCGCGCCTTCGACACCGCGCTCGCCTCCGAGGACCTGAAGGATGTCGACTGGTCGGGCGTCGCCGAGATCACCCGCACGGGTCGCTACCCGACGGAGTAGGTGGCTGTTTGCCCGAAATGGCCCCTTCGCACTGCGCGATGGGGCCATTTCGGGCAAACAGCCCTCTCGGAGCTACGCCAGACGCCAGCCGCGGTCGAGGTGCAGGCTCTCGCCCGAGATCCCCTGGTTGCGCAGCAGGAACTGGGTGGCATCCACGATGTCGGCCATCGTCGCGAGCTCGCCGCCGGGGGTGCGCGAGGTGTACTGGTCGAGCACGCCCTCGGGCTTGCCCGCCCAGAACGGGCTGTCGCCGATGATGCCCGGGTGGATCGCGTTGACGCGGATCGGCGCGAGTTCGAGTGCCAGGGTGCGGGTCATCCCCTCGACCCCGCCGTTGATCGACGAGACGGTCGTCGATCCCGGGTAGGGGGCGTCCTTCGCCCGGCCGCCGAACAGCACGATGCCGGTCGCGCGGGTCGGCTCGAGGCGATCGAGCAGGGTGTGCACGGTCTCGGTGTAGCCGACCATCTTGAGCGTCACCAGCCGCTTGGCCTTCGCGATGTCGTAGTCGCGCACCGTGTTCGCGTCGCGTTCGATCGCGGCCAGCACGAGACCGTCGAGCCGCCCGACGCCGGCGAGGTGCCCGGCGATCGCCTCGGGCTCGGAGATGTCGAGGGCGATGCCGGAGGCGTTCGGGCCGAGACCGGCGGCGATCTCCTTCGTGCGGGCCTCATCCCGTCCGGTGATGATGACGCTGTCGCCCCGGGCGACGATGTCGCGGGCGAGTTCGAGGCCGATGCCGGAGGTGCCTCCGGCGACGAGGATCGTGCGAGTGGACATGGTGCTCCTTGGGAAGTGAGGGGGCGGCGGGCCTACGGCCGCGTCTCGCCGCGGCCTTCGGGGGTGTTGAGGTGGGACTGGGCGTCGCGCGCGGCGAGCATCGGGCCGTCGAACGTGTAGTAGCGGGTGCCGGCGATGAGCAGCTCTTCGGCCGGGAACTTGGTGATGACCTCGCAGCCGGTCGCCGTCACGACGACCTCCTCCTCGATGCGCGCGGCGCCCCACCCGTCGGCGGAGGGCCAGTAGGTCTCGAGGGCGAACACCATGCCCTCCTCGAGCACCTCGGGGTGGTCGAGCGAGACGAGACGGCTGAAGATCGGCTTCTCCCAGATCGACAGGCCCACGCCGTGGCCGTACTGGAGGGCGAAGGCGGCTTCTTCGTCGGCGAAGCCGAACTCCTGCGCGGTCGGCCAGACCTTCACGATGTCGGCCGTCGTGGCGCCGGGCTTCACGAGGGCGATCGCGTGGTCCATGTACTCCCGCGCCCGCGTGTAGGCGTCGCGCTGGGCGTTCGACGCCGAGCCGACGGCGAAAGTGCGGTAGTAGCACGTGCGGTAGCCGTTGAAGGAGTGCAGGATGTCGAAGAACGCCGGGTCGCCCGGACGGATGAGGCGATCCGAGAACACGTGCGGATGCGGCGAGCAGCGCTCGCCGGAGATCGCGTTGACCCCTTCGACGTACTCCGACCCGAGGTCGTACAGGGTCTTGGCGACCAGACCGACGGCCTCGTTCTCACGCACTCCGGGACGCAGGAAGCGGTAGAGCTCGTCGTAGGCGGCATCCACCATCGACGCGGCCTGCGTGAGCAGCCGGATCTCGTCACCGGTCTTGATGCGTCGCGCCTCCATGAACACCTGCTGACCATCGACGACGGTGATGCCGGCCTTCTGGAGGGCGAACAGGATCGGCAGCTCGATGACGTCGACGCCGAGCGGCTGGTTCGCGAGTCCGAACTTGTCGAGCTCCCGCTTGATCTTCGCGGCGACCTCGTCGGCGATGCCGGCGTCGGGGCTGAACGCGCCGCGCAGCGTCGAGATGCCGGCGCGGGCGCCGCCTTCGAGGCGCGGCCGGGTCGCCCCCTCGTGCGGCGCGCTCGGGTCGGCATCCATCTCGGCGGTCGTGCGGTCGAGCCAAGGGTTGTACAACTGGTGGTGTTTGGCGGCCGAGCCGAAGTCCCACGAGATCGGATCGGTGTTGCGGGTCAGCAGGCTGAAGCGGATCAGCTTGTCCATCGCCCAGGTGCCGATGTGGGTCGAGGTCATGTAGCGGATGTTCGAGAAGTCGAACGCCAGCACCGCGCCGAGCTCGCTGCGATCCAGCTCGGCCTTCAACCGCGCCAGCCGCTGCGAACGGAGGCGGTCGAAATCGATCCTCGCCTCCCAGTCGACGGCATTCATGCCCGTGGTTGCGGTGTCCTTCATCGGATCCTCCGGTCGGCGGCTCGTACTGCGACTCTCGTGCGTTCAGTGAGGCCGCATATCTGTTTAGCATAGATGAACACGCTCAGAACAGGCCCCCGTACTATCATCGGCCTTACGCGGGGCGCGGCCACCGGGTTTCCGCCCGGACTGAACGTTGTGACCGCAGAAGGGACCGGCGACAACGCCATGACTGCGGACATCGGAACGCGACTCCGCGCGGCGCGCCTCGAACGCGGGCTGAGCCTGCGAAGTGTCGCCCAGTCGCTCGGCGTCTCGGCATCCCTCATCTCCCAGGTCGAGACGGGCAAGACCCAGCCCTCCGTCTCCACCCTCTACGCGATGGTCAGCCACCTCGGGGTGTCGATGGACGAACTCCTCGGCGTGGGCCCGAGCCAGCCGACGGCCCCCGGCAAGCCACCCCTCATCTTCGGGCACAGCGGACCGGTGCTGCCCGCCGTGCAGCGCGCCGGCGAGAACCCCGTGCTCGAGATGGAGAACGGCGTGCGCTGGGAACGTCTCGCCGTCGGCGAAGGCGGCCCGGCGGATGCCCTGCTCGTCACCTACGAGCCCGGGGCGACGTCGTCGATCGAGTCCAAGCTGATGCGCCACTCGGGCATCGAGTACGCCTACCTGCTCGAGGGCGAACTCACTCTCCAGCTCGACTTCGACACCCACGTGCTGAGCCCCGGCGATTCGCTCCAGTTCGACTCCGTGCGGCCCCACTTGTACTCCAACCACGGCGCGACGGTCGCCCGCGGCATCTGGTTCGTCGTCGGCCGTCGCCAGCACAACCAGGCGATGCCGGCTCCCGCCGGAGCCGCTCCGGAGCGCACGCCGGGCGAGACCGGGCTCACGTCGGCGGTCGACGTGCTCCAGGCGATGGACCGGCTGAGCTAGCTACGACCTCGCGTGCACGGCCGGGCGCGCCTGCGTGGCCCACGGATCGATCAGGGTCTTGATCTGCCGCGCCGACCCGTCGACGAGCGGCTCGAGGCCGTCGGTGACGAGCCCCTCGAGTGGCACGACCTCGCCGGCGATGTCGCTCCAGTCGGACCGCGTGCCGAGCAGGCGCACGGCCTCGGGCAGGTCGGTGCCGTACACGTGCGCGACGGTGCCGACGATCGTCAGCTCCTTCATCGTCCACTCCGAGAAGAGCACGTCGATCGGCGTCTTCTGGATGCCGACCGGCACGATCGTCGCCCCGGAGCGGGCTGCCTCGAACACCGAGTCGATGCCCGGACGGCTGCCGCTGACCTCGAAGAAGACGTCGGCCTCCATCCCCAGCTCCGCGAGTCGGTCGGTCAGGGAGCTCTCCCCCGCGACGAGGGAGGCGTGGGCGCCGAGGGTCATGGCGAGGGCCAGGCGGTCGGCATCCCTGTCCACCACCAGCACACGCGCGCCGACGGCCGAGGCCGCCACCGTGATGAAGCTGCCGATGCCGCCGACACCGACGATGACGGCATCCTGACCGGCCTTCAGCCCGCTGCGGCGCACGGTGTGCACCGCGATCGACATCGGCTGGGCGAGCCCGAGCGTGTCCATCGGCAGGCCCGACGACGTGACGTCGAGCAGCGTGGACGCCGGTGCGACGACGTAGCCCTGCAGCCCGCCGTCGTGCTGCAACCCGAGGGTCGAGTAATTCCGGCAGAGGTTGGTGCGGCCGCTGCTGCACATCTTGCACTGCCCGCAGGCGATTCCCGCGCCGGCGACGACGGTGGCGCCGGGCGGGAACCCCTCGACGCCGGGTCCGGTGCGTTCCACCGTGCCGGCGAACTCGTGTCCGAGCACCATCGGCGGCCGCGCGAGCACCGGGCCGCGGGCGTACTCGGTCGCGTCGCTGCCGCAGATGCCGCAGACTCCGACGCGCACGAGCACCTCGCCGGGCCCGGGCTCGGGAACCTCGCGCTGCTCGAACGTGATGTCGTTCGGACCCCGGTAGACCGAGGCGGGGTAGTGCTGGTGGGTCACAGGTGGGCGTCCTCCGGTACGGGGAGCTGAGCCGCCATGCGCGACTCGAGCATCTTCCCCATGTGGTTCTCGTACACCGCGGCGTGCGCCGGGGAGTCGAGGTAGGCCGTGAGGCCCGCCTCGTCGCGGACGATCGCGGCGACCGCGTAGTCCGCCCCCGGCCGCAGCCGCAGGTTCTCACCGCACCGGTACGACACGAGTTCCGGGATCCCGTCGGCCATCTCCTGGAGCGCGACGGTGAGCGCGGCGACCTGGTCGGCGCTCACCCCCTCCTTCCAGGTGAACGCGACGAGATGCAGGATCACGATTCGGCCTGCACCTGGGCGGCGCCACCGTCGGTGTACGTGTACGGGTTCTGGATCGGCTCGTCGCGCTCGATCTCCGGGTGCATCCCCGCGGCCCAGGCCTCGGGGCCGAGCTGGCTGCGCACGTGCTCGACCGAGGCGGCGACCTTGTCGGCGATCGGCTTGAGCGGCAGCCCGATGCGCGCACCCTGGTACTTGACGACCTTGCCGTTGACCATGACCGTGTGGATGTCGGCGGTGCCCGCCTGGTAGACGACGTGCGCCTCCGGGTAGACGATCGGCGTCATCGCCGGCGACTCGTCGTTCTTGATGAGCAGCAGGTCGGCCTTCTTGCCGGGCGTGATCGATCCGAGGTCGTGCTCGCGTCCGATCGACTTCGCCCCACCCATGGTGGCCATGTGCAGCACGTCACCCGCGGTGAGGCGGTTGGCGACGATCGTCTCGTTCTTGGCGTGGGCCTCGAGGTGGTCGCGCGACCGGTCGGCGGAGAGCGTCGCGCGCATCGCCGAGAAGAAGTCGGCGCTCCACCACACGCTCGTGTCCATCGAGAGGGACGCCGGGATGCCGTGGCGGCGAATCGTCCACGTCGAGGGGTAGCCCTGGCCGGCGCTCTGCTCGCTCTCGGTGGCGACCGAGACCGTGCCGCCCGACGCGGCGATCTTCTGGTAGCTGCTCTCGCCGAGGCTCGTCGCGTGCACATAGGTGACCTTGTCGGTCATGTAGCCGGCATCCCACATCTGGTCGATCGAGGTGTCGGTCGTCGCGCCCCACACACCCGCGTGCGTGGTGACCCGCAGGTCGAACTCGCGCGCCGTCTTGAATCCGCCCTCCTCCGGGAACTCGGGGGCGCCGGTGACGTCGAACGCGATCTCGAAGTCGATGAGGTCGTGCTTGCCGATGTTGTCGGAGAGGAACTTCTTGAACGCCGGGTCGGTGGCCCAGTCGTTCGGGCTGCCCATGTGGTTGCCGTAGGCGAACACGAAGCGGCCCGGGATGTCCTGCAGCGCCTGCAGCGCGGCTTCGCCGTGCTCGAGGCTGCGGAGGCCGTGCGACCAGTCGAGGGTCGTCGTGACGCCGGTGTCGACCGACTCGAGGGCGCTCAGCAGGTTGCCCGCGTAGATGTCTTCGGGGCGGAACGCGAAGCCGTGCTGGAGGTAGTAGAAGACGAAGTACTGGCTGAGCGCCCAGTCGCCGCCGTAGCCGCGGAGGTTGGTCTGCCACATGTGGCGGTGCGTGTCGATGAAACCGGGCGTGATGATGCCGCCGGTCGCGTCGATCTCGAGCGCGTCCGCGGGGACCTCGAGCTTGTGCCCGACGGCGGTGATCGTGTCGCCGGTGACGAGCACGTCGGCGTTCTCGAGCGTTCCGGCGGAGTCCATCGTGATGACGGTCGCGTTGCGGAAGACGACGGGGCGGCCCGCGGCGAACTCGGCGGGCTGGGGCTGGTTGGACATGGGACTCCAGTCGACGTTGAGTGGATGCCGGAACCGAGGGGTGGTGGTCCCGTGTTCAGTGAGGCTATACGTCTGTGAAGCGCCGGACAAGCTCTCGGGCCGCTTTCGGCACGAGCGCGCCGGATCCGGATCGCCTGGCGCAAAACGTTCACCAGACGTGAACGTCCTCGGCTAGGCTCGCGCCGTGTCCGAGAGAATCGCCGTCGTCGGTGCCGGTGCGAACGGAGCGGCCGTCGGAGCCGACCTCACGCGGGCCGGACTCGACGTCACCCTGATCGAGCAGTGGCCCCCGCACGTCGACGCGATGCGGGCGAACGGCGTGCGCGTCGAAACGCAGACCGCCGACGGCCTCGAGGTGGAGACCACCCCCGTGCGCGTGCACCACCTCTGCGAGGTCGCCGAGCTGCGCGAGAGATTCGACGCCGTACTCCTGCTCGTGAAGGCCTACGACACCCGGTGGGCGACCGAACTCATCGTGCCGCTCCTCGCCGACGACGGGCTCATCGCCGGGGTGCAGAACGGGATGACGGCGCTCGAGGTCGCCTCGATCGCCGGCGACTCCCGCACCCTCGGCACGGTCATCGAGGTCTCGTCGACGATGCACGAACCCGGGATCGTGCACCGTCACACGGCGCGCGAGAGTTCGTGGTTCGCGGTCGGCAGCCTCTCCCCCGCCACCCGCGGTCGCGAGCAACCGTTCGCCGACATCCTGCGCCACGTCGGGACCGTCTCGGTCGTCGACGACATCCTCGCCGCCAAGTGGATGAAGCTCGTCAGCAACGCGAGCGTGCTCGTCCCGACCGCCGCTCTCGGCCTGCCGATGGCCGACGCCCTCGTCGTGCCCGGCATGCGGGAGCTGATGACGCGCTCCGGCCAGGAGGCCCTCGACACCGGGATCGCGCTGGGTCACCCGGTGCTGCCGATCTTCGGCCTGAAACCCGAGGATGTCGCCACCCCCGCGACCGTGGTCTCGACGATGCTCGACACCCTCTACGCGGGTTTCGTCCGCCCCGGCGCGACGACGACGGTGCTGCAGGACTGGACGAAGGGCCGCCGCAGCGAAGCCGGCGACCTCAACGGCACCGTCGTCGCGGAGGCGGCGAAGGTCGGCGTCGCGACCCCCGTCAACGCCGCCCTCGTCGAGGTCGCGCGGAGGATCGAGTCGGGCGCCCTCGAGCCACGGCCCGACAACCTCGGCCTCATCCTCGACCTCGCCGGAGCCTGAGCCGCTTTCTGTTTTCAGGACGATCTGTTGAGGGAGTCAACAGAAGTCAGCCCGGCAGCCTGAGAACTCGACATCTCGCACGAGAACTCCTGAAAACGGAGAGGCCCCCCACGGGGGGCAAGTCCTCCCCAGTCGCTATCGGGCGCATCCTTAGGCAATTCAGCACGACATCCGAGCAGCGGATGCAGGATGCCTCGACGATCCGGGGATGTCCTCGGTCGGAGCCGTCATCGACGCCTTCGGCGCTCTCGCACGACGCGACCAGATCGTCGGTGCCGGGCTGAGCGGCACCGACATCACGGCCGCCGTTCGCCGCGGCGAGATTCGCCGCATCCGCCGAGCGCACTACGCGACGTGGCGCGCCTCTCCGGATGCCGTCGTGGCGGTGAGGATCGGAGGGAGGCTCGGCGGGCTGAGCGCCGCTCGGAGCTACGGGCTCTGGTCCGGATTCGACCCGCGCCTGCACGTCGTCGTTCCCGCGAACGCGTCGCGGCTGAGGATGATCCGCGGTGCCGAGAGCATCCAGCCGGATGTCGGCGAGCGCGAATCGGTCGTGCATTGGGCCGACGTCGAGCCGGCACGCGAATGCTGGCGGCCGACCCTCGACGACACTCTCCGGCAGGTCGCGGCCTGGGCCGACGAGGAGACCGCGCTGGCGACTCTCGACACGGCCCTCGATCTCGGTCTCGCGGCCCACGGGCAGCTCGTGCGCGCGTTCGCCGCCGAGCCCGCGGCATCCCGGGTTCGCGCCGCCGCGGCGGAGGCGGGCAGCGGGTCGGGGTACGAGTCGATCGTCGTCCGCCGGCTGCGCCGCCTCGGGCTCCACATCATCCAGCAGGTCGCCGTCCCCGGCGTCGGCCGGGTCGATGCCGAGATCGAGGGTCGTCTGTTCCTCGAGATCGAC
>NZ_JBIIAW010000136.1:0-6224 GCF_044239695.1 Pseudolysinimonas sp. | reverse complement strand
GAGGACTGCTGGACCACCGTCGCGGCCCTCGCCGATCTCGGCATCCTTGCCACCCCCGGGTCGTTCTACGGCGCGGCCAGTGGCGACCACGTCAGGTTCTCACTGACCGCCACCGACGAGCGGATCGCCGCCGCGGTCGACCGTTTGGCAGCTATCTCCAACTGAAGCCGCGCTTTCTTGGGGCTCGTCATGCTGCCTCGGAGGGGCCTCTAGGCTGTAGAGGTGAGCGAATCCGAAGGGCCGGACACGGCCACGTTCTCCTACGGCGACACGACCGCCCAGTTCCCCCTCGTCAGAGCCGTCGATGGCCGGGACAGCGTCGACGTCTCCACGTTCATGAAGTCGACGGGGCTGACCGCCCTCGACCAGGGCTTCGTGAACACGGCCTCGACGAAGAGCGCGATCACCTACATCGACGGGGATGCCGGCATCCTGCGGTATCGCGGGTACGCGATCGAGGATCTCGCCCGCAACTCGACCTACCTCGAGGTGGCCTGGCTGCTGATCTACGGCGAACTGCCGACGCAGAGCGAGCTCGCCGACTTCGAGAACCGCATCCGGCACCACACGTTGCTCCACGAAGACCTCAAGACGTTCTTCCAGGCGCTGCCGCACACCGCGCACCCGATGTCGGTGCTCTCCAGCGCCGTGTCGGCCCTGTCGACCTACTACGAAGACGACCTCGACCCGCACAACCCCGAGATGGTCGAGATCAACACGGTCCGCCTCCTCGCGAAGCTGCCGGTCATCGCCGCCTACGCGCACAAGAAGTCGCTCGGGCAGGCGTTCCTCTACCCCGACAACTCGCTGTCGTTCGTCGAGAACTTCCTGAAGCTCAACTTCGGCAACATGGCCGAGCCCTACGACATCAACCCGGTGCTGGTGAACGCGCTCGACCGGTTGCTCATCCTGCACGAGGACCACGAGCAGAACGCGTCGACGTCGACCGTGCGTCTCGTCGGCTCGACCGAGGCGAACATCTTCGCCTCGATCTCGGCCGGCATCAACGCCCTCTACGGTCCGCTCCACGGCGGCGCGAACGAGGCGGTCCTCTCGATGCTGCACCGCATCCAGGAATCGGGCGAAAGCGTGCAGAAGTTCGTCGAGCGCGTGAAGAACAAGGAGGACGGGGTGAAGCTGATGGGCTTCGGTCACCGCGTCTACAAGAACTTCGACCCGCGCGCGAAGCTCGTGAAGGAGAGCGCCGACGAGGTGCTCGCCGACCTCGGGGTGAAGGATCCGCTGCTCGACATCGCCAAGCAGCTCGAGGAGGCGGCGCTCGCCGACGACTACTTCATCGAGCGGAAGCTCTACCCCAACGTCGACTTCTACACCGGAGTGATCTACAAGGCGATGGGCTTCCCGGCGCGCACCTTCACGGTGCTCTTCGCGATCGGCCGACTGCCCGGCTGGATCGCGCACTGGCGGGAGCAGGTCTCCGACCCGGCGACCAAGATCGGCCGCCCGCAGCAGTTGTACGTCGGCCCCCCGGCGCGGTCCTGGCCGACCGGGCGCTGACGCTCCCGCAGTACGATCTTCGGGCGACGCGCTGGGTGTCGTCACGGTTCTCGAGGACGGTGTCGTCGTGTTCCTGCAACTGCTGACCGAGCGTGGGGCCCGCGTGCCGTCGCCCGACTACGACCGCTATGTGGCGCACCTCGGTCCCGAGGAGCTGCTCGCCCTGTATCGCGACATGGTCGTCGTGCGGCGTCTCGACGCGGAGGCGACGGCGCTCCAGCGGCAGGGGGAGCTCGCACTCTGGCCGCCGCTGCTCGGTCAGGAAGCGGCTCAGATCGGCTCGGCGCGGATGCTCAGAGCCGACGACTTCGTCTTCTCGAGCTACCGCGAGCACGCCGTGGCCTACGTGCGCGGGGTCGATCTCACCGACCTCGTGCGGGTCTGGCGGGGCACGACGGCGTCCGGCTGGGATCCGTTCTCGATCAACATGGCGACGCCGCAGGTGATCATCGGCGCGCAGACCCTGCACGCCACCGGGTACGCGATGGGCATCCGCAACGACGGTTCCGACTCGGTCGCGGTCACGTACTTCGGCGACGGCGCGATGAGCGAAGGGGATGTCGCCGAGGCGATGGTCTTCGCGGCGTCCTTCGGCGCGCCGGTCGTGTTCTTCTGCCAGAACAACCAGTGGGCGATCTCGGAGCCGGTGCGGGTGCAGTCCCGCGTGGATCTCGCCGACCGGGCGACGGGGTTCGGCATCCCGTCGCTGCGCGTCGACGGCAACGACGTGCTCGCCGTCGCCGCGGCGACCGCCGTCGCCCTCGAGCGGGCCCGGGCGGGGGAAGGCCCGACGTTCATCGAAGCGGTCACGTACCGCATGGGCCCGCACACGACGGCCGACGATCCGACCCGCTACCGCGACGCCGCCGAACTCGAGGAATGGCGGGGGCGCGACCCGATCTCGCGCCTGGCCGAGCACCTGCGCGCCCAGGGGGTGCTCGATGCCGCCGCCGACGAGCGCATCGCCGGGGAGTCGGATGCGGCCGCCGCCGAACTGCGCGCGGGCTGCCTGGCGATCACCGACCCGCCTCCGCTCGCGGTGTTCGACCACGTCTACGCCGAACGGCACGCGGGAATCGACCGTCAGCGGGCCGACTACGCGCACTACCTCGACGGGTTCGTCGAGTGACGCTCGCGCCGCCGCAGGGAGCGCAGGTGACGACGCTCGGCAGGGCTCTCAATCGCGGTCTGCATCGTGCCCTCGCCGACGACCCGAAGGTGGTCGTGATGGGCGAGGACGTCGGCGTGCTCGGCGGCGTCTACCGCATCACCGACGGTCTCCAGGCGCAGTTCGGGGCGCACCGGGTCGTCGACACCCCGCTCGCGGAGTCGGCGATCCTGGGCACGGCCATCGGCCTCGCCTTCCGGGGGTACCGGCCGGTCTGCGAGATCCAGTTCGACGGCTTCGTCTACCCGGCGTTCGACCAGATCGTGTCCCAACTCGCGCGGATGCACTCCCGCACGCGCGGGGCGGTGACCCTGCCGCTCACGATCCGCATCCCGGTCGGCGGCGGCATCGGTTCGGCCGAGCACCATTCCGACAGCCCCGAGGCCCTCTTCGCGCACACTCCCGGGCTGCGGGTCGTCACCGCCGCGACGCCCCAGGACTCCCACACGATGTTGCGGCAGGCCATCGCCTGCGACGACCCGGTCATCTTCTTCGAACCCAAGCGCCGGTACCACGTCAAAGGCGAGGTCGACGAGGACGCCGTCGATCTGCCGATGGGCGCCGCCCGGGTGGCCCGTTCCGGCGACCAGGTCACGCTCGTCACGTTCGGCGCGCTCGTGCCGACCGCCTTGGATGCCGCCACCGCCGCCGCCGAGGAGGGGATCTCGATCGAGGTCATCGACCTGCGCTCGCTCTCCCCGATCGACTACGACACCGTCGCGGCGTCGGTGCGTCGCACCGGGCGTCTCGTCGTGGTGCACGAGGCTCCGTTGAGCGGTGGGCTCGGAGCGGAGATCGCGGCGACCATCACCGAGCGGTGCTTCACCTTCCTCGAGGCGGCTCCGGTGCGCGTCACCGGGCACGACATCGTCTACCCGCCCGCCCGGCTCGAGAAGCACCACGTGCCCGATCTCGACCGCATCCTCCACGGCGTCGACCAGGTGCTCGGCCGGATCCCCGCGCCGTCGGGGGAGCGCGCATGACCCTGCGGGAGTTCCGGCTGCCCGACCTGGGCGAGGGGCTGACGGAGTCCGACCTCGTCACCTGGCGGGTCGCCGAAGGGGATGTCGTCGCCCTCAACCAGATCATCGCCGACGTCGAGACCGCGAAGGCCCTGGTCGAGCTGCCGTCGCCGTACACGGGGGTGGTCGCCGAGTTGCACGCCCGGGAGGGGGAGACGGTCAACGTCGGCGACCCGCTGGTGACCTTCGCGGTCACCGAGGCGGCCACCACCGCGCCCGCGCCCGCGGCCGTCGAGGAGTCACCCGCTCCGAACCTCGTCGGCTACGGGGCCCGACCCGAGCACTCCGGCCGTCCGGTGCGACGCGCTCGCAAGGTGCCCGAGGGGGCGCGTCCCGCGGCCGCCGTGGTGCGTCGCGATCGGGGGGAGCGCCCGCGCTCGACGCCGCCCGTGCGCCATCTCGCCCGCCAGCTCGGCATCGATCTCGAGCGGGTGACCGGCACCGGCCCGGGCGGACTCATCACGCGCGACGACGTCGCGTCGGTCGCGAATCGCGTCGTCGACGCCGGCCCCGTCACCCGCATCCCGATCCGCGGCGTGCGCAAGCACACGGCGGCGGCGATGGTCGCGAGTGCGTTCACGGCCCCGCACGTCACCGTCTTCCACACGATCGACGTCACGCCCGCCCGCGACCTGGCCGCCCGGCTCACCGCCGAGCGGGGGACGAAGGTCGGGCTCCTCGCGATCGTCGCGCGCGCGGTGTGTCTGGGGCTCGCGGCGCATCCCGAGCTCAACTCCCGCTGGGAGGACGCCACCCAGGAGATCGTGCAGTACGGCTACGTCAACCTGGGGATCGCGGCCGCGACCGATCGCGGGCTCGTCGTGCCGAACGTCAAGGACGCCGGAACGCTGGGACTGTCGGGGATGGCCGAGGCTCTTGCCACGCTGACGACCGAGGCGCGGGCCGGGAAGGCGACTCCCGAACGGCTCACCGGCGGCACCTTCACGATCACCAACATCGGCGTCTTCGGCGTCGAAGCCGGCACCCCGATCCTCAATCCGGGCGAGGCCGGCATCCTCGCTCTCGGCGCGGCGCAGCGCCGTCCGTGGGAGTTCGAGGGAGGCCTCGCGCTGCGCGAGGTGATGACCCTCAGCCTGTCGTTCGACCACCGGGTCGTCGACGGGGCCCAGGGTTCGATGTTCCTCGCCGAGCTCGGGGCGATGCTGGAACGGGTCGACACCGACGAACTGGGGGACCGATGAGACTCATGCGGATCGGCGAACGGGGCGCCGAGCGCCCGGTCGTGCGGATCGACGACGACCACTACGTCGACGTCTCCGATCTCACCGCCGACTTCGGCGAGGAGTTCTTCGGCGGTCTCGGCATCGCCGGGCTGCGTGACGAGGTCGACCGCCGGGCCGCTGCCGGCCGCGTCGTGCGCTTCGCCGGGGAGCGCATCGGGGCGGCGATCGCGCGGCCGCATCAGATCGTCGGGATCGGCATGAACTTCGCCGACCACGCCGCCGAGATCGGGCACGCCGTGCCGCCGGAACCGCTGATCTTCAGCAAGTCGCCGAACTCCATCAGCGGTCCCGACGACGACCTGGTCATCCCGCGCGACTCCCGCAAGACCGACTACGAGGTCGAGCTGGGCATCGTCATCGGTCGGCGCACCTCGTACCTGGAGACCGACGAGGAGGCCGCCGCGGCGATCGCCGGCTTCGTGCTGGTCAACGATGTGAGCGAGCGGGAGTTCCAGCAGGAGCGCTCGGGTCAGTTCATGAAGGGGAAGTCGGCGCCGACGTTCTGCCCGACCGGACCCTGGCTCGCGACACCGGAGGAGTTCGCCGACATCCGTGCCCTCGCGATGACGAGCGCGGTCAACGGCGAGATCCGGCAGAACGGCTCGACCGCGACGATGATCTTCGACCCGCTGTTCATCGTGCGCTACCTGAGCCGGTTCCTCACGCTCGAGCCCGGCGACTTGATCGCGACCGGCACGCCGCCAGGGGTCGGGGCGGGATTCACCCCGCCGCGCTTCCTCGTCGCGGGCGACGTGGTCGAGCTGGCGATCGACGGACTGGGCACCCAGCGGCAGACGCTCGTCGCCGCCGGGTGACCCGTCCGGTCGGTGCTACTGGGTGATGCCCTCGAGCGACCCGGTGGTCTGACCGGCCGGGTCGTCGATCGTGCAGAGCACCTCGCGGTCGCCGTTGTCCCAGCTCGACTGGGTCGGGGTCAGGCCGCTCGTGGCGTACTTCGAGTCGTCGTAGGCGAGCCCGACGAACGTCTCGAAGGCGTCGCCGTTGCAGTAGGCGACGCGTTCCTCCTCGACCGCCGTGTCGCCGGGGAACGTGTCGCCCGAGATGTCGAAGCGGTCGAAGATCTCCTGGTCGTGCGGCTCGTCGCACGGCACGACGGGGATCGAGCTGATCTCGTCCCCCGTTCCGGTCGTGTTGATGCAGTCGCCGACCTTCAGCGAGAAGACGTCCTGCTCCCCCTCCGGGACGCCGGTGAGGATGCTGCAGCCCGCGAGAGCGACAGCCTGACGACTACTCGTCGACACCCGCGAGTGA
>NZ_JBIIAW010000044.1:0-23225 GCF_044239695.1 Pseudolysinimonas sp. | reverse complement strand
CCGCGGCATCCTGACTGCCGACCACGAGCTCGACGACGTCGCGCAGCAGATCGTCGCGGGAGGCGACCGCGTAGTGGAAGGAGGCCAACGACATCCCGGCTTCGGCGACGATCGCCCGGGTGGTCGCGGCGTGCACTCCGTCGCGGGCGATCACGGCGAGGGCGGCCTGCGCCAACGCGGCGCGGCGCTCGGTCGCGGCGATGCGCGGCATGGCCACACCCCCTTCGACGCCCGATCCGGAAAAGTGGGTCAAGCGTCCCAGACAGGCATCCGCAGGTCAACCCGACGCGAGAGCCGCTGTCATCGCGTTGAACCGCAACGGGATCGCACCGCGGAGATGCGCGACATCCTGGTCGCCGTTCTCGTCGCTCGGCTGGAGCACGGCGACCTGCTCCGTCCACGAGAGCCGCGTGCCGCCGGCATCCTCAGCGAACTCGACGGTCACGAGCGAGGAGATGCGCGGGATGTCGTCGATGATCGCGACGTAGGCGTAGACCACGCGTCGGTCGGTCTCGATGACGAGGTAGCTCGCGACGTTCTCCAGGCGCTCGACCCGGCCGTCGGGCATGCGGAACTCGGCGGTCGCGGCGCCCCCACCGCCGACACGGAAGTGGTGCGCGTAGGTCGCGCCCGAGCCGGGCATGCGGAACCAGCGTTGCCAGCGGGTCTCATCAGCGAACAGAGCGAACAGCTCGGCGGGGGGCGCATCGAAACGGCGCGTCAGGGTGAAGGAGTCGTGCCGAGTCACGTGCCCTCGCTGGGGTTCGAACCCAGACTGAGGCGATTTTAAGTCGCCTGCCTCTGCCAATTGGGCTACGAGGGCCTGGCTTCCGAGGGTAGTCAGGTGAGGCCGGCCGCGATCCGCAATTGCGCGAGCACATCGCTCGGGGTGCAGTTCTCGACCGCGACGCAGCTCAGCGATCCGCCTTCGACCGTGAACCGGATGGGCGCCGTGCCGGGAAGGTCGACGTCGCCGATCGGAAGAGTCACCTCACGCAGCTCGGTGCCGAGCGCTTCCACGAAGACGATCGAGCCGCGGAAGTCGGCCGAACTGCGGAGGGTGATCGCGAACTGCCCGTTCTCGCCGGGAGCGAGATTGAAGACCAGCGGGTTGTCGGGGAGGGTGGGGTCGGGCTGCACGTAGACGGCGGTCCGGCCGCTTGCCGGGTCGAGGCTCGCCGCTCGGAGGTTCGAGGTTCCGCCCCCGGTCTGGTCGCACGTCACCGCCACGGTCTCGGGAGGCGCGGGCACGACCTCGCCGTCGCCGCGGAAGTCCTTCAGACTCATCATCGCGCCCTCCTTCGCGGAGTTCGCGACGGAGACCAGGAACCGTTCCTCGAGCACGGTGCCGTTCGAGTCGAGCCACGCCAGCTGCGCGGCGTCGCAGGCCGACGCCGAGACCGGGAACTGCGCCCAGGCGGCGGTGAGCGGCACTGCGAACGTCGGCGCGAAGTCGGACTCGACCGACTCCACCGAGACGACCAGGGAGTCGAGTGTCGTCGCATCCCGAAAGACGAACGGCACGATCGAGATAACTCCGGTGATCGCACCGATGACCCCGACCGCGGCCGACACCACAGCCCAGGTGTGACGCCACCACGGCTTCTTCGCTGCCGGCTCCGGTGCAATGGGCGACGACGTCTTCGGCGTGACGGTCTTCGGCATGACGGTCTTCGGTGCAGACGTCGTTCGGCGCGCGTTCATCGACCTGTTTCGAGAATCTCGAGCCAGCGCTCGAGGGTGCAGCCCTCGAGCCAGACAGCCGGGTCGTCGCGGTTCTCGGTACAGGCCATCCCGTCCAGCGCCGACGACACCCTGAGATGCTGCTGGGGACGAGTCACCATCGGCGCGACGATATCGGCGGCCCCCGGCGACAGGTCGATGGTCGCGATCTCTCCGTCGACTTCGACCGTCGCGACGAATCGGCCGACGAAGTCGACGGTCTGGTCGTAGGAGAGATTCAACGTGCGCGTCTCGCCCGGACGGATGCCGAACACGACCGGATCTCCCGGCGTCGGAGCCACACCCGACGAGAAGTAGCAGCTGTCCTCGTACTGTGCGTAGCAGGCGTCATAGAGCGCGACCGGATCGACGCCGACGGTCATGTGCGCGTAGATGCCGTCGACGCCGGCACCGGAGCAGGTGTACCACGACACGGCGACGGTGTCGCCCGGCGGCGGCGTGAGCGAACCCTGGGCTCGGATATCTCGTACCGTGACCTCGGAACCCGAGCTCGCCGTGTTCGAGATCTGCATCGTGAGGTCGTGAGGCGGGATCACCGTTCCGTGAGTCCGCAACCATTCCATCTGATCAGGGGTCACACATCCCGGGAAGTTCGGATCGATCATCGCCCAGAGTTCCGCCCACGGGGCATCGACCGAGATGACGAATTCCTCGAACCCGTCGACCCGGGAATCGTCGACGCCGGCGCCGAGAGCCTTGGGGGCGAGCCCCGGATCGACCACTTCGAGTGCGGAGCCCGAGGCGCCCAGACCGGCCCCTTCTCCACTCGCTTGCTGGGTGTCGATCTGCACCGAGTCGACCGACGTGGTGCGCGTCGTCGCGACGAACACCAGCGGGATCACGATCGAGGCGATCCCGATGAGGGTGCCGATCGTCGCCGCGGCCGCAACCATTCGCTGCGGACCGCTCGCGCGACGCCAGGCGGCATCGAGGCGATGGGCCAACGTGACACGCTGGGGCGATTCGGGGGCGGGAAGCTGTGCGGGACCGTCGACGGGCACGGAACTCCTGAGATCTCGGGTCGGGCTGCGCGCATCACTCTGCTCGCGTGGAACCCCGAGAGCATATGACTCCCCGAAAATTAGCAGTTCTGCGAGGCCGCCGCGGACGGTACCCGTGGACCACGATCGGGGATCAGAAGGTCGCGACTCCGGCCGTGTATTCCATCGTGAATCCGCCGCCGGCCGCGTTCGTGCATCGAACCCCGGCGGCGAGATTGATGACGCAGGTGAACTCGCCGTTCACGACCGGGACGTCGTAGGGAACGCTCGCGGTCAGGGCGGGGCGCGCCGCGAGGCACGGCCAGTACGTCTTCTCCGCGGTGACCCCGATGGCGACGCCTTCAGCCGCACAGTCCTCCGCGGGCTCGGCGTAGCGGATGCCGCCCTGGTGGCAATACGCCGCGCCGCCGTCGATGTGACACCTCAAGTTGCCGGACGGGCTCGAGAAGTCGATCGGGACGACCACCGGCGCGGGGTCCGGTTCCGCGGTCGGCACGTCGGAGGGGGCACTGGATGCCGGCGGGGACGGCTGCGCCTCGACGCTGGTCTCCGCTCCGAGGATCGTGACCCCGACCGCGATTCCGATGCCGGCGGGTACCAGCAACGCCAGCACCGCGAGGAGCCCCACGAGGATGCTGCGGCCGCGCGGTTTCACTGCCGGGGTACCCGGCTCGGGAGTCGTCATCGCCGGAAGTTTACTGAGGTCGACACCGCGCCTCGGCAACTCCCCGGTGAGGGCGTCAGACCTTCGGGCGGGCGGCGAACTCGGCGAAACCGGCGCGCGGAGTGTCGCGGGCCGGGATGCCGACGGTGTCGCGACGCGTCAGGAAGTTGATGACGTAGTTGCCGAAGATGCGCACCTTGCGCTCCCACATCGGCATCGCCAGGCCGTGGTAGCCGCGGTGCATCACCCAGGCGATGAAGCCCTTGAACGCGATCGGGCCGTTCTGGAAGACGCCGTAGTAGAGCCCGATGCCAGCGACGGCACCCTGGTTCTTGTGCCGGTACTCGGCCGGCTTCTCGCCGCGGATGTCGGCGACGAGGTTCTTCGCGAGCAGCTTGCCCTGGCGCACGGCGTGCTGGGCGTTCGGCACGGTGAACCCGCCGACGCCCTGGTTCGGGACGAGGTCGGGAACCGCCGCGACGTCACCGCAGGCCCAGGCGTCGGGGACGATGCCGGTGTCGTCGATGACGCGGAGGTCGGCCTGCACGCGGATACGACCGCGCTCCTCGAGCGGGAGGTCGGTGTTGCGCACGACCGGGTTCGCCATGACGCCGGCGGTCCACATGATGGTGTCCGACTCGAACGTCTCGCCGGTGGAGAGCTCGATGATCCCGTCGACGGCGCTGGCCAGCTGGGTGTCGAGGTGCACCTTCGCGGCGCGCTGCTCGAGGTTCTTGATCACCCAGAGGCTCGTCTTGTGCGACACCTCGGGCATGATGCGACCCATCGCCTCGATGAGGTGGAAGTGGGTGTCGTCGATCGTGAGGTTCGGGTACTGACGCAGCAGGGCGCTCGCGAACGACCGCACCTCGCCGAACAGCTCGATGCCGGCGAAACCGCCGCCGACGACGACGAAGGTGAGGAGCCGGTCGCGCTGCGGTCCGGGCGGGAGGTTGGAGGCCTTGGCGAAGGCGTCGGCGACCCGGTCGCGGATCGCCATCGCCTCTTCGATGTTCTTGAGGCCGATGGCCTGGTCGGCGACGCCCGGGATCGGGAACGTGCGCGTCACGGCGCCGGCGGTCATCACGAGGGTGTCGTACTCGACTTCCCACGGCTCGCCCAGGGCGGGCGTGATCGTGACCTTCTTGTTCGCGTGGTCGACGTTGCTGACCTTCGCGGTGATCACGGTGGTCTTCTTCAGGTGACGACGGTGCGAGACGAGGGCGTGGCGCGGGTCGATGTTTCCGGCCGCGATCTCGGGCAGGAACGGCTGGTACGTCATGTACGGCAGCGGGTCGACGATGGTGACCTGGGCCTCGTTACGGGCCAGGTGCTTCTGCAGCTTCTTGGCCGTGTAGAAGCCGGCGTAGCCGCCGCCGACGATCAGGATCTTGCGCACGATGATAGGACTCCTCGCTGGAATACGACCAATCTACCGCGAACGCGGAGGTCGGAATCGCCGCACGGCCCCGACGGCGAGCGTGGCGCCGCCGACCGCGAAGAGCAGCAGGACGAGCACCGGGATGCCGACCAGCTGCAGGGTCACGACGCTCGGCAGGAGGGTGCCTGTCGGGTCGCTCGCCCGGGACTCGCGGCGCGCCTCCGGCGTGGGGACGACGATCTCCGCAGGGACCGGTGTCGCGTCGGCACGGCGGTTGATGCGCACCCACTCGGCGAGGTCCCCCATCGGGTTCGCCTCGACCGCCGGCACCTCCGTGGACACCGCCGCGGCGGCATCCACGTAGCCGTAGCCGTAGGTGAAGTCGGCGCCGGGCGGTCCGGCGTCCCGCGCGGTGGCGACGACGCGGTTGATCACGTTCGCGGCGTCGAGATCGGGATGCGCGGCCCGCACGAGCGCCACGATCCCGGCGACGATCGGGGTCGCCCCGCTCGTCCCCGCCCAGGTGACGTCGCGTCCGGTCGGGGTCACGCCGACGAGCCGCTCGCTCGGTGCGGCCACGCCGATCGTGATGCCCTGCGCCGAAGCATCCCAGGAGGCGGCGCCGTTCTCGTCGACGCCGCCGACGGTCAGCACCCCGGGCATCGTCGCCGGTGCTCCGACTTCGACCGTGCCGCTGCCCCGGTTGCCCGCCGCGGCGACGATCACGACGTCGTTCTCGGCGGCGTGCAGGAACGCCTCGTCCCAGCTCTCCGGCCAATCCAGGGTGTTGCGCGTCAGCGACATGTTGATGACGTCGGCACCGTTGTCGACCGCCCAGGTGACGGCGGCGGCGATCTGCGCGTCGGAGTCGACGGCGCCCTGCCCGAAGCCCACCGAGATCGCGAGGATCGAGGCCTCGGGCGCCGCGCCGATCACGCCCGAGTTCGACCCGGTCCCCCGGCCCGCGGCGAGGGAGGCGACGAGGGTGCCGTGCTGGCCGTCCTCGCCGACGGGGGTCTGACCGTCGGATGCGCCGAGGCCGGAGAAGTCCGCTCCCCCGATGACGGCACCCCGCAGCTCGGTGATCCCGCCGGCGACCCCGGTGTCGATGATCGCGATCGTGACGCCGGCACCGCGCGTGACCGACCAGGCCGACCGGATGCCGTAGTCGTCGAGCCAGTACTCCCGATCGCGGATGGCGTCGCGCGACGCGGCGTGCGCCGGAGTGCCGGCGAGCGCGGCGACGACGATCACCAGGAGCGCGAGCCCCCGGGTCAGTCGAGCGCGGCGCCCGGCTCCGCGCATTCGCATCGCTCAGGCGACCAGCTGCACAGCTCGAGTGCGCGATCGCCGATCGGGTTGAGCCCTGGGCCCGCCGCGAGAGCGTGCCCGGCGAGCGCATGGAGGCACTTGACCCGGTCGGGCATCCCGCCCGCGGAGAACCCGGCGATCTCGTCCACGGCGTCGATCGCATCCCGGTCGGCGAGGTAGCTCGCGTGGGCGGCCCGGTAGGCGTCGGCGACGTCGGGCTCGCCGAGGGTCGCCTGCAGTTCCGCCATCACCCCGGTCGCTTCGAGCGTCGAGATCGCGGCCGTCGCGGCCGGGTGGGACAGGTAGTAGAGCGTCGGGAACGGCGTGCCGTCGGGCAGCCGCGGGGAGGTCGCGACGACCGTCGGGTTGCCGCACACGCAGCGCGCGGCAATGCCGATCACCCCGCGCGCGGGGCGACCCAGCTGCGCGGAGACGACGGCGATCTCGGATGCCGTGGGCGCGGGGAACGGCGGACGCATCAGCCGCCCTGCTCGGGGCTCTCGAGCTGCGCAGGCGCGGCATCCGTCAGCCCCGCCTCGTAGACGGTGGACAGCAGCGCGCGCACCCAGTCGACCTGGGTGGTCTGGATCTCGTCGCTGATCGGCAGCCCGCCCTCGCCGGGGAGGTCGTCGTCGCCGATCACGAGGAAGGTGATGTCGCCCGGGTAGACGTAGTACAGCCGGTCACGGGCCTGCGCCTCGATGTACGCCGGGTCGCTCCAGCGGTCGATCTCGGCGTTGAGGTCGTCGACGTCGGTCTGCGCGGCCTCGACCTCCGCCCGCAGCTGGGCGATCTGCTGCTGCTGCTCGACGAAGGTCTTCAAGCTCGGCGCGAGCACGACGAGCGCCGCCACGACGAGCAGGAGCATTGACAACGCGAACCCCGAGAGCCGGAAGTTGCGCAGCCAGGCGGCCGCGCGCGGCTCCTCGGCCACGTCGGTCTCGCGCGCGCGTTCACGCAGCGGTCGAGATGCCCGGGCCATGCCTCCAGGGTAGGCGGACGGCATCCCGACCCGCTCCCCAGCACGCCGCGGCCGGGCGAACCGCCGGCGATGTGCGCCGTTCAGGAAAAGCGAGCCGCTCGCGACCGCCGCCGCGCGATTGAGCCGGTTCTTCCTGAACGGCGCACATCGACGAACGTCGACGAGAACGACGAGACGCGGAAACCCCCGCCCGGCGAACCGGACGGGGGTGACGAAAGGATGCGCTGCCGCTACGCCTTGGCGCGGGGGAAGGCCGAGCGGCCGGCGTAGACGGCGGCGTCGCCGAGCTCCTCCTCGATGCGGAGCAGCTGGTTGTACTTCGCGACACGGTCGCTGCGGGCCGGGGCGCCGGTCTTGATCTGCCCGCCGTCGACGGCGACCGCGAGGTCGGCGATCGTGGTGTCCTCGGTCTCGCCGGAACGGTGGGACAGGATGGCGGTGTACCCGGCGCGCTGCGCGAGGGCGACGGCATCCAGGGTCTCGGTGAGCGTGCCGATCTGGTTGACCTTCACCAGGATCGAGTTCGCCGCCCCGAGGTCGAGGCCCTTCTGCAGGCGCACCGGGTTGGTGACGAAGAGGTCGTCGCCGACGATCTGCACCTTGTCGCCGAGGGCCTGCGTGAGGTGCACGTAGCCCTCCCAGTCGTCTTCGGCCAGCGGGTCCTCGATCGAGGCGAGCGGGTAGTCGGCGACGAGCCCGGCCCAGAACTCCGTGAGCTGCTCGCCGGAGAGCTTCTGGTTCTCGAACGAGTACACGCCGTCGGCGAAGAACTCGGTGGCGGCGACGTCGAGGCCGAGCAGGAAGTCCGTGCCGGCCGTGAAGCCGGCGGTGCTGATCGCCTCGAGGATGAAGTCGAGCGCGGCGCGGGCCCCGGGCAGGTCGGGGGCGAAGCCGCCTTCGTCGCCGAGGCCGGTCGACTGGCCCTTCTTCTTCAGGCCCGACTTGAGCGCGTGGTAGACCTCCGAGCCCCAGCGCAGGGCGTCGGCGAACGTGTCGGCGCCGACCGGGAGCACCATGAACTCCTGGATGTCGAGGGCGGTGTCGGCGTGCGCGCCACCGTTGATGATGTTCATCAACGGCACCGGGAGGGTGTGCGCGTTGGGTCCGCCGAGGTAGCGGAAGAGCGGCAGGTCGGCCGAGTCGGCGGCGGCCTTGGCCACGGCGAGCGAGACCCCGAGGATCGCGTTGGCGCCGACCTTCGACTTGTTGTCGGTGCCGTCGGCGGCGATCAGCTCGGCGTCGATGAGGCGCTGATCGGGGGCGTCGAAACCTTCGATCGCCGGGCCGAGCACGTCGAGCACGCCTTCGACGGCCTTGAGCACGCCCTTGCCGCCGTAGCGGTTCGCGTCGCCGTCGCGCAGTTCGTAGGCCTCGAAGGCGCCGGTCGAGGCACCCGAGGGGACGGCCGCACGGGCCACGGTTCCGTCTTCGAGGAGCACCTCGACCTCGACGGTGGGGTTTCCCCGGGAGTCGAGGATCTCGCGGGCTCCGACGGCTTCAATGGCGGACATGTCATTCCTAACGTGTGGGGTGTGGGGCTGGTGGCGTGCCCGGGTCGATCTTAGGACTCGCTGGACAACGGCCGGAGTTCGAGGGATGCCAGCGCGGCGCCCGCGGAGACGAACGCGAAACGGGTGAACCCCTCGACCGCGAGGGCATCCAGCGTCGGTTTCACGTTCTTCGGCTTCACGACGAGCCGCACCCGAGACCCGCCGGCGATCAGCTCGCTCTTCAGGGTCAGCAGCTCCGCGAGCGGGATGTCGGAGTCGTGGAGGAGGGCGACGGCATCCGTTCCCGCGTCGGCCGGGAGCTCGACGAGGTCGACGAGCCGCTCGAAGCCGAGCGAGAACCCCGTGGCGGGGACATCGGTGCCGAGGAAGCGGCCGATCATGCCGTCGTAACGGCCGCCGCCGCCGAGCGAGTACGGCACCGACGGGTGGGCGAGCTCGAAGATCGGGCCGGTGTAGTAGCCCATGCCTCGCACGAGGAACGGGTCGAACTGGAGCAGCCCCTCCCCCGCGGCCGAACCGCGCGCCGCCGCGACGGCCTCGCCGATCGCGACGAGTCCGGCGACCGCCTCGGGGTGCGGGTCGTCGGGGAGGGCCTTGCGGATCGCGGCCTCGCCGAACGGCAGGAACTCCCTGGTCTGCGGGCGCCGGAAGAACGCCTCGAGCGCGTCGACCGCCGACGGTGTGAAGCCGCGCTCGCGCAGCTCGGCGAGCACCCCGTCGTGCTGGATCTTGTCGAGCTTGTCGATCGTGATGAGCGCGCCGTCGTACTCGGTCTCGGCGAATCCGAGGGTGGCGAGCATCCCGGTCAGCAGACGGCGGTCGTTCACCCGCACGAACGCGCCCTCGAGGCCGAGGGCATCCACCGTCGCCAGCGTCGCGACGAGCAGCTCGGCTTCGGCGCGCGGCCCGGGCTCGCCGAGCACGTCGATGTCGCACTGCACGAACTGCCGGTAGCGGCCCTTTTGCGGACGCTCGGCCCGCCACACGGGCGCGATCTGGATGCTGCGGAAGACGCTCGGCAGCTCGGCGCGGTGCGACGCGTAGAAGCGCGCGAGCGGCACCGTGAGGTCGAAGCGCAGGCCGAGGTCGGCGAGGTCGAGCGGCTCCCGCGCGGCCTGGAGGTCGTCGTGCGTGAGACCGCGCTTGAGGATGCCGAACGCGAGCTTCTCGTTGTCGCCGCCGAGACCGGCGTGCAGGCGCTCGGAGTCCTCGGCGACCGGGGTCTCGATCTCGTCGAAGCCGTGGCGGCGGTAGACCCCGCGGATGACCGCGAGGATCGCCTCGCGCCGGGCCTTCTCGGCGGGGAGGAAGTCGCGCATGCCGCGCGGGGGGTTGACCTGCTGTGCCACGTGATCAGTCTGCCAGCCGGGCGAGGGCCTTCCCGATCCGCGAGACACCGAACTCGAACGCGCGCTCCACGTCACCGCCGAGCTGGAAGGAGCCGGCGAGTTCCATCGCGATGAAACCGGTGGCCCAGGCGGTGACCGTGCGGGCAGCCTCGAGCGCATCGTCGGGTCCCGCGAGCTCGGCGGTCAGCGCGAAGAGCGCGGCCGTCGCGCGCGCGAGGCTCTCCGGCGCGAGGGCCACGCCCGAGGGCGGGGCGAAGATCAAGCGGTAGCCGGCCGGCCGCTCGTGCGCGAACCGGCGGAGCGTGCGGGCGAGGTCGGCGAGGCGGAGCACCGGGTCTCCCCCGGCACTCGCGGTCGCGACGGCGTCGAGCCGCTCGGCGAGCTCGGCGACCGTGGATTCCGCCACCAGCCGCAGGAGGTCGTCGCGGCTGCGGACCCGCTTGTAGAGGGACGGAGCACGCACGCCGACGCGGTCGGCGACGGAGCGCATCGAGAGGCCCTCGGCACCGTCGGCTTCGAGGAGGTCACGGGCGGCGTCGACGATCTCGTCGAGCGACGTACGGTCGGGGGTCGGCATCCTGGCTCCTTCGGCTGCGCTCCAGTATAGCTATTGACAGTAGCCATGATGGCTACGTATCGTAGCCATCATGGAACTCGCTCCGGGACTTCACCGCATCGGTAACGACATCGTCGCCCTCCACCTCGTCGTCACCGACGACGGCATCACCCTCATCGACGCCGGCCTTCCGGGCCACTGGCGTGAATTCCGCCAAGAGCTCGCGAGCCTCGGGCGCGACCTCGCCGACGTGCGCGGGGTGGTGCTGACGCACGGCGACTCCGACCACATCGGGTTCGCCGAACGACTCCGCCGCGATCACGGGGTGCCCGTGTACGTGCACGAGGCCGACGCCGACCGGGCGACCGGAGCCAAGCCGCCGGCGACGCCCGCCGACCCGCGCCGACTCGGGCCGGTGCTCGGCTTCGCCTGGTACGCGCTTCGCCGCGGCGGGTTGCGCGCCCGTCACCTCACCGAGGTCGTCCGGGTGCGGGGTGGCGACATCCTCGACCTTCCCGGGTCGCCTCACGTCGTCGCCCTTCCCGGCCACTCGCCGGGAAGCATCGCGGTGTACGTCCCGGAGGTCGGCGCGCTCTTCGTGGGCGACGGGCTGACCACACGCAGCGTTCTGACCGGCGTCTCCGGTCCGCAGCCGGCACCGTTCACCGACGACCGGGAGCAGGCGCTGCGCTCGCTCGACGCCCTCGACGGCATCGAGGCGGCATGGGTGCTGCCCGGGCACGGGGCCCCGTGGACCGGCGGCGTCGCCGAGCTCCGACGCCGGGTCACCGACGCGGCGCGCTGAGAGTCAGGCGCGGCGGCGTCCCCGCACGACGAGGATGCCGGCCCCGCCCGCCAGCAGCACGGCGGCGACCGCGAGGAGCCACCACGAGACCTGGGCGCCCGTCGCGGGCAGAGTCGGGGCGGTCGGCGTCGAGGTGACATCCTCGAGCACGAACAGTGACGGCGTCTCGGTGGTGGCCTGCGCGCTGAAGTAGATCTTGCCGCCGTACTCGACCAGGCCGGTCGGGAAATCGCCGACCGAGTCGAGCTCGGTCAGTGTGGTGCCGTCCCAGGTGTGCAGTGTCGGGTTTCCGCCGGTGCCCTGCGCCCGGAGGTATAAGGTGCCGTCGCTCGCGACGAACTGCGGACAGCCCGAGGGGATCGTCGGCGTCACCGGAGCCTCGCTCGCCGCCACCGAGACGGTCGCCGAGAACATCCGACTGGAGCCGTCGTTGCCGACGTAGTACAGCGTCCCGGCGTCTTCGACGAAGCAGCCGACGAGGTCGGCGGTGCCGAGCTGGCTGAACGCGGTGCCGTCCCAGGTGTAGGCGGTGTCGTCGTCGCCCGCCGTCGCCTGCCCATCGAAGGCGAGCACCCCGCTCAGGGTGCGCAACCCGTCGACGTTGACCGGTGCGCCGGCTTGCACCACCTGTGTGAAGGCGGTGCCGTCGAAGGTCCACAGCACGCGTGCCGTTCCCACCGTCAGCGCGACGTCGCCGGTCGGGGCGAGCGCGATCTCCTTCACGTCGGTCGGCGGACCCGCTTCGACGACCGTCGTCGTGCCGTCCGTGCGGGTGAGGAGTTCGGAGCCGACCGCGCCGGAGAGGAAGTAGAGCGTGCCGCCGACGACCACCGGGTCGCGGCCGTCCGCCGTGTACTGACTGAGCGTGGTGCCGTCGAACCGCCACAACTCCGCGGCGTCCGCATTCGTGACCGGACCGCCGACCATCCACAGGTCGCCGAGGTATTCGACGAAGTCGCGCGGGCTCTCGGGGGCTCCGGGAATCGTGGTGAACGTCGTGCCGTCGAAGCTCTGGAGCCCGTTCTCGGAGCCGAGGTAGAGCAGCCCGCCGTACTCGGTCAGGGACGCGACCAGTTCGCCGCCGGCCACCTCCGAGACGACCGGTGCGGCGTGGGCGGGAAGCGCCGAGCCGAACACGAGGGCGCCGACCGCGACAGCAGCCGTGAGGGCGCGCACGAACGGGCGGCGGCTGCGGGGGGTCGGCACCGTCCGAGTATAACGATGGCAATGCAATCGTGATACTCAATCACCCGTGGGGCGGGCAGCCGAGTCCTTGCACGACGCGCGCCCAGTAGTCGACCTGCGCGACGGTCGTCACCAGCACGACGATCTCGCGCTCGGTGAAGTGGTCGCGCAGGCGCTCCCCGGTCTCGCGCGGGATGTCGAGCGGGGTCGCGACGAGCAGGCGCGCGTAGGAGATCGCGAACCGCTCCGCCTCGTCGAGAGTCGCGACCTCGGAGGCGTCGCGCCGGCCCTGCACGACGGCGAGTTCGTCCTCGGTGAGGTACTGCTCCCAGTCGCGGCCGTTGAACCCGATGCAGAACGGGCACTCCACGGCCGACGACACCGTCATCCGCACGATCTTCAGCATCCGCCGGTCCATGCGACCGACCTCGTCAGCCACGAGCGACTCCATCACGCCGGCCCCGATCGCGGCCTTCGGATACCAGGTCAGCAGTCGGGCGACGAGGACGTCCTCGCCGGTGACGCGACGCGACACCCAGAGGCCGAAGCGCAGCAGCGTCGGGATGCGACGCGGCGGGGCGAGGAACGCCGGCGCGGTCACGAGGGGTCGAGCGGGCGGTCGTCGGCGTGCCGCGAGAGATGGCGCGCGTAGCGTTCGGTGAGTTGCACCATCAGGTCGGGCGTCGTGCGGTCCAGCCCGAACACGTAGCCGGGGAAGTCGAGCTGCGACTGTCGCGCCCAGATCTCGTCGTGCCGGTCGGGCGGGAACATCTCGGCCGGATCCCCGACCGCCACCCAGGCGATCGGCACCGTCGACTCCGGGGGCAGCACCGTGCGCAGGTGCACGACGGCGTTGATGCGCACCTCGCTGCGGTCGCCGATGACGGCCCCGTTGAAGACCCGCGCGCCGGTCGCGATGAAGACCTCGTCACCGATGCGCGCCCCCGAGATCGACGCGAGGGGTCCGACGAGGCAGTGGTCGCCGATCTTCAGCGGGTCGGACGAACTGGCCCGCAGCACGGCGTTCTCCATGACGATGACGTGCTCACCGAGCACGATCGGGCCGCCCTCGGCGCTGATCACCGCGCCGTGCAGCACCTGGCAGTCGGCACCGATCGTCACGTCGCCGCTCACGACGGCTCCCGGGGCGACGACGGCGTCGGGATGGACCTTCGGGGCGACCCCGAGATGTTCGACGAGCATGCTGGGACGCTACGGGAGCGTGCGCGGCGTGAACAGAGCCAGACCGATTCCCCCGGACAGCAGCACGGCGACCGCGGGCGCGACTCCGCCGACCAGGATCGGGTCGAGGATGAAGGCGGCGATGGCCGCGAGCACCGCGATCCCGGCGACGACGACGAGCACACCCACCGCTCGCCGCACGATCGCGGCGCGCAACACGACGACCCCGAACAGCACGAGCAGCGCTCCGGTGACCGCGGCGAGAAGACAGGCGACCGGCGGAATGACCGCGACCGGCGGAACGGGGACGACGCTGACGACGACGACCGCGATGATCTCGAGGAGGGCGTCGAGAAGGAGCACCGCCGCGCTGCCGAAGGTCACGAGCACCGGGAACGCGGTGTGACGCCCGGCGAGACCGGTGCGGCCGATCAGAAGGATGGCGAGGGCCAGGAACGCCTGCTGCACCGCGACGAGGACGATCGCCCCGATCGCCAGTTCGTCGCCGAGGCGCGGGACCGTGGCGAGCGCGGCGGCGGCGAGCACCGACACCACGACGACGATCACGCCGACACGGCGGCTGAGGAGGGGTGCGGGGATCTGGGACATCGGATTCAGTATGGCGTCACGCCTCCGCGGCCGTGACCCGTTCTCTCACCTGGCGGAGTGCTCCGCGCAGGGCGCGTTCGGCATCCAGCCCCTGCGCGCGCGATCCCGCGACGAGGGCGAGCAACTGCGCTCCGAGCTCCTCTTCGGTCGTGGGGACGCGCGCGGCCTCGACGACGACCCCGACCTTGGCCGCGCGACCGAGCACCTTGTCGGCGAGCGCGAGGCCGGGCATCCCGGCGGGGATCCCGTCGAGCACGCTCGTGCGGTGCGATTTCTCGACGGCCTTGATCGCTTCCCAGTTGGCGACGACGGCATCCGGGGTGTCGGCGACCACGTCCCCGAAGACATGCGGATGCCGCCCCACCATCTTCTGCGTCATGTGCGCGGCGACGTCCTCGAGGGTGAACCGTCCCTCCTCGGCGGCGATGTCGGCGTGGAACAGCACCTGGTAGAGCACGTCGCCGAGTTCCTCCACCATCTCGGTGTCGTCGCCGGCCTCGATCGCCTCGACCAGTTCGGCGCTCTCCTCGACGAGGTACTGCACGAGGCTCGCGTGGGTCTGGTCGCGGTCCCAGGCGCAGCCGCCCGGCGCGCGCAGGCGTTCCATCGTCGCGATCAGTTCGTCGAGGCGGGGATGCGGGGCTGCCGTCATCCCCTCATCCTGCCCGCTACGCCGGGTCGGTTTCGGCGGTGACCGCGTCGGCGCGTGGACGCGGCATACGCGGCATCGCGATCGCCGAGAGCAGCAGCACGATCGCGACGACGGCAGTCGCCACGAAGACCGCTCCCGCCGCGGCCGACATCGTGCCGGCATCCGTCTCGTCACCTCCGAGGCTGAGGATGACCCCGTTGGCGATCGCGCCGAGCACCGCCGCCCCGAGCGACTGGCCGATCGAGCGGAAGAACATCTGCGTCCCCGTCACGACACCGCGCTCGTCCCAGCCGACGCTGGACTGTGCCGCGACGAGACTCGAGATCGCCGAGAACCCGAATCCCGTGCCGATCACGAAGCAGATCACGGCGACCAGCCAGACCGACGGCGCGAGAGTCGACAGCGCGAGGGCGGAGATGCTCAGCACGAGGATGACCCCGCCGAGGATCGTCGTCGGACGGAATCCGACGCGCAGGTACAGCCGGCCCGCGAAGGTCGCCGCGACCGGCCAGCCGATCGTCAGGGCTCCGAGGGCGAGGCCCGCGATCAGCGGCGGTGTGCCCGTCGTCACGGTCAGGAAGGTCGGAACGAACTCGGTGAGACCGATGAGGGCGGCGCCCAGGGCGAAGCCGAGCACGTTCGTCGTCGACAGCAGCCGGCGAGACAGCACCCAGAACGGCAGAATCGGCTCGGCCGCGCGCCGCTCGCCGAGGATGAAAGCCACGAGCAAGACCCCGCCGACGCCGAACACCGAAAGGCTCGCGATCGAGTCCCACGCCCAGCCGGTGCCGCCCTGGAGCACTCCGAGGATGAGCAACGTCATCGACGCCGTGAGCAGCACGGCGCCGGCGTAGTCGATCCGATGTCGCTGCCGCTCGACTCTCTCGGTGAACCGCGACCAGATCATCCAGCCGGCGAGCAGGCACAGCGGGATGTTGACGAAGAAGATGCCGCGCCAGGCGTCGAACTGGGCGAAGACGCCGCCGAGGGTCGGGCCGACGACCGCGGCGATCGCCCACACGCTCGCCATGTAGCCCTGCACCCGGGCCCGTTCCTCGAGCGTGTAGATGTCGCCGACCATCGTGATCGCCATCGGCAGCACCGCGCCGGCACCGATGCCCTGCACGGCGCGGAAGGCGATGAGGCTCGGCATGTCCCAGGCGAACCCGGCGAGGATCGACCCGAGCAGGAACAGGGCGATCCCCCAGAGCATGATCGGCTTGCGCCCGATCGTGTCAGCGAGTTTCGCGTAGACCGGCACCGTGACCGCCGACGCGAGCAGGTAGACCGAGAACAGCCAGGGGAACTGGCTGAAGCCGCCGAGGTCGTCGACGATCGACGTCACCGCGGTCGCGATCACCGTCGAGTCGATCGCCACGAGGCCCGTCGAGAGCATCATCGCGATGAGGAGCGGTCCTCGCTCCGAGCGGAACCCCACGGCTGTCGTCACTCGCCCTAGCCAACCACTCGGCGAGCGCCGGCGCTGACCCGCGGGGGATGATGGACCGGTGGACGCCGCTGCTCTCGCCCTTCTCGGCGTCGTCGTCGCCGTGCTCCTCTGGCGGGCGCTCATGCGCGAGCGGCGCGACTACGCGCGCTTCAAACGGATGCGGTCCACCGTCGCCCGGCAGAAGGTCTACCGCCGCTGGGCGATCGAGGCGGCCGTCTCGCTGGGCGGCCTCTCGCTCGCGACGATCGTCGGGGCGTGGGCATCCGTCGCCCCCGTACTGGCCGAGGCCCAGCGATGGGCGCCGATCGCCGCCGTGCGCTCGTTCCTCGGCGAGCCCTACGGAGCGGGGGTCGCGATCGCCGTCGCGGTGATCCTCGTCGTCGGCCTGGTCCTGCCGGTGATCCTCATCCGCGACTCGATCGACGAAGCCCCGACGGTGGGCGACATCCGGGCACTCCTCCCCCGCACTCGCGGCGAGCTGCGCTACGGGGTCGCCCTGTCGGTCAGCGCGGGCGTCTTCGAGGAGCTGCTGTTCCGGCTCGGACTTCCCGCCCTCGTGTTCGCCGTGACCGGCAACGCCGTCGCCGCCTTCCTGGGGGCGACCCTGCTGTTCGGGCTGCTTCACCTCTACCAGGGTCCGCTCGGCATCCTGTTCTCGACGCTGCTCGGCGCGGTGTTCGTGGTCCTGTACCTGGTGACCGGGTCGATCGTCGTGCCGGTCCTGCTGCACGCGCTCATCGATCTGCGGTCGATGGTGCTCATCCCGATCGTTCTGGGCAGAGCCTGGGCGAAGCCCTGACCGTCGGTCGTCGGTGGAATGCTGGCGGCATGTTGACGTTCGGCAGTTCCTTCAGCGGCTTCTCCGTGAACGACCATGCGGCGGCGCTCGCCTTCTACCGCGACACCCTCGGCCTCTCCGTCGAGGACACCGGGATGGGGCTCGCGGTGCAGCTGCCCGGCGGCGGTCACGTCTTCCTCTACCCGAAGCAGAACCACGAGCCCGCGACCTTCACGGTGCTCAACTTCGAGGTCGACGACATCGACGCCGCCGTCGCCGAGCTCGAGGCCGCCGGCGTGACGCTCGAGCGCTACGCGGGGATGCCGCAGGACGAGAAAGGCGTGATGCGCGGAAAGGCCACGGGCAACGGGCCCGACATCGCGTGGTTCACCGACCCTGCGGGCAACATCCTCTCGGTTCTCGCTGGTTGACGAGAACCGCCGGTTGAGCAGCCGCGAAGCGGCGTGTCGAAACCACCGGCCGAAGTACCTCGCGGGCCCGGTTTCGACACGCGCCCGTTGGGCGCTGCTCAACCGACGGTCGGGGCGATGGCGGGTGGGGTGGCCTGGGGCGTCTCGCCGAAGAGGGCGGTGAGCACGCCGCCGACCCAGGCGATCAGGTCGGCGTCGGTACCCTGCGGCAGCGGGATGCTGAGCGCCTTCGCCGCCGCGAACTCCCGGGCTCCCGGGTACATGCGCTTGAGGCGCAGCTGCTTGGAGTCGGGCAGCTCAGCGGGGGCGATGCGCAGGTTGCCGCCGACGGCGACGACATCCGACAGTCCCGCCTTGATGGCCTGACGCCGCAGCCGGGAGATCGCGACGAGGTTCTGCACGGCATCCGGCAGGTCGCCGTAGCGGTCGGTGAGCTCCTCGGCGACAGAGTCGATGGCGTCATCCGGCGACGCGGGCGCGGCCGCCGTCGAGAGCTTCTGGTACGCCTCGAGCCGCAGTCGCTCGCTCTCGAGGTACTCCTCGGGGATGCGGGCATCCACCGGCAGTTCGAGCCGCAGCTCGGTCTGCCCTTCGGCGACATCGCCGCGGAAGGTCGCGACCGCCTCGCCGATCATGCGCAGGTAGAGGTCGAACCCGACCCCCGCGATGTGGCCCGACTGCTCCCCGCCGAGCAGGTTGCCGGCGCCGCGGATCTCGAGGTCCTTCAGCGCCACCTGCATCCCCGACCCGAGTTCGGTGTTCGCGGCGATCGTCTCGAGGCGGTCCTGCGCGACTTCGCCCAGCGGCTTGTCGTCGGAGTAGAGGAAGTAGGCGTAGGCGCGCTCCCGGCCGCGTCCCACGCGTCCGCGGATCTGGTGCAGTTGCGACAGGCCGTACTTGTCGGCGGCGTCGATGATCAGGGTGTTCGCGTTGGCGATGTCGATGCCGGTCTCGATGATCGTCGTCGAGACGAGCACGTCGAACTTGCGCTCCCAGAAGTCGACGATCACCTGCTCGAGCACGCTCTCGGAGAGTTGCCCGTGGGCGACGGCGATGCGCGCCTCGGGCACGAGGTCGGCGAGCTGCGCCGCGACCCGGTTGATCGACGACACCCGGTTGTGCACGAAGAACACCTGACCTTCGCGCAGCAGTTCGCGCCGGATGGCGGCACTGACCTGCTTCTCGTTCCACGGCCCGACGAAGGTGAGGATCGGATGCCGGTCCTCCGGCGGCGTCGCGAGGGTCGACATCTCGCGGATGCCGGTGACCGCCATCTCGAGCGTGCGCGGGATCGGGGTCGCCGACATCGCCAGGATGTCGACGTTCGTCTTCAGCTTCTTGAGTGCATCCTTGTGCTCGACGCCGAAGCGCTGCTCCTCGTCGATGATGACCAGGCCGAGGTCCTTGAAACGGATGCCGTCGCTGAGCAGTCGATGGGTGCCGATGACGACATCCACCTCTCCCGTCGCGAGACCCTCGATCGTCTCCTTCGACTCCTTCGCGGTCTGGAACCGGCTGAGCGCGCGGAGGTGCACGGGGAAGCCGGCGAACCGTTCGGCGAAGGTCTCCATGTGCTGCCGCACGAGCAGCGTCGTCGGCACGAGCATCACGACCTGCTTGCCGTCCTGCACGGCCTTGAACGCGGCGCGCACGGCGATCTCGGTCTTGCCGTAGCCGACGTCGCCCGAGATGAGGCGGTCCATCGGGATCGGCCGCTCCATGTCGGCCTTCACGTCGTCGATCGTGACCAGCTGATCGGGGGTCTCGGCGAACGGGAACGCCTCCTCCAGCTCGCGCTGCCAGGGGGTGTCGGGCGGGAACGCGTGCCCCTGGCTCGCCATCCGCGCGGAGTAGAGCTTCACGAGTTCGACGGCGATGTCGCGCACGGCCTTGCGGGCCTTGCCCTTCGCGGCGGCCCAGTCCGAACCGCCCATCTTCGACAGCGCCGGGGCCTCGCCGCCGACGTAGCGGGAGAGGAGGTCGAGCTGGTCGGTCGGCACGCTCAAGCGGTCGGGCGCGCCGCCGCGCTTGCTCGGCGCGTACTCGATGACGAGGTACTCGCGCGTCACCTTGGCGTGCGTCGTGCCGAGCGGTCCGCGGGCGGTGCGCTCCCCCGACGCGACCTCGCGCGAGATGAGTTCGACGAAACGGCCGATGCCGTGGGTCTCGTGCACGACGAAGTCGCCGGCCTTCAGCTGCAGCGGGTCGACGACGTTCTTGCGCCGACTGGCGAGCTTGCCGCGGGCACGCTGGTCGATCGCGGCGGCGCGACCGTAGAACTCCGCCTCGGAGAGCACGGCGATCTTCTCGTCGGGCAGCGCGAAGCCGGCCTCGATCGTCGCCTGCTCGACGGCCGGCTCGACCCCCGCCTGGGCCAGCACGTCACGCGCGCGTTCGACCATGCCGGTGCCGGCGGCGGTGACCGTGACCTCCCAGCCGTCGCGCACGAGGGCGGCGACGTGATCGACGGCGCCCTCGACCTGCCCGGCGAAACTGGGGATCGGGATGCCGGGAACGCGCACGACCTCGTCGGCGTCGGAGTCGAAGGGACTGAACGTCCACCAGGTGCGCGGGGCGGCGGCGGCTCGGAGCTGGCTCACCGTCAAGAAGTCGCCGCGGTCGAGGCTGATCGGCGCCTTCGCCCCGGCCGTCGCCGCGCTCCAGGCCGCGTCGAGGAACTCGCGGTTCGTCTCGGCGAGACTCAGCGCCCGGGTCGCGACACGTTCCGGACTCAGGATCGCGACCGCGGCATCCCCGGGCAGCAGGTCGGTGAGCGGCACGAGGTCACCGACGAGGGCGGGAGCGAGCGACTCCATCCCCTCGACCGGGATGCCTTCGGCGATCTTCGCGAGCATCCCCTCGAGGCTCGGGAACTCGCGCTCCATCTCCTTCGCGCGCTGGCGCACCTCCGGGGTGAGCAGCATCTCTCGGCTGGGCAGCAGATCGACGCGCTCGAGTTCGCCGTCGAGGGAGCGCTGGTCGGCGACCGAGAAGGCCTTGAGCGTCTCGATCTCGTCGCCGAAGAAGTCGGCGCGCACGGGATGCTCGGCATCCGGCGGAAAGACGTCGAGAATGCCGCCGCGCACCGCGAACTCGCCGCGGCGGGTGACGAGGTCGACCCGGGCGTAGGCGAGTTCGGCGAGCCGCAGCGAGAGGGCGGCGAGGTCGTAGCCGCGGCCGCCCTTCGTGAGCACGATCGACTCCACATCGACCAGCCCCGGGACGACGGGCTGCAGCGCGGCCCGGACAGTGGTGACGACGACGAGGTGACCCTCGCGCTTCGCTGCCCAGCGGCCCATCTCGCGCAGGGCGCTGAGGCGTCGGCCGACGGTCTCGGCGCTCGGGCTCAGACGCTCATGCGGCAGGGTCTCCCAGGCCGGGAAATCCAGCACCGTCGCCGTCGGCAGGTAGGCGCGCATCGAGCCGATGACGGCATCCACCTCGCGGCCCGTCGCGGTGACCGCGAGCACCGCCTGCGCGTCGCCGCGGGCGCTGAGCAGGGTGGCGAGCACCGGCACCCGCAGCCCCTCGACCATCGAGAAGTCGGCATCCTTCTCACGGAACCGCAGAGCGGTTTCGAGCGCGCGGGCGTGCGCCAACCCCGGAATCAACGCGTGCAGACCCACTCGTTCGAGCTTACGGCGCTCCCCCGACCTCCGCTTCCGCGGGTTGAGTGCCCGCGCAGCGGGTGTATCGAAACCCAACCAGGGTCACCCGCCGGTGGGCCTCGATACACCGACCGCTGCGCGGTCGGCACTCGACCCGCGAGGGGTGTCGGTCAGTCCTTCGGGGCGTGCACCCGCTGCTGCGCGGGGAGGAGCCCGTCGGCGAGCACCAGCTCGACGGCGTCCGCGGCGTCGGCGATGAGGTTCGGCAACGTCTCCCGCTCCACCTTCGAGAACGGCGAGAGCACGAAGTCGGCGGGATCCTGCCGACCGGGGGGCCGTCCGACGCCGACGCGCACGCGCACGAAGTCGGGGCCCGCGACGGCGATGATGTCGCGCACGCCGTTGTGACCGCCGGGACCGCCGCCGGTCTTCAGCCGGACGGTGTCGTAGGGCAGATCCAGCTCGTCATGGATGACGATGAGCCGCGAGGCGTCGAGCGAGTAGAACTTCAGCAGTCCGGCGACCGGGCGGCCGGAGAGGTTCATGAACGTCGAAGGCACGGCGAGCGCGATCCGGTCGCCGCCCGGGCGCACCCGCACCTCGGCGACGGTCGCGCCCGCCTTGTGCACCTTGAAGGTGCCGCCGAGCCGGGATGCCAGCTCGGCGACGACCATCTGGCCGACGTTGTGACGGTGGCCGGCGTAGCCGGGCCCGGGATTCCCGAGCCCGACCACGAGCCAGCGATCGTCGGCCACGTGCGGGAGTTACTCCGCGGCGTCGGCAGCCGGGGCGTCGCCCTCGGCCGCGGCGCCTTCGGCGGCCTCGCCCTCGGCGGCCTCGGTCTCCTCGGACTCGCCCAGGTCGGCCTCGGTCTCGCCGGTGATGCCGACGATGAGCACCTCGGGGTCGGTGATGAGGGTCGCGCCGGCGGGCAGCTTGACGTCCTTCGCGAGGATCTGGCTGCCTTCGCGAAGACCCTCGATGCTGACGGTGACGCTCTCCGGGATGTGGGTCGCCTCGACCTCGAGGGAGATCGTGTTGGCGTCCTGGTTGACGCTCGTCGCGGGGGCCGACTCGCCCTCGAGGTGCACCGGGATGTCGACGGTGACCTTCTCGCCCTTGCGCACGACGATGAGGTCGAGGTGCTCGATGATCTGGTGCACCGGGTCCTTCTGCACGTCCTTCACGAGGGCGAGCTGGCTCGTGCCCTCGATCTGCAGGTCGAGCACCTGGTTGGCCTTGCGGATGATCAGCGCGGTCTCGTGACCCGGGAGCGCGACGTGGCGCGGCTCGGTGCCGTGTCCGTAGATGACGGCGGGGATCTTGCCGGCGGCGCGGAGGCGACGGGCGAAGCCCTTGCCGAACTCGGTGCGCACCTCGACGGTGAGCGAGTTGTCGCCGGCCGCGTCGGCCTTGGCGGCCTTGGCGGCCTTGTTCTCCTTGGCGGTAGCCATGGTGGTACTCCTTGATCGAGGGCGTGAGCCCAATCTGATTAGTCTGTTCAACTCGAACGCACGAAAGCGCGAGGAAGACCTGGGGCCACCCCACCGCGTCGATCACGGCTCCGAGTGTCGGAGCCCTCGCCGAAGTTCAGTGGCCCATGTTACAGCGCCTCGGAGCGCTCCGAAACCTCGTACGGTCCGCGCACCGCTCCGCCGGCCGCCGCGGCGAGGAAGGTCACACCCGCGACCATCAGCAGACCGTAGCTGGCGATGAAGCCGCCCGGGATCGGAACCGTGGCTGCTGGCGAGGCGAAGAGAAAGATGCCGGCGATGAGCACCAGGGCTCCGGCGAGGATCCCGCCGATCGAGGACCACCGCAAGAGGATGCCGGCGAGGCCGGCGAGCACGCCTCCCGCGACGGTGACCGTCGCGAGCGTGCCGTCGTAGCGGAACATCGTGAGGATCTCCCGCACGAAGGTGCCGCCCGCCAGGATGAGCACCGCCGCGGTGCCGAGGAGTCCGAGCGTGCTCAGCGTCGCCGACACCGACACGGCCGTGGTGCTGGAACGCCCGGCGAGCCGTCGC
>NZ_JBIIAW010000135.1:0-6270 GCF_044239695.1 Pseudolysinimonas sp. | reverse complement strand
TCGCCAGGGGGGCGGGGGCCCCCGTTGGTGGCCGGGGGGTCCCCCCGCCGCCCTCCGCACCCCCGAGAGCACCGAGCTAGTCCCGGCCCCCCGACTCCATTTGCGCCAACCGGGACTCCTCGAGATCCAGCAGCGTCTGCGCCCGCTGCAGGATCCGTGACGGGTAGGCGCCGCGCGCGCGGGCATCCAGGAGCACGTCCCGTTCCGCCTGCAGCACTTCCCGACGCAGTTCGCGGTACTGCTGGTGCGGCGACTGCAGGATGCCGTCGTCGTCGTCGGCGTGTTCGGCCCGCTCCCATGCGACGGCGGAGGCGAGGGAGGTGTCGAGCCGGACGCGGTCGATGATGCCGGGGTCGATGGCGCTGCCGTCGGGCAGTTCGAGCCGGGGGGCCTCGAGGGCGGCGAGTCCGGCTTCCTCCATCTCGTCGAGCAGGGTGGCGAGTTCGCGACGGTCGGCGGCGCGGTCGGTGCCGCGGATGCCGGTGAGCCGGATGACGAACGGGAGGGTTCCGCCTTGCACGAGCAGGGTGACGATCGCGACGGTGAAGGCGATGAGCACGAGCTGCTCGTAGTAGGGGGTTTCGCGGGGAAGCGACTGAGCGGCGGCGAGGGTCACGACGCCGCGCATCCCGGCCCAGCCGAGCACGACGCCGCCGCGCCAGCCGAGGCCTTCGGCCTGGTACTGCTTGACGTCGTTGCGCGCCTGCTCGGACCGGCGCAGGAACCCCATGACGCGACGTTGCGCGCGCGCGGAACCCCGGGTGTCGAAGGCTTTCACCTTCTCCTCGAACGCGGTCGCCCGTTGGGCGGCGCGCGCCGACCGCGTCTCGCCGCGGCGCACGAGCCCGAGCAGCGGCCAGACGAACACGAACCGCAGCACCATGAGGATGCCGGCCAGCAGCACGCCGAGCGCGACCGCTTCGTGCCAGGCGAGGTCGCCCTCTTCGATCTCGGTCACGATCCCGGAGAGCTGCGCGCCCATGATGAGGAAGACGCCGTTCTCGAGGATGAACTGCACGGTGCGCCAGTTGAGTCGTTCGGCGACCCGGGATTGCGGGGTGAAGCGGGCGCTCTGGTGTCCGGAGTAGATCCCGGCGGCGACGACGGCGATGACGCCGGAGGCGCCGAGCCCTTCGGCGGGGATGTAGGCGATGAATGGCACGGCGAACGAGATCGCGGTGTCGAGGATCGGCTGGTCGAGGCGCCGTCGGATGACGACGGCCACGACACCGACGAGCAGCCCGACGGCGAGGGCGACGACGACGGCGTAGGCGAAGTCGCCGACGGCGCCCCACGCGGTGAAGGTGCCGGAGGCCGAGAGGGCCGTGGCGGCGATCGCGGAGCGCAGCAGCACGAGGGCGGTGGCGTCGTTGACGAGTCCTTCGCCTTCGAGGATGGACAGCAGCCGCGGCGGCAGCCCGAGCCGTTTGCCGATGGCGGTGGCGGCGACGACATCCGTCGGGGCGATGACGGCGCCGAGCGCGATCGCGGCGGCGAGGTCGAGGTCGGGAAGGATCGTGAACAGCACGACGCCGGTGAGGAGCGCGCTGCCGACGACGAGCAGCACCGAGAGGGCGGAGATCGACCCGAAGTTGCGACGGAAGTCGACGACGGGCAATTGGATGGCCGCCGCGTAGAGAATCGGCGGCAGGACCCCCATCAGGATGATCTCGGGCTCCACTTCGATCGCCGGCATCCCCGGGATGAAGCTGTAGCCGATGCCGACGAGCACGAGCAGCAGGGGCGCGGCCACGCCGAGTCGGCTGCTGAAGGCCGCCGCGGCGACGATCACGACGATCGCCCCGACCGCGACGAGGGCGAATTCGGGCTCCATTCCCTCAGGCTAGCGGCGGGCCGGGAGCCGTCGGTGCTAGTACCAGCCCTTGCGTTCGCTGTGCTCCCACGCGCCGCACGGGGTGCCGTAGCGCCCGGAGATGTAGCCGAGACCCCAGGTGATCTGGGTCGCCGGGTTGGTCTGCCAGTCGGCGCCGGCGCTGGCCATCTTGTCGCCGGGGAGCGCCTGCGGGATGCCGTAGGCGCCGCTCGAGGTGTTGTGCGCGTAGACGTTCCAGTGCGATTCGCGGTTCCAGAGCGCGACGAGGCACTCGTACTGGCTGTCGTCCCACCCGCGGGCGAGGAGCATGTCGTAGGCGATCGCCTGGGCGGAGCCCGGGTCGGGAACGCCGGCGGCGGGAGCGGTGCGGATGCGGCTGACCGCGAAGTCGTCCCGGGTGGCTCCCGGCGCCGCCTCGTCGGTGTGGGTGTAGCCCTGAGCGGGCAGCGCGGCGGGCCGCGGCCCGGGCGCGCTCGCGAGCGCCTGCGCCGATTCGGCCGGCGAGAGCGACGAGACGACGAGGAAGGCGAAGGTGACGGCGGTCGCGAATGCGGGCAGCGACCAGCTGGAGCGGACGTGCCGCTCCACGATCTGTTCCGGCGCGGGAGGACGGAACGGAGTCCCCCGCCGGCGATAGCCGCTCACAGCGGATGATCTTACGCGGCACCCCTGGCAAACGGCAGGACCCGACCGGGGGACGCCGGGCGGCGCGTGCTACGCGTTCTTGACCGCCTGCAGGAGGTCGACGACGGCGTCGAGCACGACATCCACCTGCGTCTCCTGGTAGCCGCCCTTCTGCGGCCGGAAGGCCACGCCCCGGACGTCGTCGACGGTGAGCGGGTCGCCCTGCTGGAGGTAGCGGGTGACGCGATCGGCGAACGCGTCGACCTCGCGCACCGAGTACCCGGTGGTGAGGATGCCGACCCGCGAGAAGCGCCGGCCGCGAGCGCGCACGCAGCGGTCGAGCACCACCTGCGCCTCGGATCGGGCGCGCTGGTAGGCGCCCTGGTTCCCCATCTCGGCGAGCACGCGGTCGCGCTCCCGCGCCGCGAACGCGTCTTCGAGGCGCTCGAGCGCGGCATCCACGGCGGCCGGCGCGTAGCCGCCGCGCTTCATGCTGAACCCCATCTGCCGGATCGAGGCGGCCGTGACGACCTGGGCCGACCCGCGGTCACCGGTGTAGGCGCGGCGGGCGTCTTCGAGGAAGTCTTCGACCTGGTCGATGTCGTAGCCGGGGCCGCGCTTCACGCGCGGGAAGGTCGTACTCACGGTGCCATCGTAGCCGTCGGCGCCCGGGAGCCCGGCGGCTAGGGTGCCATCCCGATGTACTTCTCCTCGAGGTACTCCAAGATGCCCTCGCTCGAGCCTTCGCGTCCGAGACCGGACTGCTTGGTGCCGCCGAACGGCGCGGCGGGGTCGCTCAGCACGCCCTTGTTGACCCCGACCATGCCGGCGTCGATCCGCAGGGCGGTGCGCAGGGCGAGCGACTCCTCGCCGAACACGTAGCCGATGAGTCCGTAGATCGTGTCGTTGGCCATGCGCACCATCTCGTCGACGTCGTCGACCTTGACGACGGCCGTGACCGGTCCGAAGATCTCGGTCTGGTTGATGGTCGAGCCGTGCTCCACCCCGGTGAGCATCGTCGCCGGGTAGAACGCACCGCTCGTGGACTTCGTGCCGCCGAGGGCCACGGTCGCGCCCTCCGCCACTGCGGTCTCGACGAGCTCGGCCACCTTGTCGCGCTCCTCGAGCGACACGAGCGCGCCGAGGGTGTTCTCCCGGTCGAGCCCCGAGCCGTTCTTCACCTTCTGCAGTTCGGCGGTGAGCTTCGCGACGAACTCGTCATGCACGCTCGCGTGCACGTAGAAGCGGTTGGCCGCCGTGCAGGCGGAGCCCCCGTTGCGCATCTTGGCGACCATCGCGCCCGCGACGGCGTCGTCGAGGTCGGCGCCGGGCAGCACGAGGAACGGCGCGTTGCCGCCGAGCTCCATCGAGGTCGAGACCACCGAATCGGCGGCCTCGTGCAGCAGGATGCGGCCGACCTCGGTCGAGCCGGTGAACGACATCTTGCGCACCGCGGGGTGGTGCATCATCTTCGCGATCGCGGGGCCCGTGGGCACCGGGGTGACGAGGTTGACGACCCCCTTCGGAACCCCCGCGCGGCGCAGGACGTCGACGACGTAGGCCGCGGTCAGCGGAGTCTCGCGGGCCGGCTTGAGGATCGTGGTGCAGCCGGCGGCGAGGGCGGGAGCGAGCTTGCGGGTCGCCATCGCGGCGGGGAAGTTCCACGGCGTGATGAGCAGCGAGACGCCGATCGGCTGGCGAGTGACGACGATGCGCTTGTCGCCGCCCGGCGAGAGCCGGAAGTCGCCGGGGATGCGGACGGCCTCTTCGGCGAACCAGCGGAAGAACTCGGTCGCGTACCCGGCTTCGGCGATCGCGTCCGGCCACGACTTGCCGTTCTCGCGCACCATGATCTCGGCGAAGTGCTCCTTCTCCGCGGTGAGGATGTCGAACGCGGCACGCAGGATCTCACTGCGCACGCGCGGAGCCGTGGCCGCCCAGGCCGGGAACGCGGCCTCGGCAGCGGCGACCGCGGCATCGCAGTCGGCCTCGGTGGCGATGGCGAACTGCGCGATCGTCTCGCCCGTCGCCGGGTCGGTGACCGGGAACGTCGTGCCCGCGGAACCGGCGCGCCATTCGCCGTCGATGAAGAGGTCGGAGAGGTACTCGGTGGTCACGGTCATCCTTCGATTCTGGAGGTTCGAGCGGGTCGGGGCGAGGGGCGGGCGAGGGTCAGACGAGCCGCGAGCGGTCGCCGTCGTAGGCGGCGTCGAGGATGCGCTCGAGCAGGTCGGGGGTCGCGTCGCGGGCGGCGAGCGCGACGAGGCGGGTGACGCCGGCCGCCAGTCCGGCGATGCGGGGCAGCTCGGCGCGGTCGAGGCCGATGTCGGCGAGCGACGCGGGCAGCCCGATCTCGACCGTGATCGCGGCGAGCCGGTCGATCGCGGCCTGGGCGTCGTCGCGCTCGCTCCGTCCGGTCGCGACGCCGAGCGCCTCGGCCATGAGCGCCAGGCGATCACTGGTCTGCGCGAAGCACGCCTGCAGCACGTACGGCAGCATCAGACCGGTGCCGAGCCCGTGCGGGGTGTGGGTGAGCGCCCCGATCGGATACTGCAGGGCGTGCGAGAGGTGCGTGCCGCCGGAGCCGAACGCCATCCCACCGAGCAGGCTGCCCCAGGCCATCCGATCGCGGGCCTCGGCGTCGGAACCGTCGGCGACCGCGCGCGGCAGCGCATCCCCCATCGCCCGCAGCCCGTCGAGGGCGAGGAGCGAACTCATCCGGTTGCGGCCGACGAAGATCGGCAGGGTCTGCGCCCAGTCCGGAGCCCGGTCGACGGCGGTGAAGGACTCGGCGCAGTGGACGATCGCGTCGATGCCGGAGTACGCGGTGACGGCGGCCGGAGCCCCGGTCGTCAGGTCGGGATCGACGATCGCGACGCGCGGGATGAGCGCCGCGTCCGAGACGCCCACCTTGAGCTCGCGGTCGGGGTCGGAGACCACGGCGACCGGGGTCGCCTCGGAGCCGGTCCCGGCCGTCGTGGGCACCGCGACGATCGGCAGTACGGGTCCGCGCACCTTGTTCTCGCCGTAGTAGTCCGACAGCGGCCCGGGTTGCGAGAGCAACAGGGCGACGAGCTTGCCGAGGTCGAGGGCCGATCCCCCGCCGTAGGCGACGACGACGTCGGGGGCGATGCCACGGGCGGCCTCCGCGGCGGCGACGACGCTCTCGACGGGCAGCTCGGGGATCACCTCTGAGTGCACGTGCGTTTCGACCCCGGCGGCGTCGAGCGCGGCGAGCGCGCCGGCGAAGGCGGGGGTGCCGGCGAGGAACGGGTCGACGACGACGAGCGCACGTCGGCCGAGGCGGGCGACGGCGGGTGCGAGCGAGGCGAGGCTGCCCCGCCCGAAGTGCACGGCGTCGGGGGCGCGCAGCACGCCGATCGGGTCGGCGGGCGGGTGGATGGCGGTCATGCGGGATCTCCGTCGTGCAGGGCGACGACGCGGGCCCAGACGGCCGCGTCGAGGGGGATGCCGGTGCCGGCGCGGGCCGCGCGGTCCCGGCGGGCGCGCTCGCCCGGGATGGCGACCTCCGGGCCGCTCGCGCGGACGTCATCGAGGTAGGCCGACAGGCCGGCGAGCGACCCGCGGGAACCGAGGGCCTCAAGCGAGAACACCATGATCACGTCACCCTTGGTCGACGGATGATCGTCGAGCGTTCCCCGCACGTCGTGCCCGAAGGCCGATCGGGCGAGGACGCCGACGAGAGCCTCCAGCGCGAGGCCGAGCGCGTAGCCCTTCGGCCCGCCGAACGGCGAGACCGACCCCTGCGCCGCGGCCACGGCATCCGTCGTCGGCTGTCCGGCGGCGTCGAT
>NZ_JBIIAW010000043.1:0-23333 GCF_044239695.1 Pseudolysinimonas sp. | reverse complement strand
CTGCATCGAGTTCGGCGAGATCCCGCTCGGGACTGCAGGCTCGGCTACTACTCCGACCGTCGTGACTCTGGAGATTCGTGCTGGAGGCGGCCGGTAGGTGGCCGCGTACTCCTGCACCCACGCGTGCGTGAGGGGGACCGAGTTCAAGATCTGTTCGTCGACAAGGTTGACGAACTGGTCAGCGAGATTGCTTTGGTAACTCGCTGAGACGCGAAGGTTCCACTCGTGATTTCGCACGAGTGCGTTTTCGGTGAGGTTCGAGCTGCCAAGGATCGCGGTAACTCCATCGCTGCCGCGAAACACGTACCCCTTGGGGTGGAACGCCGACTCGGAGTGCAGCCGAACGTCAATGCCGAAGCGCCTGAGGTTCAGAAGCTCGTAGAAGGCTGCCGGTGAGTTGAAGCCGAGGTAGTCCGACGTGATGATCGTGCCGGAGCCGACGAACTCGGACAGCTCCTGCTTGAGCAGCGCGATCGCCCGCGGCGATACGAACGCCACTGAAAACGTAAACGAGCTGGAGCGCTTCAGTTCGTCACGAAGAGCACGCAACATCGAGGTCGTCTCGGTGTTGAGGACGAGTTGCGGGTGGAAGCTGCGAGGCGCACGGATTGCGCGATCGAGGTAGCCGTAGCCGACGTCGTTCCCGAAAACGCCGAGGTCATCGAGGCTAAAGGTCATCCGTTACCGAGATCCTGTCGAATTCTTTCGACTGCCGGTACGTCGGCGGGAGCCCAATCCAGCGAGGCAAGGTCCGAGGGGCTAAGCCAGACAACCGCCTGGTGCTCAGAGAGGATCGGCTCGCCGTCTACGAGTTCGCAGTAGAAGGTCGTCAGAGTGACTGTTCCGAAGTCGTACTCGAACGTCGTGCTGACAATCTCGTCGCCGACCTCCACCTGACATTCAAGCTCCTCGACGATCTCCCGTTCGAGAGCCTGCCGAGGTGTCTCCCCAGGCTCGACCTTCCCGCCGGGGAACTCCCACATTCCGGCCAAGGCGCTGCTGGCGCCTCGCTGCGCGCACAAAACCTGACCTGCGCGGAGGATCACAGCGCCAACGACCTCGATCTGCTTCGCCAATGCGGCTCCTCCGTTAGCGCGGGCAACCTCAGCATATTGAGATAGGGACGGTACTCGACGAAGACACAGCCACGGTTGGGAGTGCTCTGGTACCGTCGCTCCCGAAATGATTTCCTGAGCACCCGAAGTCCCGCGTCCGAGGCAAAGCCCGGCGGGAGTCGTCTCGATTCCGAGATCCGGTGCTCATGCCTACCTCCATCCCACCCCTCGTCGCGCGCGGAATCGACCGCGCCTACGGCGACCGCCGCATCCTGACCGGTGTCGACATCACCGTCCCGCCGCACGCCCGCACGGGGCTGATCGGCGAGAACGGCGTCGGAAAGTCGACGTTGCTGCGCATCCTCGCCGGCGTCGAAGCGCCCGATGCCGGAACCGTCGAGCGGCCGAGGCGCACCGGCATCCTCTGGCAGGAGGCGCCGGTCAACGAGCGCGCCACGATCCGCGAGCTGCTCGACGGCTACACCGCGGAACTGCGGGCGATCGAGCGGGAGTTCCAGGATGCCGCCGACGCGCTCGACGATTCCCCGGCGAGCAAGAGCAGGTACGAGCGCGCCCTAGAGGAGGCCGAACGCGCCGAGGTGTGGACGTTGGATGCACGCCGCGAAGAGATCCTCGATGGCCTGGGGGTTTCGATACGCGCCTTCGGCGCTACTCAACCCGCGACGATCTCCCGACTCTCGGGCGGGCAGCGCAGCCGCGTCGCGCTCGCCGGCCTCCTGCTGAGCCGCCCCGACGCGCTGCTGCTCGACGAGCCGACCAACCACCTCGACGATCAGGCGGTCGCCTACCTCGAGACGCAACTGAAGGGATGGCGCGGCCCGGTGCTCTTCGCGAGCCACGACCGCGCGTTCCTCGACGAGGTCGCCACCGAACTGGTCGACCTCGATCCCGACCGTTCCCGCACGGCGACCCGCTACGGCGGAACGTTCAGCGACTACCTCGACGAGAAGCGCCGCGAGCGCGAACGCTGGGAGCAGCAGCACCGCGCCGAGCAGGACGAGCTCGCCCGCCTCTCCGTGGTGGTGAACACCACGGAGAGGGATGTCGCGGCCGGGCGCGGTCCGACCGACAACGACAAGTTCGTCCACGCGTTCAAGGGGTCGCGGGTGCAGTCCGCCGTCAGCCGACGGGTGAAGGATGCCGACCGCCGTCGCTCCTTGCTCGAATCCACCGCGGTGCGGAAGCCGCCGCCGGTGCTGAGGTTCGCGGGCATCCCGTCGGGGGCGTCGGCGCTCAGCGACGGACCGCTGATCGATGCGACCTCCGTTCGGGTCGACGGGCGCCTCACGCTCGAGCGGCTGACCATCGCGGCCGACGATCGACTGCTCATCACCGGGGCGAACGGCGCAGGCAAGTCGACGCTGCTGTCGGTGCTCGCGGGGGAGTTGTCTCCCACGTCGGGCACCGTGAACCGGCGGCGCGGGCTGCGAGTCGGGCTGCTGCGGCAGGACGTGCGGTTCGCGGATGCCGAGGAGACTCCACGGGAGATCTACCGGCGGTCGGTGGGGGAGAGACGCGCGGAGATCACGTCGCTCGGGGAGCTTGGGCTGGTTCCGCCGGCGCAGATCGATCGCCCGGTTGGGTCGCTGTCAGTCGGGCAGCAGCGGCGGTTGGCGCTCGCGGTGGTGATCGCGAATCCGCCGCATCTGTTCCTGCTCGATGAGCCGAGCAACCACCTGTCGCTCGCACTCGCCGTGGAGCTCGAGGAGGCGTTGCAGTCCTACCCGGGTGCCGTTGTGGTCGCGAGTCACGATCGGTGGTTGCGGCGGCGCTGGACGGGCCGTGCCGTTCGCCTTGGGGCTAAGCCGAGATGAGCGAAGGGATGCTGTCGAACTCGGCCTCGTGACCTGAGCGCGCAACATCCAGGTCGTATCGGTTCTGAAGGTTGAGCCAGAACCGATCGGACGTGCCAAGAGCCCGCGAAAGGCGAAGCGCCGTGTCGGGGGAGATGCCGCGCTTGCCATGCACGATCTCATTGATGCGACGGGCAGGAACTCCGATCGTCGCGGCGAGGCGGTACTGCGTGATCTCCAAGGGGAGCAGGAACTCCTCGAGAAGGATCTCTCCCGGGTGGATCGGCTCGTGTGCGGTGGTCGTCATGTCGCTCTCGCTAGTGGTAGTCGGTGATCTCGACGTCGGTCGGTCCGGCGGATGTCCACGTGAAGCAGATTCTCCACTGGTCGTTGATGCGGATGCTGTGCTGACCCTTCCGGTCTCCCGCCAGCTGCTCAAGGCGGTTGCCGGGCGGAACTCTGAGGTCGTTGATGTTGTCGGACGCATCGAGCATCAGCAGTCTGCGATTCGCAATGCGTTGCAGGTCGGGACCGAACTTCTTGACGTGCTCCCGGCGCCACACGCGTTCGGTGTCCCGATCGGCGAACCCCTGGATCACCGTCAAATAATAACGCGACGCGTTATTATTTGCAAGCAATGAGCGGGATGGCGCGGCCCGGCCCCACCACGGGGGTGATGTGCCCGACGGAGCACATCTCTAGCCTGAGGCTCAGGGATCGGGGGTTCTCTTGGCGGACTTCGAAGGCGCCGCGGGCGCGTCAGCGCGTCGGCAGTACGAACGGCGGCGGGCGCGGGACGAAGCGCGGCTGCGCCAGGACTGGGGACGGCTCGGCGGACTCGCTGTCGCGCTGACGCCAGAACGACAGAGCACGAGAGCGTGGAGCACCGGTGCCGCGGGCGAGGAGCGCGTAGCCCGGGAACTCGATCGCGTCGCCTCCGCACACGTGCGGGTCGCGCATGATCGTCGAATCGCCGGCACGCGCGCCAACATCGATCACCTGGTGGTGACGCGCGACGGCGTGTGGGTCATCGACGCGAAGAAGTACAAGGGGCGGCCGACGCTTCGGGTAGACGGCGGCGTCATCCGCCCGCGCATCGAGCGTCTCTTCGTCGGCTCGCGGGACCAGACGAAGCTCGTCGACGGTGTCGTCTGGCAGATGGAGAAGGTCGAGGCCGTCGTCGACGCGCCCGTGCTCGGCGCGTTGTGTTTCGTCGAGGCCGACTGGCCCGTGTTCGGTGGTTCCTTCTCGGTCTGCGGAGTCGAAGTGCTCTGGCCGAGGAAGATCGCCTCCCGGGTGTCATCGACGGTCGCCGGCGGTGTCGATGTCGACCGCACGTGGGCCACGCTACTGGCGGCGTTCCCCGCGGCCTGAGGCCCACTGCACGAATCGATCACGCAGAACGGCCCACCGGTCACGACGGCGCTGCGCAGCGGCATCCCGTGCCCTTTGCTCACGCTCAACGCGCCGCATCTCATCACGCAGCGCGGCGATCAGCAATTCGGGATAGAGGTCTTTGGACATTTCGATGTGTGTCATGCGGCGAAGGTACGAATTCGAGCGCACTCGAAGTCAAACCCCGCGCAAACCCCGCCCGAGATCCTGGACTTCGAGCGCACTCGAAGCCGTACGGTGTCGGCATGGACGACTACTCGATCGACGAGGCGGCGGCCCGCACCGGACTGACGAAGCACACGCTGCGCTACTACGAGCGGGAGGGGTTGCTGCCGCCGATCGCGAAGGCGTCGAGCGGGCACCGCCGCTACACCGACGACGACATCGGCTGGGTGAAGTTCCTGCAGTTGCTGCGGGCGACGGGGATGCCGATCCGCGAGGCGAAGGCGTTCGTCACCCTGACCTGGGCCGGTGACCACACGATTCCGCAGCGTGTCGAGGTGCTCACCGGCTACCGGTCGGCGCTCGTCGAGCGGATGGCTCAGGATGCCGAGCATCTCGAGACCCTCAACCGCAAGATCGACTTCTACTCGGGCGTGCTGCAGGCGCGGGATGCGACCCCCGAGGATGTCACGGGGGAACGCGCCGGCGCGCGCTGAGGCTGCCGGCCTGCGGAAGGTCGTCGGGAGACGCGAGGCGCTGCGCCCGAGGAGCGGAGATCTCGTCTCGCTCTCGCGTAAAACGGAACTGGACTATCCGGTTCCGTTTGGCTAGCGTGGCCGGATGACCACCGTCACCACCAGCACGCGTCGCGACGCCGAACGCAATCGGGGTCGCGTTCTCGAGGCCGCGGCGCGCCTGTTCGCCGAACGCGGGGCAGCGGCCACCCTCGGCGACGTCGCGCGGGAAGCCGGGGTGGGCGTCGGCACGGTCTATCGCAAGTTCGCCGACAAAGACGCCCTGCTCGACGCGCTCTTCGACGAGAAGATCGCCGCGATGGTCGCGCTCGCCGACGCCGCCGGTGAGATCGAGGATGCCGGCGACGCCTTCCGTGCCCTCCTCCTCGGTCTCATGCAGAAGCGCGCCGTCGACCGCGGGCTCGACGCCATCCTCACCTCGCCCGGTCGCAACACCCGGTTCGCCGACGAACTCGGCCGGCGCTTTCTGCCCGCGGTCGAGCACCTCGTTGCACGCGCCATCCGCGCGGGTGAGCTGCGGGCCGGATTCTCCGCCGACGAGGTCTGCCTCCTCGGCTACATGGTCGGCACCGTCGCCGACATCACCCGCGAGACCGACCCCGACCTGTGGCGCCGATACGCGCAGCTGTTGCTCGACGGCACCCGGCCCCAGCCCGGCATCCCGCCGCTGGCGCCGCTGCCGCTGACGTTCACCGACGTCGCCGCCTGCCTCGGCCGGGCCCGCTGACCGCGAAGGATCTTGCATGACCAGCACACTCACCGCCCCGATCGACGGGCTCCTCGCCACCCCGACCGCGCGCCTTCCCTATCAGGCGAACGTCGTCGTGCGATCGTTCGTGCTCGCCGGCGACGGCGGTCCCACGATCGTCTACAACTCGCCGGGCATCAGCGAGGCGGCCCACGAGATCCGCGAACTCGGCACGCCGCGCCGACTGCTCGTCAATCACGCCCACGAGGGGATGTACGGACCGCCAAACCTCGACGTTCCGGTCTGGGTGCACGAACGCGACGAACGCGAGACCGCCCGATCCCTGCCCATCGCCGGCACCTTCGCGGAGCGCAGCGTGCTCGGCGGCGACCTCGAGGTGATCCCGACGCCGGGACACACGGCCGGCACGACGTCATACCTATGGGATGCCGGCATCCACCGGTTCCTCTTCACCGGCGACTTCCTCTGGATCGAGCACGGGGAGTGGAAAGCGGTCGTGCTCGACCCGAGTCTGCGTCGCGCATACCTCGACAGTCTCGCTCTCGTGCGTGAGCTCGACTTCGACGTGCTCGTGCCCTGGGGCGTGACCGACGACAGCGCACCGATCGCCGTCGTCGGACCGGGGGAGGCGCGACGCCGAATCGACGCGATCATCGCGCGCGTCGAGGCCGGCGGATCTCGCTAGCACCCCGAGGCCGACCTGGGAGTTTCGTCGATTTCTCACAGACTCGTATTCCGCGCCATTCGTGCCGTACGGTGCGAACACGTGACTCTTTCGAGGGACACAATTAGTCGAAGGCCGGGGGGCCCTTCTCTTCTCTCTCCGGGTGACGGCTGACATCCATCGCGGCGGTTCGATTCGCGGACCGCCACTCATCAGCAGCATCCCCCTAAGGCTCTGGCCTTTGCCGCTCATGTCCGGTGTTCATCACCAAACTGAGAAAGTCGGCAACCGCCATGTTCCATCGCACCCGCACCTCCACACGCTCCGCTCGACCGGCCGTCCTCGCGCTGACCACCGTCACCGCCATCGCCGCCGCGGTGCTCTTCGCTCCGATGGTCGCCAACGCCGCCGAACCGGGGGATGACGACTTCCTCGGCACCGCCGAGGACTACGCGATCATCGCGTCCGACGAGATCACCGAGACCGCCACGAACGGCACCGTCGTCACCGGCGACGTCGCCCTCACCACCGGCACCGACCAGCAGTTGCTCGTCGTGCAGGTGAGCGGCGACATCCACGTCACCGACACCGCCGCAGCGGCCGCCGACCTCGACCTCAACACCGCCTACGTGATCGTCGCCAACACCGACGCGACGGATGTCGTCGGCACCGTCAACCTCGCCGCCCGGGTCACCCCGTACGGCGCCGGCGTGTACTTCTCGGGCAGCGACCTGCTGCTCGACGGCATCATGGTGCTCGACGGCGGCATCGACGACGTCTTCATCTTCCAGGCATCCACGGGGCAACTGAGCGTCACCTCCGGCAGCCAGGTGCAGCTCACCGGCGCCGTGCAGGCCTGCAACGTGTACTGGCAGGTCGGCAGCTCCGCGACGCTCGGAGTCAACTCGAACTTCGTCGGCACCATCCTCGCGGCCACCTCGATCTCGGCTGAAGAGGGCGCCGTGATCACCGGCCAACTGCTCGCCGGAGCCACCAACGCCGGCGCCGTCACCCTCGACGACAACATCATCAACGCGGGTAGCCCGTGCGTGCGGATCACCTCGACCCAGCGCGTCCTCGCCGAGACGATCGAAGCCGACCGGGTCGAAGCCGAGCGGCTCGCCGCACTCGCCGCTGCGCGGCCCGCGCTCCTCGCCGAGACCGGCGTCGAGACGGTGCCGCTCACCATCGGAGCCGTGCTGCTGACGCTCGGCGGAGTCGCCGCCGTCATCGTGTCGCGTCGCTCGCGCACCGCGCTCGAGGGCTAAGCCGCGGCGGTCACCACGGCATCGGCTTCTCGGTGTCGCGGGTGGCGTCGCCGGGCATCCGCTCCAACTCGGAACCGCCCGCTCGGATGCAGATCCAGGTGAGCGGTTCCGGGCTGTCGGGCAGTGCCCGCCAGGTGCGCCAGACATCCTGACCCACCCGGATGGCGGTGCCCGGCGTGACGGGGGCGACCACGTCATCCAGCCCCATCTCGCCCCGCCCGGTGAAGAAGACGTACAACTCCTCCACCTGCGAGTGGGTGTGCCAGTAGCCGGCCTGCTCGCCGGGAAGCATCGAGTTCGCCGTCATCCCGATGTACTGCAACGGGATCTCGTGGTCGACGACCCGGCGGCCACGGCGCGGAGCGCCTGCGGGAGGTCTCCGGGCGGAAGCCGCCGAAGTGGTCGCGCCAGTCGGCGAAGGCGCCGAGTTCCATCTGCGTGAAGTCGACCATCACGGCACCAGGTGGCCGGAGGTGCGGAACAGCTCGTACCACTCCGCCCGCGTCAACGGGATGTCGGAGCCGAGAGCGGCGCCGGTCACGCGGTCGGGGCTGGTGGTTCCGAGCACGACCTGCATGTTCGCGGGATGTCGGGTGATCCACGCGGTCGCGATCGCGATGGCGGGCACGTCGTAGTTCGTCGCGAGACGATCGATCGCGGCGTTCAGTTCGGGGAACTCGGGGTTGTCGAGGAACACCCCGGTGAAGAAGCCCGCCTGGAACGGCGACCAGGCCTGGATGGTGATGTCGTTCAGGCGGCAGTAGTCGACGATGCCACCTCCATCCATCGTGACCGACTGCTGCTCGGCCAGCATGTTCGCCGACACGCCCTGCGCCACGATCGGCTGGTGCGTGATGCTCAACTGGAGCTGGTTCGCGACCAGCGGCTGCGTGACGTGCTTCTTGAGGAGGTCGATCTGTCGCGGCGTGTGGTTCGAGACACCGAAGTAGCGCACCTTGCCCGCTGCGTGCAGGTGGTCGAACGCGCGGGCGACCTCCTCGGGCTCGACGAGCGCGTCGGGGCGGTGCAACAACAGGATGTCGATGCGGTCGGTGTCGAGCGCCGCCAGCGACCCCTCCACCGAGGCGACGAGGTGGTCGTAGGAATAGTCGAAGTACGGTCCTTCCCGCACGATGCCGGCCTTCGTCTGGATCGTGATCTCGTCGCGTTGGCTCGGAGTGAGGTGCAGCGCGTCGGTGAACCGCTGCTCGCAGCCGTGCAGATCGGTGCCGTACACATCCGCGTGGTCGAAGAAGTCGATGCCGGCATCCCGTGCCGTTCGCACGAGAGTCTTCACCTCGTCGTCGGACTTGTCTTGGATGCGCATCATGCCCGCGACGACGTTCGGGGCGACGATGTCGGTGCCCGGAAGGGTGAAGGTCTTCATGTGCTCACCGTACTTCGGCCCGTACCGTGAGGGGATGCCCGTTGACCTGCTCGCGACCGTCGTGCTGTCGGCATCCTCGGTGCTCCTCGGGTTGCTGCTGCCGCTCGGCGCGGGGCTCGCGATCGTCGGCATCGTGCGGGGGTTCGTGGATGTCGGCTGGGGGTCGTTCATCGCGGGGCTGGCGGTCGTCGTCGGGGTGGTCGCGGCCGGGGTGTTCCTGCGGGCGTGGGGCGGGTCGTTCGGGACGTCCGTGGAACTCGCGGGGGCGAATCAGACGGCGGGGATCGTGTTCGCCGCCGTCACGCCGGTCGGGGTGATTCTCGGGGTGGTGTTCGTCGTCGTCGCGTTGGTGCGGTTGCTGGTGGATCGGCGGTCTTCTTCCTCCTCGCGGTGAGTCCTCCACAGGGCGCTCGTGCTCGACTTCTTGTACTTTCGGAAGTTTGTTCGAGTCGGGAGAATGGAGATCGGAAGGATTGATCCCATGACCGCACCGACTCTCGACGCGCCGACTCTCGCCGCCGCTGTCGCGGTGCTGCGCGACGTGCCGCGGTCGTCGTACGGAACGGTGTCGGATGACGCGCTGCTGTCGCTCGTGGAGCTGGCGGGAGAGGCGCGGCATCTCGCCGACGCGCACCTGGCGCTCGCGGCGGGGGAACTCGATCGGCGGTCCTCCCACGAGCTGGGGGCTGCCGGGTTGGCGCGGCGGGCCGGGGCGCGCACGCCGGAGGAACTGCTGACTCGGGTCACCGGAGCCCGCGGGCGCGATGTGGTCACAGCGGTGCGAGTCGGGCGGCTCACCCAGGTCGACTCGGTGCTCGGGGATGCGGTGCTCGACGGGTCGGTGTCGGTGCCGGCGGCGGATGCGATCCGCGCAGGGTTGGACGGCGCCGCGGCCGACCCTCGGCTCGTCGACGAAGCGACCGTGCTGCTGTGCGAAGAGGCATCGACCCTCGATCCCGACCGGTTGCTGAAGCGCGCGCGGGAGGTGCGCGATGAACTCGACGAGGCCGGCATCGCCGGGCGGGAAGCGGTGCTGCGGGGGCGTCGGTCGATCCGGCGCATCGACCTGCGCGACGGGATGAAGCGCATCATCTGGGACTACGACCCGCTCACCGCCGGGATCGTCGACGAGATCTACGACCGCGCGACCTCGCCCCGCCGGGGTGGGCCACGGTTCGTCGACTCCGCGGCAGCCGCTCGGGCGTCGCGCATCGCTGAGGATGAGCGCACCGTCGAGCAACTCGCCTCCGACGCGTTCGCCGAGCTGCTGCGCCAGGCCGCGTCGCTCGACTCCGACGTGCTCGTCGGCCGCGGCACCCCGGCGGTGCGGGTGATCGTGCCGCTCGACGACCTCACCTCTGGCAGCGGGCATGGGCTGATCGAAGGGTCCGGCGAAGCGATCGCCCTCACCACCGTTGAAGCTCTCGCCTGCGCCCACGGCACCCAGAAGGCATCCCTCGACCCCGACGGCCGGGTGCTCGACCTCGGACGCGAGCAACGGCTCTATTCCGCTCGGCAGCGCGTCGCCCTCGCGATCCGCGACGGGGGATGCCTGTGGGAAGGGTGTGACCGGCCGCCGTCCTGGACCGAAGCCCACCACATCGACCGCTGGACCGACGGTGGCCGCACCGACCTCGACCGCGGCGTGCTGCTCTGCCGCCACCACCACCTCCGGCTGCACAACGAGGGCTGGGTGATCCGGCTCCGAGCGGGACGCTACTGGCTCGAACTTCCATCCGGCACCGGGCGGCCGCCCACGTTGCTCGTCAGCAAGTCCCGGGCTATCCGCGAACATGTCGCCCGCGCGGGGAGATCTCCCGGTCGACGTCCAGCGATCACCGAGCATCCGCCCCCGAAGATCAGAGCATGACCCGACGCTCGATCCCGTTCGCCGTGCTCGCGGCGGCATACCTCGTGCTCGTCGGGGTCATCACCCTCGGCCCGACGCTCTGGCGCACCCGGCCGACGCAGGGCGACTACGACGTGCTGTCGCTCAGCACCTGGCTCGACCCGGACACGTGGAGTCGGGTCACGTCGCCCGAGTTCGTCGCCAACATCCTGCTGTTCGTTCCGCTCGGGCTGCTGCTGCGGCTCGCGGTGCCGCGACTCGGGTGGTTCGGGGCGGCCGTGCTCGGTGCGGGGGTGTCGGTCGTGATCGAAGTGCTCCAGGTGTGGACGCCGCGGGTGTCCGACCCGCGCGACCTCGTCGCCAACGGCCTCGGAGCCCTCGCCGGCGCGCTGATCGGGGCAGCCCTCGCGAGGGTCGGCCGGGTGGTGCATCGGCCCGTCCACGCTCGGGATGCCGTCGGCGGTCGCGTCAGCTGACCTGTGGCTCGGGCTGCGCGTAGCCGGCGAAGGGGGCGAGACGCTCGATGAACTCGGCACGATCCTCCTCGGGCAGGAGGCCGTTGGCGCCGTAGCCGAGCGAGATCGACTCGCGCTCCCAGCCGTGCTCGGCGCTCTGGTCGGCCTGCTCGGTGAAGCGACCCGTCGTGTCGTTCGCGAGGTCCTGGAAACTGAACCACAGCCACTGTCCGGCGGGTCCGGGGACCATGCCCGACACCACCACCTGCTCGGCGGGAGTCGCCCCGCCGAGATCGCGGATGCGGTCCTCCGTCGACTCCTCGGAACCGTACGGGTCGAGCGTCGGCTCGCCGAAGCCGTAGCGGGCCGCCACCTCGCCGATGATCGCGATCGCCCGCTCCTTGTCGGCCCAGGCGCGCGGCACGGTCGTGGTCTGCGACGTCGGCGCGTTCACCACATAGAGCATCGAGAAGCCACCGAAGTGGTTCTCGGTGCGGATCACCGTCAGCTCATCGATCGGCGGCGGCGCCCACTCCAGGCCGAACTCGGCGGTGAGCGCGTCCCGCATCTCCGCGACCATCGCCTCGCCGGTCGCGATGCCCTCCTCGAGGGTCGGACCGTCGAGCAGCTCGTCGGCGTCGAGACCCGCGATGCCCGGATACTCCCGCCAGAAGACGGTCTGCTCGGTGCCGTCGGCATCCTGCTCGACCGTCACGATGCCGCGCGCGTTGTCGAACGCGTACGCCGCGACGGCGACGACGGGCGTCGCGACGAGCGCACCGCCGACGACGGCCGCGCCGATCGCCAGACGACGACGCGCCGACATCGCGGAGTGCGGCCGCGCGGTGAGCGCCGAGGTGACAGCGCCGAACGCGACATCGCGGCGCGGGATGCCGAGCTCGTCCGCGTGCTCCAGGTCGGCCAGCCACTCCTCGCGGCGGATGTCGCGCACCCGGCGGGGGAGCGTGGCCGCGGCGAGCCGCACCACCCGTTCGTCGAATCTCATGGCGGGGCTCACGCCGTCACCGCGGTCGCCGCGCCACCCAGAGCGGGTCGGCCGGCGGCCCGCGCGGCAGCCCGCACCCGATACTCGGCGATCGCCTTGGCGCCCTCGACCTCGCCCTCCGCAGTCAGACGGTAGAGCCGACGGCGGGGACCCGGGTGGTCGCTCTCGGCCTCCCAGTCGGCGGCGAGCCAACCGGCATCCTCGAGTCTGCTGAGGATCGGATACACCGTGCCGGTCGGTCGGCCCGTGATCTTCACCAGTTGCAGACCCCACACGGGATCGGTGGCATCGAGCAGTGCGTGCAGCACCTCGATCGTGGGCGCGGTCAGTCGCTGGGGAGCCGTCATCCCGCTAGTCTAGATATGTAGATTAGGAAGTCAAGCCCGCGAGGTGGCTCAGACCACAGGCGGGACCTCAGGCGCCGGGGTCGTCGTCGGCCTTCGGCGGGATGATCTCTTCCGAGGTGTTGCTCGCCATCTGACCGTCGGTCGTCGGCATGTCCTGGCTGTCGAACTGCCCGTCCTGGTCGCTCGTGCCCGGCTTCGCGCCCATCAGAGCACGTCCGTTCCGCCGAGGTGCCAGGTGCCCGTGCGCGCCGACGCGCCATCGTCGGGCTCATCCGGAGCGATCGGCGGCGGCTCGGTGGGGACCGTCGACGGCGCGTCGGGTGATCCGGGGGCGTCGGGGTATCCCGGCGCGTCGGGCGCACCGGGGACTCCCGGGTCCACCGGTTCGCCGGGAGGGGCGATCGAGAGGTCCGGCGTCGTGGCCTGATCGGCCGGCGGCTGGTAATCCATGCTGTGGCGTCCCATGATGCGTGTCCTTCCAGCTCCCTCGTCGGATGCCTCACGGGGCGGGGGAGTCCTCATCCCACCTCAAGCCATGCCCGGCGGATCCGGAAGGGGGGTGACACGACCTGTCCACCCGGCTAGAGTTCCGGCCCTTGTCAACCGATGGCCCGGCCCGAGGGTGCGGCGTAGACCGGAGGCATGGTGATCTCCCTCAACCGCGACGCCCTGAAACACGCCAAGAAGCTCATCGCCGAAGGGAAGGCGTGCGCGACGAACGCGACGACTGGAGCGAGCACGCGCCCTCCGCCGACGACGAGAACCGCTTCCGCGATCGAGAAGGCGGGGATGCCTACGCGGCGTGGCACCTCGGCGTCGATCGCCAGCACTCCGAGGAGAGCAAAGGCCGGTTCTCGTTCCCGTTCGGCGACTTCCGCGCCATCCACCGCTGCGCCGTCATCTCCCTCGAATCCCGAGCCGCGCAATTCGACCACGACGAGATCGCCCGCGCCGCGAAGCGACTGCTGGAGAAGATCGACTCCGACTAGCGCCCCGGCGGGCACTCAACCCGCGGTGTGCGCGAGGCGGGCCACCAGGGACTCGAACTGCGCTTCGGTGAGGGTGCCGGCATCCCGGAGTCTCGCGAGTTCGACGATCTCACCCGCCAGCGACCGGGCCGCCGGGGTCGCGTCGACGAAGAGTTTCGAGAGGCGCGGAAAGCGTTGCGGCTCGAGCAGCGACTTCACGTAGTCCATCCACGGGTCGTCGCGTCCGGTCTTCGGGTTCACGGGCATCCGGATCGGCGCCACGCACTCGGGGTGCTCCTCCGCGTGCCGGAGGGCGTCGCGCAGGGGCAGGAGGGTGTGGTCGTCCTTCTGCTGCACAGCGGCGGCGAGGTCGGGATGCGTCTGCGGATGCGCATAGGTCAGACCGGGGAGCGCGGGGGAGAGCAGGATGACGGCCTCGGTGAACCCGCGGCCGGCGCCGCTCATCCCGTTCGTCAGCCGGAAACCGCTCGCCTTCGTCGTGTTCTTCACACTCCACAGTCCGCGCACCTGGTCGCGCAGCGACTGCAGGTCGAAGCCGTCGGCGTTGTGGCCGCCGGGCACCGAGAGGATGCCGGACTGGTACGCCGCCGCCGCGATGATCCACTCCACGGCTGCCCCCGACCCGAAGCGGTTCGCCCGGTCGGTCGGGTCGATGCGGTTCACGTTGGCGCGCAGCGCCGCCTCGAGCTCTTCGCGGAGGTTGTCGTCGGCGCGTAGGTGGTCGCGCAGCGTGTCGAATTCGGGGGAACCGCTCGTGGATCCGGCCGGCCAGAGCGGGAGCCTCATCCGGAGGCCCGTGCGCGTTTCTCGGGGGTGGGTCTCGATACACCCGCTGCGCGGGCACTCGACCCGCGGGAGGCGAGGTGACTGTTGGCGTGGGTGGCGAGGAGGGCGTCGACGAAGTCGGGGGCGACCGCGCGGTTGAGGTCGCGCAGCAGACGCCAGGGATGCTTGACGTTCTCGTTGCGACGACCGGCGTTCTGCTTGACGACGACGTTGTCGCGCTCGGACGCCTCCAGCGCGCGCACGAGGGAGGCCGGCGCCGACTCCAGTGGAACGGGCACCGAGGCGAGCGTGGCCTTGGCGACAGTGATGCCGCCTTCGTAGACGCGCCACCACCAGTAGGCGAGCGACGAGTTGAGCACCACCGCGGCGCGGTCGCGGTCCTCGGCGGTCGCGAAGAACAGCCGGTGCACGTGCCCCCGGTCGAGCACGCGACGCACGGCCGAGAGGAAGTACCGCGGGGTGACGGGTACGTCGAGCGGATACGCGGTCGGCCCTATCACCGTGAGGTCTCCGATGGTCGTCTGCGCCAGGAGCATCGCCCGGTGCAACGGCACGAGGGCGGCGCCGACCTTCGGGAACGCCCGCAGTTCGTCGGGCTGAAGCTCGGCGAGGAAGTCGTCGGCCGCCGCGAACAGGTCGTCGCGTTCGTGGGCCCGCCAGCGCAGCAGCGGGGTGATGCGGTGTCGTCGCACGGCCACGGGGTCTCCGGCGAGCCCGACGAGCACGGCGGCGCGCGTCGAGTTGACCCGGTTGGTGTTCTGCGACCCGAACTTCACGCCGCGGAAGACGTTGTCGGGCACGTTGTCGAAGCAGTAGACATCCATCACCTCGAGCCGGCGCACGAGCAGCCGGCGGAAGTCGGCGAACTTGCGTCCCGCGGTGAAACTCTGGGGTGAGATCGCGACGACCCCGCGGCCGAGGGTGAGCATGCGCTCGATGAAGTAGGCGTACAGGTCGCGCGCCTCCGCCGTCTCGAAACGGTCGTCGCGGGGCACGACGACGTACGGCGGGTTGAGCAGCGCGAAGTCGAAGGCGGGCAGCTCGTCGGAGAGGGCGTCAGCGACCCGCGACCGGTCGGCCAGGGCGGCGTAGCCCGCGGCATCCACCGCGAACTCGGTCGCGAGCAGGGCGCGGGCGATCAGCAGCGCGCGGGGGTCGCGGTCGACGAGCACGAGGCGCTCGGCGACGAAGGCGGCCGGGTCGGGCTGCGCGGCGGCGAGCCAGAACGACAGGTTGCCGACCCCGCAGCACGGGTCGATCCAGGTGCCGTCGGGGAACGTCGTCGCGCGGTCGGCGAGGAATCGCGCGACGTCGTCGGGCGTGAAGAACTGGCCCGACGCTTTGCGGTCGACGCGGTCGACGTAGGCGAGCGAGTACTCGTAGAGCACCGAGCGCTCGTCCATCTGCAGCCCGTCGAGCAGATCGAGCTGCCAGGTCGGGTCACGGCGCGGGAGATCGGCGAGGATCGCCGCGGTCGCCGGACCGCCGACGCGCAGGGCGTGCACGGCGACGAGCGACTGCCAGAGCGCGTCGATGCCGAGTCGCTCGATGCCTTCGCGCACCTGCTCCACGCGCGCGTAGAGGATCCGCCGGGTCACACCCCGAGAGTAGAGCCGACCGCCGACGAGGCCGCAGTCCCGCGCCGCGGGTGGTCAGTCTTGGAGGGCGTCGTCGAGCGGGTCGCCCGTGGGGTCTTCGGCGGTCGGGTCGTCGAGGGCGGCTCCGCCGACCGGCATCCCGGCCCAGGACAGCGCGAGCCAGCCGGTCTCGGGCGAGCCTTCGAGCACGACGACGCCGGTGTTCTCGAGGTGGTTGTCGGCGGTGAAACCGTCGCCGAGGTTGCTTACCCGCGCCCCCGTCCAGACGCGGATGGCGGCGCCGTGGCTCACCACGACGACCGTCGCGTCGGCGGGGTGCTCCGCGGCGATGCCGGCGATCGCGTCGTCGAAGCGGGCGAAGAACGCGTGGCCGTCGGGGCCGCCGGGCATCGCCGGCGACGGGTCGCCCGACCCCCAGGCGAACACGGTGCTCATGTAGGTGCGCACGGCGTCGTGGTCGCTGCGGCCCTCGACGTCGCCCGCCTCGATCTCGTGCGTGCCCGGCAGCTCGACCGGGGTGAGGCCGAGGGCGGCGGCGAGCGGGGCGGCGGTCTCGTGCGTGCGGCGTAGCTTCGAGACGTAGATCGCCGCGATCGACTCGTGCCCGAGGGCATCCACGACGGCCTCCGCCTGACGCGCGCCGAGGTCGGTGAGCCCGGGGCCGGGCGCGGCGGTGTCGAGTTCGCCCCGCACGTTGGCGGGAGTCTGGCCGTGGCGGACGAGGAGGATGCGCATCCCCGCCAGCCTAGGAGGCGCCGGTGACGCGCGGCTGAACTCCTCGGTGTCGGCGCCTACTCCATGTCCTCCGCGGTCGCGACCCGGTTGCCCTCGACGAGGGCTTCGGGGTTCGCGTCCGACGGTTCCGCCGAGACTCCCGCGGGGACCTGTTCGAACGCGGTGCCGACGTGGGTGTCGGGGGAGATCTCGGATCCGGGCGTGACGATGCGATCGGTCATGCCCCGAGGCTAGGCCGGGATGCCGGGGGCCGGCAGCGCGTTGACGGGCGGCCGGGCGGGGGCTAGGACTACCTGACGGCGAGGGCGGAGCTGAAGCCGCCGTCGGCGGTGTCGATGCTCACCCAGACGAGCTTCGACGTGCCGTCGGGCAGCACGCCGTTGCAGGTGTACAGGGTGCCCTGGGCGAGGTCGTCGACGAAGACCGGGCAGGCGACCGAGATGAGTTCGCCGCTGCCGACGAACTTCTGCTGAACCGCCTGCTGGATCTCCAGCGCCTTCGTGACCGGCACGGCCGATCCCGAGAAGTAGGCGGCGGTCGGAGCCGCCACCGCGAGGACCGTCAGCACGATGAGGGTGATGAGCGCACCCGACCCGGCGACGCGCGCCCGCCGGGCGATGAGGTAGACGAGCGGCCCGAGGAGCGCGAGGGCAGGACTGGCCGGACGGTGGTCGAGCGACCGGAGCTTGCGGGCATCCGTCGCCGCCCAGATCAGGGTGAGCAGCGACGGGACGAGCGCGATCGCGGCGACCACCGGCACACCGGCGACCGCGGGTTCGGGCATCACGTAGAACGCGAGATAAGCGGCGGCGGCCGCGGCGGCGAGGGTCAGCAGCGGCCAGAGCGCGATGAACCAGACGGAGGCGGTCGCGGTTCCGGGCTCCTCGTATTCGGGCTCGGGCTCGGCGTTCCACGCGCGGTATCCGTCGGCGACCGGAGTCGAGGAGCGGGTCGCGGCGGCCGGATCGACGACCGCGGCACGCATGATGATGTCGTTCTCTGCGGTGCTGATGCCGTACTGACGCTCGAGTTCGCGGGCTTCGGCGATGCGGGCGAGGGTTTCGGGCGTGTGCGTCGATCCGGTCGACGTGGTGATCTGGCCGGCCGGCACCTGCTGAGTCTGCGCCTGCGCCGCGGCCTGCTGCGCCGCCGCGTGCTGGGCGCGGGCGGCATCCTGCTGCTGCTGCGAGAACCCGTCGCCGTAGCGCCGGTCGCCGAAGCCGTCGCCGTAGTCGCCGTACGAGGCCGTCATCGGCTGCGGGCGCGGGGTCGGTGTGGGCTTGAGGGTGGTGTGCTCAGTCCAGGCGAGGCCGTTCCACCACCGCACGTGCGCACTCGACGCGGGGTCTTCGTACCATCCCGCGGGGACGACGCGGGTCGCCTGGTCGGACAAGCCGTACTCCTTCGGGGCAGGGACGTCTCGGGGGACGAATGCGAAGGGAGGTGCAGGGATGGGTAGTGCAGGGGTACCCACAGTCTAGGGATGTGCCCTGGGTGTCTCATGACCCCGTTTGGGTGTGTCCGACGCCCCGATGCCTACGGGGCGGAGGTCACATGCTGAAGATGCCCCAGTCGTCGACGCGCCAGTCGATCCAGCCGTTGGAGCGCTGCAGGCTCACCAGAACCTGGAACGACTCGCCGCCGGCGTCGGTCGCCGTGCAGAAGAACGACTGCTGCACGAGCAGCGGCGGCGTCTCGGGGCAGTCGATCGTGAGGTCGGCGCCGAGCGAGCGCCCGTCGTCGGCGACGGAACGTTCGGCCTCGGCTGAGAAGGCGGCGGGCGCCAGCTCCATCGCGAGCCCCGGAACGGCGAGCACCGCTCCGGCCATGACGAGCGCGAGTACGAGGTAGGTGAGCACCGGCCCGAACCCGGTGCCGGCTTCGCGCACCGTCGAGACCAGGCGGGCGATCAGGTACACCGGGGCGCCGAGCACCGCCCACAGCCAGTGGGCGGGGCGGTCCATGCCGCCGCGCCTGAGCATCCGGTGGTCGATGAACGCGACCACGATGCCGGCCACCCACGGCACGCCCACGACGAGCGCCACCGTCACCGGCGCGAACGACGCGTCGGTGCCGCCGAGCAGCACCATCATGCCGACGAGCAGCATGTAGATCGGCAGCAGGGTGAGGAGCCAGGCCGGCACCGTCGTCGTCTGCGGGGCGTGCGTGAGAGCGGCGTGGCGCGTGCGCACGACGCGCTCGGTCGTCTCTTCGGCGACGGCCTCCGGCGCGTGCTGCTCCTCCGGGAAGTCGGGGATGAGGGTGCGGGTCGAGGAACTGGCGTGCGCGAACGCCGAGCGCGGGATCGAGGCCTCGCCGAGGAGATCCTCGTGGCGCTCGTCGAGGTCGTAGCGCATCGAGCGCGGAGCGTCGTCGATGCGCGCGGCGCGCGCGTAGCGCATCGCGGGAGAGTCGGCTTCGACGGCATCGCCGGCGCGCGCCGGGGCCTCGAGCGCGCCGAGCGGTTCGCCGAAGCGAGCCGAGTCGCCGGCGAGGTCGCGCACCACGTCGTCGTCGTGGGCGAGACGCTCGGCCTCGCGCAGGGTGCGGCGCGAGGGCAGCTCGGTCGGGCTTGGCTCGACCAGGTCGGGCGCCAGCGTCAGGTCGTCGAAGTCGGCGAGGTCGTCGGCGAACGGGAGGTCGTCGGCGTAGGCGAGCAGCGGGCCGGAGGCGGCGGCGGGCCGGGCGGCGCGGCGCGGCTGAACGGTCACCGTTTCGGGGATGACGGGCTGGCGGGCATCCGAGGTGTGCTCGGTCCACGAGTGGTTGTCCCACCAGCGGAGCTGCGGCAACCCGAGCGGATCGGGGTACCAGCCCGCGGGGATGCGGACGTCGTCGTTTGACACGACTGTTCGCTCCTCACGCCCCCGACCCTGCCTGAACACAGGATTCCCAGCTGATTCTAAGCGCTGAGGGCGTTTCGGGGTACCCGCACCGTCTACCCCGTGATGGGGGCAGGCGTTCGGGCGGCGGGGGACAGGGCAGACTCGGAGGATGCAGCCCTCCTCGTCGTCGCCCGAGACGGCCCTGGTCGCCGCGCTGCCGGCGCCGTGGGACGCGGATGCCTTCGTGTCGGCGTTCGACGATTGGGCCCGCGGTCGGGGGCTGCGGCTCTACCCGGCACAGGAGGAGGCGGTGCTCGAGCTCGTGCTCGAGAAGCACCTCGTGCTCTCCACCCCTACCGGCACGGGCAAGTCGCTCGTCGCGATCGCCGCGCACGCCGCCGCGCTCGCGCAGGGACGCCGCTCGTTCTACACGGCCCCGCTGAAGGCGCTCGTGAGCGAGAAGTTCTTCGCCCTCGTCGAGGTGTTCGGGGCCGAGAACGTCGGCATGGTCACCGGCGACTCGAGCGTGAACCCGGATGCGCCCATCGTCTGCTGCACCGCCGAGATCCTCGCGAATGTGGCGTTGCGACAGGGGGCGGCGGCGGATGTCGACGTCGTCATCGCCGACGAGTTCCACTTCTACGCCGACCCGCAGCGCGGCTGGGCCTGGCAGATCCCGTTGCTGCTGCTGAACCGGGCGCAGTTCGTGCTGATGTCGGCGACGCTCGGCGATCTCACCGACCTGTCCGCTGACCTGAAGCGGCGCACCGGCCGGGAGGTGGCCCACGTCACCGGAGTCGAACGGCCCGTGCCGCTGCACTACCGCTACCTCGTGACGCCCGTGCACGAGACCGTCGAGTCGCTGCTCGAGGAACGCCTCGCGCCCGTCTACATCGTGCATTTCGCCCAGGCCGCCGCGGTCGAGCGGGCCCAGGCGCTGCTCTCGGCGAAGGTGGCGACGCGCGAGCAGCGCGACCGCATCGCCGAGGAGATCGGCGGGTTCCGGTTCTCGCCCGGGTTCGGTGCGACGCTGTCGAAGCTGGTGCGCGCCGGCATCGGGGTGCACCACGCGGGCATGCTGCCCAAGTACCGCCGGCTCGTCGAGCAGCTCGCCCAACTCGGGATGCTGCGCGTCATCTGCGGCACCGACACCCTCGGCGTCGGCATCAACGTGCCGATCCGCACCGTGCTGCTCACCGCGCTCACCAAGTTCGACGGCGTCAAGATGCGGCACCTGTCGGCGCGCGAGTTCCACCAGATCGCGGGGCGAGCCGGGCGGGCGGGCCACGACGTCGCCGGCGACGTGGTCGCGGAAGCGCCGGAGCACGAGATCGAGAACGTGCTCGCCGCGAAGAAGGCCGAGGCCCGTGGCAAGAAGGGCGGCCCGAAGAAGCGCGCCCCCGAGGGGTTCGTCTCCTGGGGACCGGCGTCGTTCGAGCGGCTCATCGCCGCTGAGCCCGAGACGCTGACGTCGTCGATGCAGATCACGGCCGCGATGCTCATCAACGTGATCGGTCGCGAGGGGGGCGACCCGTTCGAGGATGTCCGCGCGCTGGTGTTCGACAACCACGAGCCGCCGGCGCGTCAGCGCGAGCTCGCCCGCCGCGCCCTCGGGATCTACCGCACCCTGCGCACCGGGGGAGTGGTCGAGCAGACCGGCGGCGGGTTCGACACCTCCCCGGGCACCAAGCCCCGCATCCGCCTCACCGTCGATCTGCAGCCCAACTTCGCGCTCAACCAGCCGCTGTCGCCGTTCGCGCTCGCCGCGTTCGAACTGCTCGATCCCGAGCAGCCCACCTACGCGCTCGACATGATCAGCATCGTCGAGGCGACCCTCGACGACCCCCGGCCGATCCTGTCGCAGCAGCAGTTCAAGGCGCGCGGCGAGGCGGTCGCCGGGATGAAGGCCGACGGCATCGAGTACGACGAGCGCATGGAGCTGCTGGAGTCGGTGACCTGGCCGAAGCCGCTCGAGGAGCTGCTCGAGCAGACCTTCGAGACCTTCGCCTCGTCGCAGCCCTGGGTGCGGGACTTCGCGCTGTCACCGAAGTCGGTCGTGCGCGACCTGTACGAACGGGCGATGTCGTTCTCGGACTACGTGCAGTTCTACCAACTCGGTCGCAGCGAGGGGCTCGTACTGCGCTACCTGTCCGACGCCTACCGCGCCGCGCGGCAGACGATCCCCGACGAGGTGAAGACCGAGGAGCTGCACGACCTCATCGAGTGGCTCGGCGAACTCGTGCGCCAGGTCGACTCGAGCCTGCTCGACGAGTGGACGGCGCTGCAGAACCCGGCGGAGCTGGTCGGCGAGAAGCCCGTGCTGCCGCCCCCGCCGACGTCGGTCGTGACGAATCGCCGTGCGTTCCTGGTGCTCGTGCGCAACGCCCTGTGGCGCCGGGTGCAGGCCGCGGCGCTGCAGCGCGACGACGAGTTGCTCGCGCTCGATCCGGGGGTGGACTGGGCGCAGGCGCTCGACGACTACTACGCCGAGCACGACACGATCGGCACCGGACCGGATGCCCGCAGCGCGGCACGGCTGCTCGTCGAGGAGGAGCCGGAGCGCTGGGTCGTGCGGCAGATCCTCGACGACCCGGCCGCTCATCACGACTGGGGGATCACGGCGGAGGTCGACCTCGCCGCCTCCGCCGACGAGGGCGTCGCCGTCATCCGCGTCCTCTCGGTCGGCCGGCTCGACTGACGCCCGAGGTCACGAATCGCTATTTGCCCGAAATGGCCCCTTCGCTGACGCGGATGGGGCCATTTCGGGCAAATAGCCGTTACTAGGCTCGGGTGCTGTGAGCGACCTCGATGTGGCCGACCTGCTGGAGCGCTTCGAGCGGGCCCGGGCGCGGGATGACTTCGACGGAGCGCCGGCGGAGCGCGACGGGCCGGTCGTACGGGTCGAGTACCCGCACGGCGGCTTCATCGCGGCGCCCTCGGATACGGGGGTGCGCGGCGCCGCCCTCGACGAGCTCATCGCCCGGCAGCGGGACCACTTCGCCGCTCGCGGCATCCAGGTCGAGTGGAAGACCTACGCGTACGACGAGCCGGCCGACCTGACCGCGCGGCTCGAGGCGGCGGGGTTCGTCGCCGAGGAGCGCGAGACGGTCGTCGTGGGATCCGTCGACGCGTTGAGCGGTCACCCGGCGGAGGTCGACGGGGTGACGATCCGCGAGACGACCGATCCCGCCGACTTCCGGGCGATCGGCGAGCTGCACACCGAGATCTGGGATGACGACTGGACCTGGATCGCCGACGACCTCCGCGATCAGGCGCAGCGCCTCGGGCCCGACGGCTTCCGGGTGCTGGTGGCCGACGACGGCGAGCGCCTGGTGTCGGCCGCCTGGCTCGTCCTGCGCGCCGGCACCGAGTTCGCGTCGCTGTGGGGCGGGTCGACCCTCGAAGCCTTCCGCGGTCGCGGCATCTACCGCGCCCTCGTCGCCCGCCGCGCGGCCGTCGCGCGGGACGCCGGGTACCGATACCTGCAGGTCGACGCCTCCGACATGAGCCGGCCGATCCTCGCACGGCTCGGGTTCGTCGCCCTCACGACGACGACCCCGTACGTGGCCGGAGGCGCTTAGGCGGAGCGTCGCCCGGTGGCCGCCGTCGCCGCGCTGCGCACGTGCGTCCCGCCGCGGACCCGACGACCCCGCACGGCGGCGGCCGGATGCGCGACCGCCGCCGTGCGGGCGGAGTCGTGATCGCACCCCTTGCCCAGGCAGTGCGAGCCCGGCGTCAGGGGCGGCATCAGCC
>NZ_JBIIAW010000042.1:0-23634 GCF_044239695.1 Pseudolysinimonas sp. | reverse complement strand
CGCTCGCGTCGGACGAACGCCCCGCGCGCGTCGGGAGGGTCTCGGCGAGCGCGGCATGCACCCCGGCGACCGCGACGCCCAGGTCGTGGGCGGCCTCGGTGAAGTCCCGGCGGTCGCGCGCCGCCTCGACGGCGATCGACCACCCGTCGCGCACCCCCGGCAGGAACTCCTGGGCGAACCCGAGCGTGCCGCGCGCGAGCCGGTCGAGGCGACCGACGTCCGGCCACTCCGCGTCGACGCTGCCGAGGAAGCGCGGGACGTAGGGCGACCCGGCGTCGCTCAGCGCCCGCTGCACCGTCACATCCGGATTCTCGCCGTGGTGCAGGGTGCGGAACAGCTTGAGGATGATCGTCGGACGCCCGTCCTCGTCGAACACGATCGAGGTGTTCGACTGCTCACCCGTGAGCACGCGGGATCCGGTCACCCGCGCGGTGTCGACTCCCATCGACGCGAGCGTCCCGACCGCGAACTCGGCGGACCGCGCCGCATCGATCATCCGTCCGGTCGCGTCTTCCACGATGAGCGCGTCGGCGGGAACCTCGCCCTCCGCGAGAGCGGTCGGCACCTGGTAGAGCGTCGGCAGGTTGCCGGCGTCGTCCATCAGCAGGTAGCGGGTGGCACCGGGGGCGGGTTGCGCATCGAGGATGCGGAGCCGCGGCTCGTGGCTCTTGCCGGCGTACCAGCGCTGTCGGGGCACCCAGGCGGTGAGGTCTTCGACGAATGGCACGTTCCACCCTCACCCGCGGAGGCGCGCGGGCGAAAGGCCTGGACACCTCCGCGTCGGCGGCGTAGGCGTTCGGCAGCCGGGCGTCCTCCCAGCCGCGGGGCCTACCGTCGAGCCACTCGTCGGTGCCTCGGGATCTCGTCGTCCCGCGTCGCTCAGGGGCTGTTGACCGGATCCGGCCAACCCGTGCACCGCGACCGCCTCCGAGAGGCACGCATGTCCCGTTCCGGACGGTCCGAACCGATCTCCTCCGCCACGTCCCGGGATGCCCGGAATCGGGCTGCGGTGATCGGTCTCAGCGCGCGCGAGGTCGACGCGCGACGGGCGAGCGGGCTCGGAAACGCAGCCCCCGACGACACCGGACGTTCGCTGACGCGCATCGTGGTCTCCCACGTCATCACCGTGTTCAACGGGATCGTCATCGGCAGCACGGTGCTCCTGCTGGTGCTCGGGGCGTGGCAGGACGCGCTGTTCGGCTTCTTCGCCGTCGCGAACAGCGCGATCGGGATCGCTCAGGAATTCCGTGCCCAGCGCGCCCTGGCTCGACTCGCCGTGCTCAACGCGTCGCCGGCTCAGGTGCGCCGCGACGGTGTCGACACGGAGTGCGCGGTGGCCGAGCTGGTCCGGGATGACGTGCTCGTGCTGAGCCCCGGCGAACAGGTGGGTGCGGATGCCGTCGTGCTCGAGTCGCGCGCGCTCGAGGTCGACGAATCCCTTCTCACCGGGGAGGCCGACCCGGTGGACGCCGCACCGGGTCGGGAGCTGCTGAGCGGCTCCACCATCGTGGCCGGCAGCGGCTTGGCGCGTGTCGCGCGCGTCGGCGCCGACTCGTACGCCGCCCGGATCACCGCGGACGCGAGGCGGTTCGCCCTGGTCGAGAGCGAGATCAGGGGTTCGCTCGATCGCGTCATCCGCTGGTTGTCGATCGCTCTCGTGCCGGTCGGGGCCGTGGTCGTCAACGGCCAGATGCAGGCCGTCGGCGGCTGGCCCGTGGCCGTCTCGACGGGGGCGTGGCGCGAGGCGGCGATCGCGTCGGTCGCCAACATCATCGCGATGGTGCCCACCGGGCTGGTGTTCATGGCCTCCCTCGCCCTGGCGGTCGGCGCCGTCCGGCTCGCGCGCGGGCGGGTGCTCGTGCGCGAGCTCGCGGCCGTCGAGGGGTTCGCCCGCGTCGACATGCTCTGCATCGACAAGACCGGGACCCTGACCGCGGGCACGATGGTGCTGGATCGGGTCGAGCCGGTCGCCGACGCTCCCGACGGCTGGCAGATCGCCCTCGCGTCGCTCGCCGCCGATCCGGTCGCCAACGCCACCTCGCGCGCGATCGCGGCGGAGTATTCCGGGGCGACGCCACCCGACGCCGTCGTCGCGTTCTCGAGCCGCCACAAGTGGAGCGCCGCCCACTTCGGGGCGGGGACGCCGTCGGGCTCCTGGGTGCTCGGCGGGGCGGACGTGGTGTTCACGGGTTCCCGGACGGGGTCGGCGATCCGCGCCCGTGCCTCCGCGCTCGCCGCATCCGGCGAACGCACGCTCGTGCTCGCCCGCTCCTCCCAGCCGATTCCGCCGACCGCCGATCCGCACCGCCCGAGCCTGCCGGACGGCCTGCATCCGGTCGCCCTCCTCGTCTTCCGGGAGGAGGTGCGCGGGGACGCGGCTCAGACGATGGCCTACTTCGCCGAGCAGGGCGTCGAGGTCTGCGTGATCTCCGGCGACGACCCGCACACGGTCGCGGCGGTCGCCCACGACGTCGGGCTCCCGACGGCGACCGGGTACGACGCCCGCGACCTTCCGGCGGGCGACGCCGAGCTCGCGGCGGTGCTGCGCACCGAGCGAGTGTTCGGACGCGTCACGCCGGAGCAGAAGAAGAGGATGATCCTGGGGTTCCGGTCGCTCGGGCACACGGTCGCGATGATCGGCGACGGGGTCAACGACACGCTCGCGTTGAAGCACGCCGATCTCGGCATCGCGATGGGGTCGGGCTCCCCGGCGGCGCGATCCGTCGCCCATGTCGTGCTCCTCGACAGCGATCTGGCGGAACTCCCGCGGGTCGTCGCCGAAGGTCGCCGCGTCATCGCGAACGTCGAGCGGCTGGCCAAGCTCTTCCTGGCGAAGACGATCTACGCGATCACCTTCGCGCTCACCTTCGGCCTGCTGATGTGGCCGTTCCCGTTCCTCCCCCGGCAGCTGTCGGTCGTGGACGGGCTGACGATCGGGCTTCCCGCACTCGTGCTCGCCCTGCTCCCCAACGCGAGCATCGCCCGCCGGGGCTTCCTGCGGCGGGCTCTGCGGTTCTGCGTGCCCGCGGGTGCCACGGTCGCCGCTGCCGTCATCGCGGTCGTCGCCGTCGCCTCAGCCCAGGCTGGCACGTCGTCGGCGCAGATCCACACCCTCGCGGTGATCACGCTGACTCTCAGCGCGCTGGCCGTGCTGACCGCTCTCGCGCGGCCGCTCACCCGCCTCACCGGCGTCGTCGTCGCCGGGGGCTTCGTCGGCTTGGTCGCCGTGTTGGCGGTGCCGCTCGCGCGTGACTTCCTGCACCTCGAGCTTCCGCCGGGCACCCTGCTCGGCGTGGCGCTCGCGGCGTCCGGGATCGCCGCGCTCCTGGTGACGCTGCTGAACCGCCGCGGTGCCGCGCGCGGGTGACTACAGGTCGACGATCTCCACCTGCCGCAGCACGGAGGCGTCGACATCCTTCTGGATGCCGGCGAGGATCTCCTCCGGAACGGCCGAGTCGAGCGTGAGCACGCTGAGCTGATCCGCGCCGCGACCGCGCCGCGCCATCTGCATCCCGGCGATGTTGATCGCGGCGTCGCCGAGGGCCGAGCTGTAGATCGCGACGATGCCGGGGCGGTCGGTGTACTCCATGACGACGAGGTGGCGCCCCATCGGCACCTCGATGTCGTAGCCGTTGATCTCGGTGATCTTCTCCGCCTGCTTCGTGCCGGCGAGCGTGCCCGAGACGGAGAGGCTCTTGCCGTCGGTCGTCGTGCCCTTGATGCTCAGCACGTTGCGGTAGTCCTCGGCGACGGGGTCGGTGGTGAGTCGCACCGTGATGCCGCGCTGCTCGGCCAGGAGCGGGGCGTTGACGTAGGACACGGTCTCGGTGACCGCCTGCGAGAAGACGCCCTTGAGCGCGGCGAGCCGCAGCACGCCCACCTCGAGCTCGGCGATCTCCCCGCGCACCTCGACGTCGATGCTCGACAGCGGGGCGTCGGCGAGGCCGGCGAACAGCTGCCCGAGGTGCTCCATGAGCGGGATGCCGGGTCGCACCTCGGGCGCGATGACGCCTCCGGCGACGTTGACCGCGTCGGGCACCAGTTCGCCGTCGAGGGCCAGTCGCACCGATCGTGCGACCGAGACGCCGGCTTTCTCCTGGGCCTCGTCGGTCGATGCGCCCAGGTGCGGAGTCACGACGATGTTCGGCGCGCCGGTCAACACGTCGTCGGTCGGCGGCTCGGAGGTGAACACGTCGATGCCCGCCCCCGCGATCTCGCCCGCGGCGAGGGCATCCGCGAGGGCCTGCTCGTCGATGAGGCCGCCGCGGGCGACGTTGATCACGTAGGCGGTGTTCTTCATGCTCTTCAGCTGCGCGGCGCCGATCATCCCGGTGGTCTCCGGGGTCTTCGGCATGTGGATCGTGACGAAGTCGCTCGTGGCGAGCAGCTCGTCGAGCGGGAGGAGGGTCGCGCCGAGCTGCTGGGCGCGGGCTTCGGTGATGTAGGGGTCGTAGGCGACGATCTCGACGCCGAAGGCCTGCAGTCGGGCGGCGATGAGCGCGCCGATCCGCCCGAGCCCGATGATGCCGACCCGCTTCTCGTACAGCTCCACGCCGGTGAACTTCGAGCGCTTCCACTCGCCCGCCGCGAGCGAGGCGTGGGCGGCGGGGATGTGGCGCGCGAGCGAGAGGATGTGGCCGATCGTCAGTTCGGCGGCGCTGATCACGTTCGAGGTGGGCGCGTTGACCACCATGACGCCCGCGGTCGTCGCCGCGGTGATGTCGACGTTGTCGAGGCCGACGCCGGCGCGGGCCACCACTTTGAGCGCCGGAGCTGCGGCGATCGCCTCGGCGTCGATCTGCGTCGCCGAGCGGATGAGCACGGCGTGCGCGGTGGCGAGGGCCGCGAGCAGGGCGGGACGGTCGGTGCCGTCGATGTTCCGGATGTCGAAGTCCGGTCCCAGCGCCTCCACCGTCGCGGGGGAGAGTTCTTCGGCGATGAGGACGATCGGCTTGCTCACGGCTGCTGTGGTTCCTTCCGGCACGCCACCTCTGTCGCACCCCCGGTGAGCCTACCGGGGGTGCGACGGGCGCTCGGACGCGAGCCGGGTGGGGGTCAGTGGATGGCGGTGAACCGTGCCCGACGGTGCGCGGGCTTCTCGATCTCGTCGACGATCGCGAGGGCGAGGTCGGCCGCGGAGATCGTGGAGACGCCGTCGGCATCCTTCAGCAGCACGTCGCCACCGAGCTGGTAGCTGCCCTTCGAGGCGGTGCCGAGCCAGGCGCCGAAGTCCTGCGGCGGGCTCACGTAGAACCAGTCGACGCTCTCGGGCGAGGACTTCATCAGCTCGAGGGCGTTGATCCCGGTCTCGACTTCCGGCTTCACGTCGGCCGGCATGTGCTCGTGCGAGACGTCCCAGAGCCGCGGCCCGCCCTCCTCGACGAGCAGCGACGAGGCGCCGCCGACGTAGCCGACGCGGGTGGGGGTGCCGTCGACGCGACCGAGCACGTCGGAGACGACGCCCTCGAGCTTCCCGGCCATGTCGCCGCGCGGCGAGAGGGCGATCACGACCGCGTCGCGTCCGGCGATCACGGTGTCGAGGATGTCGGCGTCGAGCGCCGATCCGGTGACGTACTCGACGCCGGCGAGGGGGGCCTCGACGGCCGAGCGGTTGACGGCGGTGACGTCGTGTCCGCGCTTCGCGGCTTCGGCCACGATCGCGGCGCCGGAGTAGCCGGTGCCGCCGAGGACGGTGATGCGTGCCATGTTCTGGGTTCCTTTACTCTCTGCGGGTAACTCAGTTACCGTACGTGAGTAAGACGGGGTGCGGAAGTAGGCACTTCGAGGTAAGAGAGGAACCCCGATGAGCGCGATCCCGTGGGACCCGTACCGGCTGGACTGCCCGAGCCGGCGCCTTCTCGACCGCATCGGCGACCGCTGGACGGTGCTCATCGTCGGCGCGCTCGACCCGGGACCTCAGCGCTTCTCGGCGCTCGCCGCGCGGGTCGGGGGCATCTCGCAGAAGATGCTCACCCAGACGCTGCGGTCGCTCGAGCGCGACGGCTTCGTCACGCGCACCGTCTACGCGCAGGTCCCGCCGCGCGTCGAGTACGAGCTGACGACGCTCGGCCGCTCGCTCCAGGAGCCGCTGCGAGCGCTGGAGGAATGGGCGATCGCCCACATGGATGAGGTCAGCGCCCACCGGGACGCCGCCGCGTCGGCGTGACCCCGCTCGGCGGAGACGGCGGATGGCCGGGACCACGGGGGTCCCGGCCATCCGGTGGGGGCGTTCGAGCGGGCCGGCTCATGCGCCGGGTCGTGGCAGCCAGCCGGCCGGCTCCCACGAGCGGTCGGGCAGGTGCACCTCGTGGCGCCGGGGCGCGGCGGGAGCGGCGTACGAACGGCGTCCGTACGTGATGAGCATCAGGCCGACGCGCAGCGCGAGCTTGTCGAGAGCGTTCGGACGACGCGACGCGAGTCGCGGCGCCTCCTGCTCCGGCAGCGCCGGGCGCGCCGGTTGGGGCGGATGGGTGGTCAGGGTCGATGACATGGTGCAGTTCCTCACGGGGAGTGATTCAGTGCCGCTCGTGGCGGCTGGAGGTGAATCGACCACGTCGGGTGCTCGAGTGGAGTCCGACGAGTCGTGACGGGGCGTGATCCGCGGGCCGTCGCGCTCTCGACCGAGAGGGGACTGCGGATCAGGGCTTCATCAGCATCGCCACCGTGACTCGGCGGCGGAGGAGCCCGTCAGCCGCGTCGCGAGGTGAGGATGCCGACGAAGCCGGCGGTGCGCGTGGGGATCATCCCCAGGGAGCGATTCGCTCGGAAATCTGCGTTCAACATGGCCGGCCTCCTTTCATCTTTCGGCGGTGCGCCGGTGGCGCGAGCCCACGCTAGCGGAGCGCGGGGACGCGGTTCAAGGTCCACACGCCGTGGTCTGGCCCGTCCGGATATCGAATCGGTAACGGCGGTCGGCCCCTCACACAGATCGGTGGCCGTCCCGTCAACCCCCTCCCCGACGATTTCCGGCGCGCCTATCGTGCTGGGTACTTTGGGGCTTCGGTCTTCTCACTCGACCGATGTGTTGGAGAAGCCTGTGGACCCCGCCGTTTTCGCGGTCGACGCCGACGAGTTGCGACGACTCGAGGAATGCGCGAAGGAGCCGATCCGCACCCCCGGTCTGATCCAGTCGCACGGCGTCCTGCTCGGCGTCGACCCCGGGAGTGCCGTCGTCGTCGTCGCGAGCGAGAACGCCCGCGAGTGGCTGGGCCGACCGATCGGGGAGGTCGGCAGCGGATCGCTGGAGTACGCCGCCCGCACCGGCAACGCAGTCGACCCCGTCCGGGTCGACTGGGCGGGCCAGCCGGCGGATGCCGTGGTCCACCACGTCGCCGGCCTCGCGATCGTCGAACTCGAGATGGTCGTCGTCGGCAACGAGTACGTGCGCACCGGCGTCGTCGGAGCCATCCAGCGTCTGTCGGTGGTGACCTCGATCGCCGATCTTCGACGCGAAGCCGCCGTCGAGATCCGCACGATCACCGGGTTCGACCGGGTGATGCTCTACCGCTTCCACGACGACGGGCACGGCGAGGTCGTGGCCGAGGCTCGGGATCCCGAGCTCGAGCCCTATCTCGGCCTGCACTTCCCGGCCTCGGACATCCCGGTGCAGGCGCGGGAGCTCTACCTCACGAAGGTCTCCCGCTCGATCGTCAGCACGAGCGATCCCGGCATCCCGCTGCTCGCCCTCGGCGACTCGCGGGTGCTCGAGGACGCGCGGCTTCTCGACCTCTCCCAGGCCGAGCTCCGCAGCGTCTCCCCGTACCACCTCGCCTACATGCGCAACATGGGGCAGGCATCGACGATGTCGCTCTCGATCGTCGACCAGGGGCGACTCGTCGGCATGATCACCTGCGCGCACCGCACCGAGCGGCGACTCCCGGTTCTGCTGCGGCGATCGCTCGAGGTCCTCGCGACGCAGATCTCCATGCAGCTCGCCTCGATCGGCGAGATCGAGCGACTGCGCCACGCCGTGGAGGTGCGGGAACGCCGCGCGGCACTGCTGGCCCCCCTCTACGCGTCCGACGACATCCCGGCCGCCCTGCTCGGCGGGCCCAAGACGGTGCTCGACCTCGTGCCCGCCGACGGGGTCGTCGTCCGGATCGACGGGCGGGCGCGGGTCGCCGGGCGGGTTCCGCCGCGCCGGGACTTCGAGCGGGTGCTCGAGATCCTCGACGGGGCTGGGTTCTCCTCCGAGTGCCTCCGCCTCGACCGCCCGGATCTCGCCGACCTCCTGCCCGAGGTCGCGGGACTGCTCGTGATCCCGCTCGACGCGGAGGGCGACACCCTGGCGTTCTTCCGCGGCGAGGTCGCCCGCGAGATCGGGTGGCTCGGCGACCCCGGGATGACCAATCGCGCGGACGACCTCTCGCCGCGCACCTCGTTCTCGGCCTGGCGGCGGAGCGTGCGGGATCGCTCGGAGGCGTGGGGGACCGTGCTGGACGAAGCGGGCGAGCTGGGGCACGAATTGCAGACCGCCCTGCAGCGTCGGGCCGAGGCGCGGCTCGCCGAGCTGGCCATGCGTGACTCCCTCACCGGGCTGCACAACCGCCGCTACCTCGTGGAGCGGCTCGAGAACCCCGATCCGGTCGGCCCCGACGGCAAGGCGCTGCTGTTCGTCGACCTCGACGACTTCAAACGCATCAACGACGACTACGGGCACGACGTCGGGGACGCCGTCATCCTCGAGGTCGCGCGCCGACTGCTCGCGCACTCGCGGGCGACCGACGTCGTCGTGCGGCTCGGCGGGGACGAGTTCGTCGTGCTCTGCGACGGCGTGCGCGGCGCCGACGTGCGCACGCTCGCCGGCCGGATCGTCGAGGCCGTCGCCGCGCCGATCGTAGTCGGGGCCCAGGTCGTCGCGGTGACGGCGTCGTGCGGCCTCGTGGTCGCGGATGTGGGCGCGCCGCGTTCCGGCCTGCTCGAGGCGGCCGACGCCGCCATGTACCGGGCCAAGCGCGCGGGGCGCAACCGGGTCTCGGACTGACCGCTACCGCCCGTACGTCTCCAGCAGCCGCAGCCACACCTCGCTGAGCGTCGGATACGACGGCACCGCGTGCCACAGGCGGTCGAGCGGCACCTCGCCGACGATCGCGATCGTCGCGGCGTGGATCATCTCCCCGACGCCCGGGCCGAGGAGGGTCATCCCGAGCAGCACCTTCCGGTCCTCGTCGACGACCGCCCGCGCGGTGCCCGCGTAGTCGTCGGCCTGCACGCTCGCCCCGGCGAGCCACGACAGGTCGTAGTCGACCACTCGGATGCGGTGGCCGGCCTTCTCGGCGGCCGCGGCGGTGAGACCGACGGAGGCCACCTCGGGGTCGGTGAAGGTCACCTGCGGCACGACGGCGTGATCGGCGGTCGCGACGTGGCGTCCCCACGGGGCGTCGTCGACGTCCGCACCGGTCGCTCGGGCCACGATGACGTCGCCCGCCGCTCGCGCCTGGTACTTGCCCTGATGGGTGAGCAGCGCGCGGTGGTTGACGTCGCCGACCGCGTAGAGCCAGTCGTGTCCGACCACTCGCAAGGTGTCGTCGGTCGTCAGCCAGGCACCCGGTTCCAAGCCGATCGATTCGACGCCGAGGTCGCTCGTGCGGGCGACTCGCCCGACCGCGACCAGCACCTCGGCGGCCCGCACCTCGGAGCCGTCGGAGAGTTCGAGCACCCTGTCGGAGCCTTCGGCCCGGGCCGCCGTCACCTCGACGCCCGTCCGGATGTCGACGCCTCGCGCCCGCAGTGCGGCCGCGACCCGGTCGCCGGCGAACGGCTCCTGCCCGCCGAGCAGGCCGCTGCGGGCGATGAGCGTCACGCGGGTGCCGAAGTCGGCGTATGCGGTGGCCATCTCGGCGCCGACGACCCCGCCGCCGAGGATCGCGAGGCTCCGCGGCGCGACCTTCGCGCTCGTCGCCTCGCGGCTGGTCCACGGGTGCAGGTCGCGCAGCCCCGGGATGTCGGGCAGCAGCGCCGCGCTCCCGGTCGCGACCGCCACGGCGTGAGTCGCGACGAACTCGGTCTCGGTGCCATCCGGGGCGGTCACCACGACCCGGCGCTCACCGGCCAGGCGGGCGTGCCCGCGCACCACCTCGATGCCCGCGCCCGTCGCCCAGTCGACCTGCGACGCGTCGTCCCAACCGTGGGTGATCGCGTCCCGGCGGGCGAAGGCGGCGGACGGGTCGACGGCGCCGACCGTTCCGACACCTCCGACGGCGCGGGCGGCCCGGGTGACGGCACCGGCCCGGAGCAGGGCCTTCGACGGCATGCAGGCCCAGTACGAGCACTCGCCCCCGACGAGCTCGGCCTCGATCAGGACGACGCCGAGGCCGCCCTGCACGGCGCGATCCGCGACGTTTTCCCCGACCGCGCCGGCACCGATGACGACCAGATCAACCTCACGACGTTCCACGTCGTCAGGCTACGCCCGTGACCGGGCGCGGGTCAGGCGGCGGAGGTCTTCTTCTCGGGCTCGGGGAGGATGCGCATCCCCGTGGTGGTGTTCGCCGAGTCGATCAGCTCGTCGAGCCATTCGCGGTTGATCTCCGGAGTCGACGAGCCGAACTCGAACCGGAGGGTCGAGGAGGCATTGATCCAGACGGTCTGCCGCGCATCCTTCGCGCCGTCGATCGTCAGCGCGAAGCTCTCGTTGCGGCGCAGCTTCGCGAGGACGACGAGTTCGACGTGCGCAAGCGTGCGGTCGTCGATCTCGAAGGTCGCGGAGGGCGAACCGTAATGCAGGGATCCCATCGCGTCGATCATATTCGGGTCCGGGTGTGCGCTGTGTACCCTGACCACGTGGCAATTGTGAACCGGCTGACCGTTGATGGACGCGACTACTTCCTGCCCGAGCCGGTGACGGAGTTGAAGAACCAGATCCTCGAGGCGATCAAGGCGGGTGGCGGGTACGTCAACATTCCGCCGCTGCGGGGAGGCCCGGGCATCGACATCCTGTTCTCTCCGGGCATGCCGGTGACCTGGTCTCAGATCGACGTCGGCGGCGACACGATGAGCTCGGCGGAGTCGGATGGCGACGCCGACCTGTCGCCCGACGACCAGTACGGCATCTGACCTCACGCCCGCCCGCAGGGGCCGTCGTCGGAGTCCGCGGCTGAGTCCCGCGCCTCGCGGCCTTCCGTGATCAGCTAAGCGACGCCACGCAGCAGGGGCTCGACATCGGCGACCGGCAGCGGCGGCGAGAAGAAGTAGCCCTGCGCGCGGTCGCAGCCCCAGCGCACCGCGCGGTCGAAGTGCTCGAGCGTCTCGATTCCCTCGGCGACGACGCACGCGCCGCGTTCGCGCGCGACCGACACGCACTCCTGCACCATCGCATCGACCTCGGCGCTGCCGTCCTGCACGAGCGACCGGTCGATCTTCACCTCGGTGAGCGGCAGGCGGCGCACGAGTTCGAGCGACGTGTGCCCGGTGCCGAAGTCGTCCACCGACACCCCGACGCCCCCGTCGATGAGGGCGTTGAGGGTCGCGAACTCCTCGTCCGAGTAGAGGATGGCGGGGGATTCGACGATCTCGACGGTGACGGCGCCGCGGGGGAGATCGAGTTCCCGGAGGCGACCGAGTGCTGCGGCGGCGAACTCCGGCGTGAGTTCCGACGGCGACACGTTGATGGACACGCCGACCGTCACGCCACGGCGGTGCCAGTCGGCCACCTGGCGTCCCGATGCCTCGAGCATGTAGCGGCCGAGGTCGGCGATCAGGCCGTACTGCTCGGCGACGTCGATGAAGCGGCCCGGGAGCAGGAGCCCGTCCTGCGGATGCTGCCAGCGGCACAGCGCCTCGACGGCGACGACGCGCCCCGTCTTCAGGTCGTACTGCGGCTGGAAGTACGCGGTCAGTTCGCCCGCCACGAAAGCTCGGCGGAGTTGCCCCGCCAGTTCGGCCGCGGAACGCGGCTCATCGCCCTCATGCACCGAATCAGATTCGGCCGCTTTCGGGTCGCGGTCAACTGCGGACAGATCGTCCATCGTCTGCGTATACTACGCCGCACCCGCGGGAGAAAAGGCCCCCACTCCGCGCGTCGATCCGGCGGCGCGGCGAGATATCCTTGCGGGCAATGGGCACTCTGACGTACGACTCCAAACTCGCCGTCTCGTTCGACGACCGCATCCTCGCCCACCTCCAGGTGGTGATCTGGTCGAAGCTGCGCCGCGGCGAGCACTTCTCGTTCACCTGGACCGAGCCGTCGCGCAGCGGGTTCGGACGCACGTCGATCTGGCTCGCGCCGTCGATCCCGATGACCTTCGAGTACTTCGGCGGACGCCAGCCGCGCCTCAACGCGCAGTGGGTGCAGATCCTGACCAAGTCGGCGAACTCGCCCGGCGGGCTCGTGCTCACCCCGGAGCCGCCCGAGAAGGAGACGTCGACCTGACGCGGTAACTCCGGGGTGCAGACGTGTCAACCCCCGGAGCCCGACGGCGCCGCCGCTTTAGCGTTCAACTCATGATCCGCTCCTGCGACTCCGTGCGCGCCGCCACCCCTTTCGCCCCCGTCCGGTGAGCGCGACGATGACGCTCCTCCATCCGTCACGCGCGGGTTCCTCTGTCGCCGTCTGGTTCGTGCGGGACCGCCCAGTTCGACTGGTCAGCGGCGGCTCGCGTTTCCGCGTCCTCGGTGAGCCCAAGTGCGCCGACATCAACGGCGTGCGCTACTGGCGGGTGCGCGCGTGCTCCGAGGCGGGCGAGGGCGCCACCTTCGACCTGCGCGCGAGCGACGACGGCTGGGTGCTCGACGGCGTCGACGAGAACTCGACCCGGGCGGGCGTCTCCTGATGGCCGACACCACCCCCGGCGCTCTGCAGACCTGGCCGGGATCCGCGTATCCGCTCGGCGCGACGTTCGACGGCAACGGCACCAACTTCGCGCTGTTCAGCGAATCCGCCGAGGGCGTCGAGCTGTGCCTGATCGACGAGGACGGCACCGAGACCTGCGTCGGCGTCACCGAGGTCGACGGCTACGTCTGGCACGCCTATCTCCCCGGCGTCCAGCCGGGCCAGCGCTACGGCTACCGGGTGCACGGCCCGTGGGACCCGGCGACCGGCAAGCGGTTCAACCCGTCGAAGCTGCTGCTCGACCCGTACGCCAAGGCGACGGTCGGCGACATCCGCTGGGGGCAGTCGCTGTTCTCCTATCCGTTCGACGACCCGGACGGCCGCAACGACGACGACTCCGCCGCCGACATGATGCTCGGCGTCGTCGTGAACCCGTTCTTCGACTGGACCGGCGACAACTCCCCACGCATCCCGTACAAGGACTCCGTCATCTACGAGGCCCACGTGAAGGGCCTCACGATGCAGCACCCCGACGTGCCCGAGGAGTTGCGCGGCACGTACAGCGGCATCGCGCATCCCGCCGTCATCGCGCACCTGCAGAAGCTCGGCATCACGGCGCTGGAGCTGATGCCGGTGCATCAGTTCGTGCACGACTCGACGCTCGAGGAGAAGGGCCTGCGCAACTACTGGGGCTACAACACGATCGGATTCTTCGCGCCGCACGCCGGCTACGCGTCGAATCCGAGTGCCGCGCCCGGCCAGCAGGTGCAGGAATTCAAGGGGATGGTGCGTGCCCTGCACGCGGCCGGCATCGAGGTCATCCTGGATGTCGTCTACAACCACACCGCGGAGGGCAACCACCTCGGCCCGACGCTCTCGATGCGCGGCATCGACAACGCGGCGTACTACCGCCTCGTCGACGACGACCCGACGTTCTACATGGACTACACCGGCACCGGCAACTCGCTCAACGTGCGCACCCCGCACACGCTGCAGCTGATCATGGACTCGCTGCGCTACTGGGTGCTCGAGATGCACGTCGACGGATTCCGCTTCGACCTCGCCTCGACCCTCGCCCGCGAGTTCTACGAGGTCGACAAGCTCTCGACCTTCTTCGAGCTCGTGCAGCAGGATCCGGTGATCTCGCAGGTGAAACTCATCGCCGAACCCTGGGACGTCGGCCCGGGCGGCTACCAGGTCGGTGGCTTCCCGCCGCAGTGGACGGAGTGGAACGGCAAGTACCGCGACACGGTGCGCGACTTCTGGCGCGGGGAGCCGTCGACGCTCGGCGAGTTCGCCGCCCGGGTGACCGGGTCGGCCGACCTGTACCAGCAGGACGGGCGCCGTCCGGTGGCCTCCATCAACTTCGTCACCGCCCACGACGGCTTCACGTTGCGCGACCTGGTGTCGTACGACGAGAAGCACAACGACGCCAACGGCGAGGACAACAACGACGGCGAGAGTCACAACCGGTCCTGGAACTCGGGCGTCGAAGGCGAGACCGAGGATGCCGGCATCCTCGAGCTGCGCGGCCGGCGCCAGCGCAACATCCTCGCGACGCTGCTGCTCTCGCAGGGGGTGCCGATGATCCTGCACGGCGACGAACTCGGTCGCACCCAGGGCGGCAACAACAACGTCTACGCGCAGGACTCCGAGCTGTCGTGGGTCGACTGGGAGACCGCCGATCGCGGTCTCATCGAGTTCACGGCGGCGCTCGTGAAGCTGCGCCGCGACCATCCCGTCTTCCGGCGGTCGCGGTTCTTCGACGGCCGGCCGGTGAAGCGCGGCAGCGGCGAGCCGTGGCCCGACCTGGAGTGGCTGCGGCCCTCGGGCGAACTGATGGAGCCCGAGGACTGGGACTCCGGATTCGGTCGTGCGGTCGGCATGTTCCTCAACGGCCAGGGCATCCACGAGCGCGGGCCGCGCGGCGAGCGCGTCGTCGACCGGTCGTTCCTGGTCTACTTCTCGGCCGACGACAGCGACCTGGAGGTCGTGCTGCCGGATGCCCTCACCGGCATCTCGTGGGACGTCATCGTCGACACCAGCGCGGCGGATGTCGACCGTCCTCCGCTGAGCGCGGGCGATACGGTGACGGTCGCGCCGCACTCCCTCGTCGTCCTGCGCGAGCACGTCGCGCCCGAGTCCGGCGATGCGGCGGTGAGCGTCACACTCGCCCCCGCCGGCCCGGAGCTGCCGTGAGCGCGCAGTCCCGCCTCCCGGTCTCCACCTATCGCCTCCAGATCACCGCCGACTTCCCGCTGGACGCGGCGGCCGAGGTGGTCGACTATCTCCGCGACCTCGGCGCCGACTGGGTGTACCTCTCGCCGCTGCTGGAGGCGACTCCGGGCTCGGGACACGGCTACGACGTCGTCGACGTCACGCGGGTCGACCCCGCGCGTGGCGGTCGCGACGGTCTCGCGGCGTTCTCGGCGACCGCGCGCGCCCGCGACCTCGGCCTCCTCGTCGACATCGTGCCCAACCACATGGGGGTCGGGATGCCGGCCGCCAACGCCTGGTGGTGGGACGTGCTGCGGCTCGGTCGGGCGTCGGTGTGGGCCGAGTACTTCGACATCGACTGGGATGCCGGTGACGGGCGGCTGCGCATCCCGGTGCTCGGCGACGACGCCGACGCGCTGCGGGTCGAGGGCCACGAGCTGCGCTACCACGACCATCGGTTCCCGCTCGCGCCCGGCACGGGCGACGGGGCTGCGATCGACGTGCACGCGCGGCAGCACTACGAACTCGTGCACTGGACCCGTGCCGACTCCGAACTCAACTACCGGCGCTTCTTCGCGGTGAACGAGCTCGCCGCGGTTCGGGTCGAGATCCCCGAGGTCTTCGAGGACACCCACCGCGAGATCATCCGCTGGGTGCGCTCGGGACTCGTCGACGGGCTGCGCGTCGATCATCCCGACGGGCTCGCCGACCCGGGCGGCTACCTCGACCGGCTCGCCACGGCGACCGACGGGGCCTATGTGCTCGTCGAGAAGATCCTCGAGCGCGGAGAGACGCTACCGCCGTTCTGGGCGACGGCGGGCACCACGGGTTACGACGCGCTCGGCGAGATCGACCGCGTGCTCGTCGACCCCGACGGACGCGACGCGTTGGACCGCATCGATGCCGGACTCCGCGGCGGGCGCCGGGCGTGGGCCGAGATCATCCACGAGACCAAGCGCGGGATCGCCGACGGCATCCTGAACTCAGAGGTGCACCGGCTCGTCCGCGACCTGCTCGCGGAGGCGCCGAACGCCGGCGATCCCGAGGAACTGGCGGATGCCCTCGCCGAGCTGCTCGCCTGCTTCCCCGTCTACCGCAGCTACCTCCCCTACGGCGCCGAGCACCTGGAGCACGCGCTCGACGCCGCCGGGAGGCACCGACCCGACCTCGCCGACACGCTGGCCACCGTGGGCGTGGCGCTCGCCGATCCGGAACGCCGCGTCGCCGTGCGGTTCCAGCAGACCAGCGGCATGGTGATGGCGAAGGGCGTCGAGGACACCGCCTTCTACCGCGTGTCGCGTCTCGCCTCGCTCACCGAGGTGGGCGGCGACCCCGACGAGTTCGCGCTCACGGTCGACGAGTTCCACGCCCGGCAGCAGTCGCGCCTCGCCGCGCTGCCGTTCTCGATGACCGTGCTCTCCACCCACGACACCAAGCGCGGCGAGGACACCCGGGCGCGCATCTCGGCGCTCGCCGAGATCCCGCACGAGTGGGCGGCGTTCGTCGCCCGACGACGCTCGGCGCTCTCGCTCGGCGACGGGCCGTTCGAGAACCTGCTCTGGGAGTCGATCGTCGGCGCGTGGCCGCGCGAGCGCGACGCCCTCCGGGCCTACGCCGAGAAGGCCGCGCGCGAAGCCGGCACCTCCACCACGTGGACGCGCCCGGCGCCGGGGTTCGAACACGAGATGCAGCGGCTCGTCGACAGCCTCTACGACGACCCCGCGACCCGGTCGGATGTCGAGGCGATGGTGGCGCGGCTGGCCCCGGCCGGGCGCTCCAACGGGCTCGCGGCGAAACTGCTCCAGCTCGCCGGACCCGGGGTCCCCGACGTCTATCAGGGCAGCGAACTCTGGGAGCGCTCGCTCGTCGACCCCGACAACCGCCGACCGGTCGACTTCGCGCGACGCCGCGACCTGCTCGCCCGCCTCGACGCGGGCGAACTGCCGGAGGTCGACGAGTCGGGCGCGGCGAAGCTGCTCGTCACCTCGCGCACCCTCCGGGCGCGGCGCGACCGTCCCGACCTCTTCGACCGCTATCTCCCGCTGCCCGCGTTCGGCGCGGCCGCGACCCACGTCGTGGCCGCCGACCGCGGCGGGGCGATCCCGGTCGCCACGCGGCTTCCGGTCGGACTCGAACGTCTCGGCGGCTGGGGCGACACCGTGGTGATCGTGCAGGCGGGCCGCTACATCGACGCCTTCACCGGAGCGATCCACGACGACGACGAGGGCGCCGGCGTCCGGCTCGGGACGCTGTTCGAGCGCTACCCGGTGGCGCTGCTGCTGCGGGAGGACTCGTGACGCTCGCCCGGGTCTGGGCGCCCCGCCCGACAACCGTCGCCGTGGAGATCGACGGCGCCCGGCATCCGATGCGGTTGGTCGGCGGAGGCTGGTGGACGGGCCCGGAGCTGCCGCCGGGCGCACGGTACGGCTTCCTCCTCGACGACGATCCTCAGCCGAAGCCCGACCCGCGGGGTCGCCGGCTGCCGGACGGGGTGCACGGGCTGAGTGAGGCGACCGCCCCGCGGCGCGCACGGGTCGACTGGCCGGGCCGGGAGCTGCGGGATGGCGTCATCTACGAGCTGCACGTCGGCACCTACACGCCGGAGGGCACCCTCGACGCTGCCGCCAGCCGACTCGACCACCTCGTCGAGCTCGGCGTCGCGTTCGTGGAACTGCTGCCCGTCAACGGGTTCAACGGCGCGCACAACTGGGGCTACGACGGGGTCGCCTGGTTCGTCGTCGACGAGGACTACGGCGGCCCGGACGCCTACGCGAGGTTCGTCGCCGCCTGTCACGAGCGCGGACTCGGCGTCATCCAGGACGTCGTCTACAACCACCTCGGACCGAGTGGCAACTACCTGCCGCTGTACGGCCCGTACCTCCGCGACGGGACGGCGAACACCTGGGGCGACAGCCTCGACCTCCGCGAACCCGAGGTGCGGCGCTACATCCTCGACGGCGCCCGCATGTGGTTCGAGGAGTACGGCGTCGACGGACTCCGATTGGATGCCGTGCACGCCCTCCACGACACCTCCCCCGCGGAGGGCGGTGAGCACCTGCTCGCGACCCTCTCCCGCGAGACCGACGCCCTGGCCGCCCGCGTGGGCCGCCCGCTCACGCTCATCGCCGAGTCCGACCTCAACGACCCGGTGATGTTCACCTCCCGCAACGACGGCGGGTACGGTCTGACCGCGCAGTGGAGCGACGACTACCACCACGCCGCCCACGTCGCCCTGACCGGCGAGACCACCGGGTACTACGCCGACTTCGAACCGCTGTCGGCGCTCGCCGTCGTCGCGACGCGCGGCTTTTTCCACGCCGGCACCTGGTCGTCGTTCCGGGAACGCGAGCACGGGGTGCCGCTCGGCGACGACGTCGAGGCCTGGCGGCTCGTCACCTTCGTGCAGGATCACGACCAGATCGGCAACCGCGCGGCGGGGGACCGGCTGTCGGCATCCCTCTCGCCTCGGCGTCTCGCGATCGCCGCCGTGCTCGCCGTGCTCACGCCGTCCACCCCGATGCTGTTCATGGGCGAGGAGTGGGGAGCCTCGACGCCGTGGCAGTTCTTCACCGCGCATCCCGAGCCCGAGTTGGGGAAGGCCACCGCAGAAGGCCGGATCGCCGAGTTCGCGAAGATGGGGTGGGATCCGGACACGGTTTCCGACCCGCAGGACGCCGCCACCTTCGCGCGGTCCAAGCTCGACTGGAGCGAGCTCGACGCCGAGCCGCATCGCACCCTGCTCGCGCAGTACCGCGCGCTGATCGCGTTGCGTGCGGCGGAGCACGACCTGCACAGCCCGCGGCTCGGCGAACTCTCCGCGACCGTCGACGAGCAGGCTCGACGAGTGACCCTCGTGCGCGGCCGCGTCCGCGTCCGACTCAATCTCGGCGACGCGGAGTGGGTGGCCGGCGGCGCCGAGCAGGTGCTGTTCCGCACGTCGGACGACGTCTCGGGTGACCCGGTCACGCTGCCGGCGGACTCGGCGCTGGTCTCCCGCGTGACGAAATAGCACCGGCGCCGAGAGCTGGCAAGGCCTGGATTGCCGAGATCAGCGGTGATGGGATGAGTTGACCATGACTCTCACCGACGACCGCCGAACCAGAGCGACGTCGCGCCCGGCCCGCACCGAAGCGCCCGCCCTCGAGAGCATCCCGGCTGCTCCCGTCCCTTCTCCCGCCCGCGCCCGCCTCGTCGCCGAGGCCGCGCGTGACGACGTCTTCCGCATCGTCGAGCAGCTCCCCGACGGCTTCCGTGTCGTCGGCTACGTGCAGGTCGCCGGTCCGGTCTTCGTCACCCTGCTCGGCCCGGTCTACAACACGTCGGTCGAGATCGCGCAGTGCCTCGATCTGGACCTGGCCGTCGCCCGGCTGGAGTGCGCGACGGCCTGAGTCTGGCGAGGGGCTCCGGGCCGAGCAGCTCCGGCATCAGCCGAGCAGTGACACCGATCGGGCGATGACGAGCACGAGGATGACGTACCCGCCGAGCGCCTGGAGTCCGGTGAGGATCTTCGCCCGTGGAGTCAGCGCCATGGCGTCGGGCGGGCTGAACGCCATCGTGTTGGTGAGGGCGAAGTAGGCATAGTCGACGAAGCTCGGCGTCCAGTTGGACGAGCTCGACGAGCTGCGGGCGACCTCGAGCACCGCGTCGTGATCCTCGTCCTGCGGGAATCGGATGTCGGCATCCGGGAAGTCCTCGCGCTTCGCCGTGGAGCGCATCACCGGGCCACCCCGATCCATCTCCCAGAACACGAGCGCGTAGACGATGACGTGCGTGATCCAGACCTGGGTGGCGGCGAGCAAGAGGGTGCCCGCCTCGGGGTTGTCGGGCGTGAGCAACTGCATCACCAGTTGCACGAGGGCGACGTGGTTGGCGACGACGAGCACGGCGGTACCCACGATCGACGCCCGCCGCGACCAGCGGGTCTGCCGGGTGAATCGCACCGGGTTGACCACGACGACCGGGATGAGCAGCAGCACGCAGACCACGATGACCCCGATGCGCAGCGCGGGGAGGAAGCTGCTCGGCAGCAACGCGTAGAGCGTCAGGGCGACGAGGATCGCGCCGACCGCCGGCCAGCGGTGTTCCGCGCGGTCGTGGTCGTTGGCGCGGCGAGCTGCGTTCGTCGAGGGGGCCACGCTCGGACCCTACGCCGGGCGTGCGGCGCCGGTTGGGGCTTGCGCGTCGCCGGAAACGCGGTGTGGCGCCCGGCCGCGCGCATACGGGATGCTGTCGGCAGCTCCTTATTCTTCACCATCCGGTCAACCCGGCCGGGTGCGCTCCGCGTCGCAGAAGCGTGAGAACCGCCGTGGCCGAGAGGACCCAGGTCGACCTGGACTCCTTCGTCGCGCACGAGTACCCGAAGGTCGTCGCGGCCGTCGGGCTCATCACCGGCAACCGGCAGGATGCGGCGGATGCCGTGCAGGATGCGATCGTCGGCTTCCTGGCGAAGCCCCCGGCGCGCGAGATCACCAACGTCGCCGCGTGGATCACGGTCGTCGCGAGCAACCGCGCCCGAGACCTCCAGCGCTCGCGCGGCGCCGAGTCGCGCGCGTATGCGAAGGTCGGAACCGACGACGAGAGTTACGACTCCGCGCTCGCGGGGCTCGACATCGACGTGCTGCGCGCCCTCGAAGACCTGCCTCGCCAGCAGAAGGAGGTGTGCGTGCTGCACTACCTCCTCGACCAATCCGTGCAGCAGGTCGCCGAAGGTCTCGGCGTGAGCGAAGGCACGATCAAGACCCAACTGCACCGCGCCCGCAAGGCGCTCGCGGCGCGACTGAGGAAGGAGGATCACCATGGCTGAGCCCATCGGCGGCAACGCCGGACTCGACGGCCGCCTGCGCGACGCGTTCGCCCAGGCGGCGGCACCGGGTGACTCCACCGGGGTCGCCGACGCCATCCGTTCGCGGCTGGCCGCCGGCGACCCCGGTGCTTCCGCGGTCGGTCCCGTCGCACCTGGGTGGGGTCGCCGGCTGTTCGGGATGCTCGCGGGCGGGATCCTGCTCGGGCTCGTGATCGTCGGGGGAACCGCGACCGGGGTGGGGCTCGCGCTCACCGGGGACGGCGGCCGCGAGCCGAGCGCGGAGCCGTCCGTGCAGGTGAGTCCGACAGCATCCCCCACTCCCACTCCCACTCCGACTGCGTCGCCCACTCCGACGCCGCCGCCGATCCAGCCTCCCGCTCCCGCTCCCGTTCCGGATCCGGCTCCGCCGCCCCCCGCTGCTGACACGACGTCTCCCACAGTTCAAGCCTCGGCGAACCCGGCCATGCTGTTCTCGATGAACGGAACGGGGACGACGATCACGGCCGTCGCCCAGGACGCCGTCGGTGTGACGCAGGTCGCGATCTCCTGGTCGGGTTACGCGGCGGGGTCTGCCGCGATGTCGCCCGCGGGAGGCGGCTGGACGTTCGCCTTCGACCTCCCCGCCGATGCTCAGGGCGGCTCGGGACAGATCGACTTCGTCGTCACGGCCAGGGATGCCGCCGGCAATGCGGCATCCACCGTGGTCACGGTGCCGGTCTCCCCCTGATCCCCCGACCGCGACGGTCGCGGGTCGCGGGCGCCTATCGCTGGCAGCGCGGACACCAGGTGACGACCCGTTCCTGACCTTCGACGCGGCCGAGCTCGCCGCCGAGCAGCCTCGTGCCGCACCGACGGCACGGACGCCCCGTGCGGCCGTAGACCCACGAGGTCTGGCCGGGACGGAGGTTGCCCGTGGTGGACCGGGTGAAGCGCTGCTTGTTGGCCTGCAGCATCCGCTCGGCGAGGGCGACGACCTTGTCGAGGGAGGGCGTCTCACCCACGGGCCGCGTCGGCAGGACGCCGCGCAGGAAGCAGAGCTCGTTCGCGTAGACGTTGCCGACCCCGGCGAGGTTGCGCTGATCGAGCAGCGCGACGTAGATCGGTACCTCGGGGTCGACGGAGAGCCGGCCGACGGCGAGCTCCGGATCCCAGTCCGCGCCGAGCAGGTCGGGGCCGAGGTGGCCGACGACATCCTCTTCGTCGGTCGTCTTGATGACCTCCAGCAAGCCCAACTCGAAGCCGACGGCCTGCACTCCGGGCGCGTCGAGAATCACCCGGGCGGTGAACTCCGGCTTGGTCCACTTCTCGCCGGGGCCGTAAGCCCGCCAGACGCCTTCCATCTTGAGATGCGAATGGATGCTGAACCCACCTACGCGGTGGAACAGGTGCTTCCCGCGGGAGACCACTTCGTGGACGGTCTCACCGGAGAGATCGACGGTGGCGTACTTCGGTACCCGGAAGTCGCTCCTCGTCAGCACCGCGCCGGCGAGAGCCGCGTGCTGCAGCTGGGCGGTCTTCCAGACCGTGTCGCCTTCGGGCACGGTTCAGCAGCTCCACATCCCGAGTCCCGCGTCGGCAGCGCTCTCTTCGGCCGCGCGGAGCTGGTCGTAGAACGCGTCGTTCGGGGCCACGCGGATGGCTTCGGCATAGCCGCCTTCGACGAGGGCGAGGTTGATGAAGGTGCCGTCGGTCGCCCAGAGGTAGTAGAGGGAGCGGCCGTAGTCATCGAGGGGGTCCTCGTCGTCGGCGATGTAGACGGTGCCGCCCACGGGGGCGAGACGCGCGAGCTCCGCTTCGGCCTCATCGCCGTAGCACTCGTACACCGGGTAGACCTCGGGGGTGTCGATGCCGACGAGGCGCACGTCCTCGGTCGCGTCGCCCCCCTCGACGCCGCGCAGTCGCAGGGTGTCGCCATCGGTGATGCTCATGACCTCCATCTCGAGCGCCCCGGCCGGGATATCGGCGTCCCGGTCGGCCCCCGGCGTGGTCAGCAGGTTCCCCTCTCCATCGCCGATCACGTAGATGCGGAACGCGCCGAACCCGACGATCAGCAGCAGGAGCACGAGCAGGGCGATCGGCCGCCGCCAGCGGGTGAGGCGGCTGGGCGTGCCGGGATCGGCCTCGGTGTGCGGAGAACTCACCCTCGTAGTCTCAGGCCTTGCGGGGTGGGGGCGAAACCGGCGCGGGCGAGGGCGTCGCCGAACGGGGTGCCGACGGCGAAGGCGCCGTCGATCTTCTCGATGCGCAACTTCCCGCCCGCCCGTCGCACGGTGGCGGCCAGGGACTCGGCGGCGGCGTTCATCTCGGATTCGTCGAGCCCGAAGGTGAGCACCGTCTTGCCGCCGCGTTCGACGTAGACGCCGAGGGCGCCGTCGGCGAGCACGACGAGCGCGCCCGCCTTGCGGCCCGGGCGGTGGCCTTCGATCGTCGGCCAGCCGAGCGCGGCGCCGTAGGGATTCGCGGGATCGGTGGCGCCGAGGGTGACGGCGACGGGCGCGGCACCCTCGTCGGGATCGGCGGCGAAGGTGCGCAACCGGTCGACGGTCGCCGGGGTGGCGAACTGCGCCGCGCCGAGCCCTTCGACGAAGTACCCGCGGCGGGTACGGCCGGTCTCCTCGAGCCCGGCGAGCACCTTGTAGGCGAGGGAGAAGCCGCCGGCGACGCCCTCCGAGACGACGGCCCCGCGGGTGACGACGCCATGCCGCTCGAGCAGCGTCTCGGCGAGGGCGGCGGAACGGATGGTCGGGTTCGCCTCGGGGGCGGGCAGCAGCGACCAGCGGCCGGCCACGGTCGGCGGCGCGATCTGCGCGAGCGCCGACAGCACCCGGCCCGTCGCCCGTCGCCC
>NZ_JBIIAW010000003.1:0-70135 GCF_044239695.1 Pseudolysinimonas sp. | reverse complement strand
GCGATCTCGCCGGCTTCCTTCGTGGCCTGACGCTCGGCGTCGTTGAAGTACGCGGGAACGGTGATGACGGCGTCGGTCACGTCTTCGCCCAGGTACTGCTCGGCGTCGCGCTTCAGCTTCGCCAGGATGCGCGCCGAGATCTCCTGCGGCGTGTACTTCTTGCTGTCGACGTCGGTCTTCCAGTCGGTACCCATGTGGCGCTTGACGGACGCGATCGTGCGGTCGACGTTGGTGACGGCCTGGCGCTTGGCGGTCTCGCCGACCAGCACCTCGCTGTCCTTGGTGAAGGCGACGACCGACGGGGTCGTCCGGAAGCCTTCGGCGTTCGCGATGACGGTGGGCTCCCCACCTTCGAGCACGGCGACCACCGAGTTGGTGGTTCCGAGGTCGATTCCGACTGCGCGGGCCATGTGCGTGTGTACTCCTTGGTCTCTGGGTCGCGCGGCTTGAGTCGCGCAGGCTCAAGTTTGCACCTGTGGATAACTTCTGTCAAGCGGGGTTGAGCCACCACGGCTCAACCCCGAGCGAACCCTCAGGGAGTAGCGTTCGAGTGGCTCGGATCAGCGTCGATACCGGGCGTTCACCTCACGGAAGTAGCGTGCCGCCATGACCGATCCCCGCCCGAACCTGCCGAACCCGACTGCGACCGTCGACGAACTGGGCGTCAGCGGACTCGAGCTGCAGAAGGAGCCGGTGCCGCGCAAGCGGGTCATCGCCTGGGCGTTCTGGGACTGGGCCGCGCAGCCGTACAACACCGTCATCCTGAGCTTCGTCTGGGCGCCGCTCTACCTGCAGGACGCCGAGCTGTTCGGGATGCCGGGGCAGACCGACGACGACCTGTCCGGTCAGATGGGGCTCATCATCGGTCTCGGAGCGCTCATCATCGCGCTCGTCGCCCCCGTGCTCGGGCAGCGCAACGACGCCGCCGGCAACCGCAAGAAGTGGCTCGGCATCTGGACAGGGCTGCTGATCGTCGCCACCGGAGCCCTGTTCTTCGTCGAGCCCGCGCCCGGCTACTTCCTCTTCGGCGCGATCCTCATCGCGTTCGCGAGCGTCATCAGCGAGATCGCCGCCGTCAACTACTACGCGATGCTCACGCAGGTCTCGACGAGGTCGACCGTCGGCCGGGTCAGCGGGCTCGGCTGGGGCTTCGGCTACCTCGGCGGCATCATCATGCTGACGCTCGTCATCGCCTGGCAGCTCTCCGGATGGTCAGGGCTCGACCAGTCGACCGGCCTCCGCCTCGTCGCCGTCGGCTGCGCGGTCTGGACCCTCGTCTTCTGCATCCCGCTGTTCCTCGCCGTGCCGGAGGCCGCGCCCGCCGCGGGCCGGCCGCGCGTGAACTTCTTCCGCTCGTACGTCGTGCTGTTCCAGGACATCCGTCAGCTGTGGCGCGAGGCGCGCGGCATCTTCTGGTTCCTGCTCGCGAGCGCCGTCTACCGCGACGGGCTCGCCGGCATCTTCACCTTCGCCGGGTCGATCGCCGCGATCACGTTCGGGTTCGACTTCTTCGGCGTCGTGATCTTCGGTGTCGTCGCGAACGTCGTCGCCGGGATCAGCACGATCATCTCGGGACGCTTCGACGACGCCTTCGGCCCGAAGCGCGTCATCGTGTTCGCCCTCACCGGCCTCGTGATCGTCGGCATCCTGGTGTTCTCTCTGCGCGACCTCGGACCGGCCGTGTTCTGGGCGGGTGGGCTCACCCTCGCGGCGTTCGTCGGACCCGCGCAGACGGCGAGCCGCTCGCTGCTGACCCGCATCGCCCCGGCCGGTCGTGAGGGCGAGATCTTCGGCCTCTACGCCACCACCGGCCGCGCCACTAGCTTCTTCTCACCGCTGCTCTGGGGCGCGTTCATCGCGCTCTCGGGCGGGGTGCAGGCCTGGGGCATCGTCGGCATCCTGCTCATCCTCGCGGTGGGCCTGGTGCTGTTCCTCTTCGTGAAGCTGCCGCAGCAGGTTCAGGGCGCGGCGGGCGCCACGAAGGCGTAGGCGATCAGCAGCATCGTGACGCCGAACCCGGTCGCGAAGTTGAGCCAGAGGAACCGGCGCCACCCCCGGTTGGCGTCGGGCGCGGTCTCGTCGGTGACCCGCCACCAGCCGGCGACGTTGATCGCATACGGCAGGGCGAGCACGGCACCGAGCGGACCCGGCCAGTCCGTGGCGAGCAGCAGGATGCCGGCGAGCAGGTAGAGCACGACCGAGAGGCGCACGGTGCGGCGCGCCCCGATGACGGTGGCGATCGAGCCGATCCCGCCTTCCCGGTCGGCCACGACATCCTGAACCGCTCCGAAGGCGTGCGACGCCGCGCCCCAGAGGAAGAACGCGGCGAGCAGCGCGTACAGCGCCGGCGTGAAGTCGGCGCCGGCCAGCAGCAGGCCGTAGACCGCGGGCGAGACGAAGTGGGTGCTCGAGGTGAGCGAGTCCAGCACGGGGCGCTCCTTGAAACGCAGGCCCGCGGCCGAATACGCGACGACCGCGAAGAGGCTCACGGCCAGCGCCGCCCAACTCGCCGGGTCGCCGACCACGACGAGGTAGACCACGAAGGGCAGCGCGAGGATGCCGGACAGCCAGAGCACGAGGCGGTGCCAGCGCGGCTCGAGCAGCGCACCCTCGACGCCACCCTTGCGCGGGTTGCGCAGATCCGACTGGTAGTCGAAGACGTCGTTGATGCCGTACATCGCGAAGTTGTACGGCACGAGGAAGAACAGGGTGCCGACGATCAGCGTCGCATCGATCTCGCGCGTCGTCATGAAGTAGGCCGCGGCGAACGGGAACGCCGTGTTCACCCAGCTCAGCGGGCGGCTCGTGAGGAACAGCGAACGCATCATTCGGATGCCCGTCTCGACACGCGCTGCGCGCTACTCGACGACCGAGGGGTCAGCAGCGACCAGAGCGACGGCAGCAGCACGAGGGCGGCGATCGCGTAGGCGAAGTCCTCGAGGGGGGCGACGCCGATCTTCGCGCCCGAGATCAGCGCGGGGTCGTAGCCCACGATGCCGGTGCCGACCAGGACGTTGTCGAAGATCGCCGTCAGCACGAGCACGACGATCGCGGCGAGGCCGATGCCGCGCCACGACGGTGACCGGCGGGCGATCAGGGCGACCACGGCGACGAGAGCGACTAGGGCGAGGAACGGGGCGTTGAGCATCCAGTACGTCATGCGTCTGCGCTCCCGGTTTCGATACGCGTGCGGCTACGCCGCCCGCTACTCAACCCACGGGAGAGGGCGGCATAGGAGTTCATCGTCGTGAAGATGAGGAGGGTGAGGAAGAAGAGTTCCTCGAGGGGGAGTTCGGGCGCCAGCAGCACGCCGGTCAGCAGCCCGGGATTGCCGCGGAAGAAGATGCCGAGGGTGATGCCGGCGACGTCCCAGGCGAGGAAGAACGCCAGGCCGACGACGAGCACGATCGCCGCGCGGAGGGGTGCCGCGGCGAAGAACAGCTTGAACCGCAGGTCGAGCACGACCATCCCGGCGATCGACACGAGCAGCGCGCCGAGGTACAGGAAGTTCACCCCAGCATCCGCCCGGTCGCGGTCGTGGTGACGCTGCGCAGCGGGGCCTCGAGCGGACCCGCGGTGGTGTCGCCGCGCAGGCGCTTGACGAGCACCTCGGCGGAGATCAGGCACATCGGCAGGCCGATGCCGGGGATCGTCGACGACCCGACGTAGTAGAGGTTCTTCACCCGCTTCGACATGTTGCCGGGGCGGAAGAAGGCGCTCTGCTTGAGGATGTGGGCCGGCCCGAGCGCCGTGCCCTTCCAGGCGTTCAGGTCGCTCACGAAGTCGGCGGGGCCGACGGTGCGGCGCAGCACGATGCGGGTCGCCAGGTCGGGGATGCCGGCCTCCTCCGCGATGCGCGCGATCACCGAGTCGGCGAGCGCCTCCATCCGTTCGTCGCCCGCGCCGTCGAGACCGCCGTGGCCGAGCCCCGGGTCGGCGGGCAGCGGAACGAGCACGAACACGTTCTCGGTGCCCTCGGGCGCGACCGACGGGTCGATGCCGCTCGGCTTGCAGACGTAGAACGACGGCACGTCCGGGATGCGCGGGGTCTTGCCGAAGATCGCCTCGAAGTTCGCCGCCCAGGCCTGCGCGAAGAACAGGGTGTGGTGCTCGAGTTCGGGCAGCTCCCCCTGCACCCCGAGGTAGACCAGCAGAGCCGAGGGTCCCGCGACGGCTTTCTGCCAGTACTCCTCCGGGTACGACCGGGAGGAGTCGTCGGTGAGCAGCACCGTCTCGGTGTGGTGCAGGTCGGCCGCCGACACGACCATGTCGGCCTCGATCACCTCGCCGTCGGCGAGTTCGACGCCCGTCGCGACGCCGTCGGTCACGATAATGCGCCGCACCTGGGCCCCGGCCCGCAGCTCGGCCCCGGCGGCGCGGGCGAGGTTCTCGATCGACGAGATCACGCGGGTGAAGCCGCCGACCGGATAGAGCACGCCGTCGACGAGGTCGAGGTGGCTCATCAGCGAGTACATGCTCGGGGCGAGGGCGGGTGCCGAGCCGAGGAAGACCGCCGGATAGCCGAGCACCTGCCGCAGCCGGATGTCCTTCACGGTGCGGTTGACCAGCTTGTCCAGCGGCTCGAGCAGCAGACGCCCGAGCCGGCCGCCGCTCGCGATCACCTCGCCGCGGAACACCGGACCGAGCTTCACGAACGTCGAGTAGAGGAAGCGCTCCTTGGCGAGTTCGTAGATCTCGCGGGCGCGATCGAGGTACTTCGCGACCTTGAGCGCCGAGCCCGGCTCGAGGCGGTCGAAGGTCTCGAGCGTCTCGTGCACGTCGGCGGAGACATCCACCGGCTCCTTCTCGCCCTCGGCGTAGACGCGGTAGCCGGGGTCGAGCTGCACGAGCTCGAGTTCGGCCGCCGCGCTCGTGCCGAGCAGCCGGTAGAAGTGGTCGAAGACCTCGGGCATCAGGTACCAGGACGGGCCGGTGTCGAAGCGGAAGCCGTCCTTCTCCCACGACCCGGCGCGCCCGCCGAACTCGGCGTTGCGTTCGAGCAGCACGACCTCGTGGCCCTCGCGGCTGAGCAGAGCGGCGGCGGCGAGACCGCCGATCCCGCCTCCGATGAGAACGATGCGGCTCATGCGCGGCCTCCTGTGGTCGTGGCGGCGGCGAGCGCGATGCGCAGCTTCACCGGGTCGGGAACCCGCACGCGGGTGGTGATCAGAACGGATGCCGGGGTGCGGCGGATGCGCCGCGACAGTTCCGCGAACAGGCCGTGGGCGAGCGCGACCGCGCGCCGCGAGCTGGGCGGGAGGAGCGGGAGGGTCGCCGCGGCGTGGGCGAGGTCGGCGTCGATGTCGTCGACCAGGGCGAGCTTCTCGGTGTCGGTCAGCCGGGAGACGTCGATGCCGGGGAAGTAGCTACGACCCAGCTTGTCGTGGTCGGCCGCCAGGTCGCGGAGGAAGTTGACCTTCTGGAACGCCGCGCCGAGCGCGCGGGCACCCCGTTCGAGCGTCTCGAGTTCGGCCGGGGTGCGCTCGTGGCCGACGAGGAAGACCCGGAGGCACATCAGACCGACCACCTCGGCGGAGCCGTACACGTACTCCGCGAAACTCGCCGCGTCGTGCACCGTCTCGTGCAGGTCGGCGCGCATCGAGGCGAAGAACGGCTTCGTCAGCTCCGGGCCGAATCCCGCCGCCCGGGCGGTGCGGGCGAAGGCGTGCACGACGAGGTCGGCCGAGTAGCCCTCGTCGAGCGCGCGTTCGGTCTCCTCCTCGTAGGCGTTGAGCAGCCGGCCCGTGGCCAGCCGGTCGAGGCCCGCCTCTTCGGCCCCGCCGTCGACGATCTCGTCGGCGACCCGCACGAGCGCGTAGATGTTCTCCACCGGCTGCCGGATGCCGGCCCCGAGCAGCCGCGCCGCCATCCCGAACGACGTGGAGTAGCGGCGGATGACGAGACTCGCCGTCGCCTGCGCCACCTCGTCGTAGAGGGTGAGGCGCGGTCCCCCGTCGCCTCCCTTGTCGCGGCTCACTTGACGCGACCGAGGATCGCGTCGGCGACGGGATGCAGTTCCGCGCGCAGGGCCGCCGGGATGTGCGGCTCGACCAGGCGCGCGAGGGCGCGGTTGGCGTAGTAGCGCGCGAGGCCTTCGGCGAAGCCGCGGGCTCCGGACTGCACGAGGTGGGCGCGGAGGCGCGCGGCCCCCGCGTCGTCGAGTTCGGGATCGCCGAACAGGGCGGTGAGCTCCTCCCAGCCGGGGGCGGAGGAGGCGTAGGCGATCAGCACCGTGCGCTTGCCCTCGCGCAGGTCGCCGATCGTCGTCTTGCCGGTCTCGGATTCGGCGCCGAACACGCCGAGCACGTCGTCGACGAGCTGATAGGCGATGCCGATCTCGCGCCCGAACTCGCCCAGCGTCGCGACCGTCTCCTCGGAGGCACCGGCCAGGATCGCGCCCGCCTGGAGCGGCCCCTCGAACGAGTACACGGCGGTCTTCAACCGCTCCATCGCGAGGATGTCGTCGACGTGCGGCGCCTCGGGGCGGAGGGTGAAGTCGATGTCGATCAACTCGCCGGCCGCACTCGCGAAGAGGGCCTCGTCCATGACCTCGAGCAGCCGACCGCGCACCTCGTCGCCGACGCCGCTCTTGTCGATCAGCCGGTAGGCGTTGAACAGGGCGAGGTCGCCCGCGATGACGGCGGCGCTGATGCCGTGGTGCTCGGCGACCCGCGGCTCGACCCCCGCCGCGACCGCGCGGTCGCGGAAGGTGCCCGAGACGTTGGGCAGGCCCCGGCGCACGAAGTCGTGGTCGATGACGTCGTCGTGCACGCACAGCGACGTGTGCAGCAGCTCGAACGCGGCACCGACGTAGGCGGCGGCCTCACGATCGGTGCCGCCGAGCGACTCGTAGGCGGCGAACACCATCCGGGGACGGAAGCGCTTGCCCCCCGTCGTCGCGGCTTCGATCGAATCCCAGAGGGAGAGGTAGGCGGCACCCAAGGGTGCGGCACGCTTGCGGGCTAGGCTGAACAGACGCGCCAGAACGGCGTCGACCTGCGACTGCCGCTCCGCCGCCGTCGCGACCCCAGCATCCATTCAGGCAGACTACCTCCCCCCATGTCACAGCCCCCAGGACTTCCGGCCCCCGAGCAGGTCGTGCTCCTCGCCGAAGACGGTTCGCCGATCGGCGTCGCCGACAAGGCGACCGTGCACGACGAGAACACCCCGCTGCACCTCGCCTTCTCGTGCCACGTCTTCGACGCCCGCGGACGCATGCTCGTCACCCGCCGCGCGATCACGAAACTGACCTTCCCGGGCGTCTGGACCAACGCCTTCTGCGGCCATCCCGCCCCCGGCGAGGACCTCGAGGATGCCGTGCGCCGCCGGGGCCTGCGGGAGCTCGCCCTGCCGATCGGCGACCTCGACCTGGTGCTGCCCGGCTTCCGCTACCGCGCCGTCGACTCCGGCGGCGTCGTCGAGAACGAGATCTGCCCGGTGTTCCGCACGATCGCCCGCGACGACCCGATGCCCAAGCCCGACGAGGTCGACGACTGGGCCTGGGTGGTGCCCGCCGACCTGGCGAAGGCGGTCGCGGCGACGCCGTTCGCGTTCAGCCCCTGGCTCGTGCTGCAGCTCAAGCAGTGGAAGCCGACGCCTCCCCCTCGCTCGTGACCCCGCGGGTCGAGTGCCGCGCGTCGCGCGGTGTATCGAGACCCTCTAGCTGCCCGGGGCTCAGCTCCCCGCCGACCCCGCGTCGGTCGTCGTGACGTCGGTGCGGTGGAAGTTCTGGAACGACCGGGATGCCGTCGGCCCGCGCTGCCCCTGGTAGCGGTTGCCGTACTGGCCCGAACCGTACGGGTTGTCGACGGGGGAGCTCGTGCGGATGAAACAGAGCTGCCCGATCTTCATCCCCGGCCAGAGCTTGATCGGCAGCGTCGCCACGTTGCTCAGCTCGAGCGTGACGTGTCCGGAGAATCCGGGATCGACGAAGCCGGCGGTGGAGTGCGTGAGCAGTCCGAGGCGCCCGAGGCTCGACTTGCCTTCGAGCCGCGCGGCGACATCGTCGGGCAGCGTGACCAGCTCGAACGTCGAGCCGAGCACGAACTCGCCCGGGTGCAGGATGAACGGCTCGTCGGGCTTCGTCTCGATGAGCCGGGTCAGCTCGGGCTGATCCTCGGCGGGATCGATGAACGGGTACTTGTGGTTGTCGAAGAGCCGGAAGAACCGGTCGAGGCGCACGTCGATGCTCGACGGCTGGATCATCTCGCGGTCGAGCGGGTCGAGGCCGATGCGGCCTTCATCCAGTTCCTTGCGGATGTCGCGGTCGCTCAGCAGCATGGGACGAGGCTACCGGGCTCGGTTAGACTGTCGAAGTCGGTGACGGGGCTCCACCCCCTCACCGATACGCGGATGTAGTTCAATGGCAGAACTTCAGCTTCCCAAGCTGATAGCGCGGGTTCGATTCCCGTCATCCGCTCGGAGTACTCAACCCTGAGATCCAAGCGATCGACGGGCTGAGCAGCCTCCAGCCGAAAGCGAGTTCAGACCCTTTCGTGGACGCACGTGGACTCACGTGCCTACGAGAGAGGCTCGTGATGAGTCGCAAACCCCGCAAGACCCCGGGCGGCTGGGGAACCGTAGAACTGCTCCCCTCTGGCCGGTACCGCGCTTTCTACCGCGTCGACGGATCGCGCTACGGCGCACCGCACACCTTCGACACCAAAGCCGCCGCGCAGGGGTGGCTCGCGCAGGAGCGGGCCGACCGGTCACGCGGCACGTGGCAGGACCCCCGGCTCGGCGACGTCACCCTCGGGGCGTACATCGGCGACTGGCTGGAGTCCCGCCCCGACCTCGCACCCCGCACCGTCGACCTGTATCGACGGACCCTTCAACGACGCGTGCTCGCCCCGGTCACCACCTCGCGCGGCCGCATCATCGACCTCGGGCGGATGCGGGTCGCGGACGTCACACCCGCTGTCGTACGCACCTGGTACGCCGCCGTGTTCGCAGCGACCCGCACCGCGGCCGAGGCGCGCCTGCGCCGTGATGCGGCGCGGCGCGCGCACCCTGCCCGAGAGTGGGCACGAGAGCGCGGCTTGGCCGCAGCGGCTACCGGGCGCCTCAGCCCCGCAGTCCTCAGCGCGTGGCGTTCAGCGGGGTCGCCGACGTCGACGCTCGCAGGCGCGCCTGACGTCGTCCCGGATGCAGCCGGCCGCACCGCCGCCGCGCACGCCTACCGAGTGCTCAGGACCGTAATGGGCACGGCCCTGCACGACGGGCTGATCGCGACCAACCCCTGCCAGATCCCGAACGCCGGAGCGGTCCGCCACCGCGAACGTGCGACGGCGAGCCCCGCCGAGGTCCGCGCGATCGCAGCGACGATGCCGGGGCCGCTCGCAGCCGCGGTGACGATCGCAGCCTGGTCGAGCCTGCGCTACGGCGAACTCTTCGCGCTCGCCCGGCGCCACGTCGACGTCGCGGCAGGAACGGTGAGCGTCGAGAGAGCACTGGTCTGCGTCCCTGGCGAACCGATCCGCTTCGGCCCCCCGAAGACCGAGCGCAGCCGACGCGTCGTGCACCTCCCCGGGTTCGTGCACGCTGCCCTGGTCGACCACCTCGATACCTACGTCGCGGCCGACCCCGAGGCGCTACTGTTCGCGATCGACGGCGCGCCGGTCACGAACGCCCGAGTCTCGTTCCTGTTCCGCAGGGCGCGAGCCGCGATCGACCGACCCGAACTCACCTGGCACGACCTCCGACACACCGGGGCGACTCTCGCTTACCGTGCGGGCGCGAGCGTCCCCGAGGTGCAGGCACGACTCGGGCACTCGACCATGCGTGCCGCGGCGATCTACGCTCACCTCGCCGAGGGCGCCGACCGCTCGCTCGCCGACCGGATCGACGCGCTCTTCGGTGCGGGCGCGCCGAGCGTACCCCTCCTGTCTCACCCCGCAGAGCGGTAACAGCGGTCACACCGTGCGGTCACATCGGTAACAGCGGGAACATTCGAAATGGCGCGACTCGACACGGCGTGTCGCGAGGAGTCACAGTCGGTCGCGAGGGTTAAGTTTTCGGCAACACGACAGAAAAGGACCCTCCCGAGCCGCCAGGCAAACGGAGGTCAGCGCCGCAAGACCGCAGCCGCCCGCCAGGCGGAAGGTCAACCCGGCACCGTGCTCCTGGGAGAGGGCCTGTCGGATGAGAGCAGCGGTCGCCCCGCTGCGTAGAAGGTCAAGGCCCGGACGGAATCGGGCTCCGAAAGTAGTAGGCCGGCGAGAGTAGCCCTCTCCATCGCACCCGTACGGGGTAAGCCGCGGTCGCCTCCCTAGGAGCACGCCCGTGACGTCTTCACCATCCCGCGAACGCCTCTACACGCCCGCCGAGCTCGCCGAGGTGCTGAGCATCACGCCGCGCCAAGCGCGCACGCTCACCCAAGGTCGAGCCCTCCGCACCGTCAAGGTCGGTCGCTCGGTCCGAGTCCCCGAGTCCGCCGTCGACGAGTACATCGAGGCGCACATGCGCCCCGTCGCCGCGAACCGATGACCGCGACCGAGCAGCGACTGCCTCTCGCAGCCCAGTTCGTCGAGCACGCTCAGAACGTCGTGCCGAGAGAGGTGTGCGCCAACCCCGGCTCGCGCGACTTCCGGCTCGCGCTCGACGAATTCGCCCGGACCCTCCCGGTCTACCTCATGCCCAGCCGACGCGAGACCCGGCAGGCGATCGCGTGCCTTCGCGATCGGGGACGACTCGCACCCTGGATGGGTCAGCCGTGACCGCGCACGACGACGAGGGCGCGGCGCTCTTCGCCTCGCACGCCCCCGGCCCCACCCGCGCCGAAGCCGCGGCCCCGCTCGTAGCCCGCCTCGCGGCCCTTGAACGGAAGGCCCTCGTCGAGCCGGCCGAATCACCCTCCCGCGCTGCACTGACGTCTGAAGCCGCTCGACTGCGGCAGAGGCTCGCCAACCCGGGCGAGTACTCGCAGGCGAGCCGCGATGACCGCATCCGCACGCGCCGCGCGCTGGGATCCGACGATGCCTGACCTCGACCAGGCCCTCGCCCTCGCTAATGCGGGCTGGGAGATCCTGCCGCTTCGCGGAAAAGTGCCGCTCACGCAGCACGGCGTCAAGGACGCCACCACCGACGAGCGGACCATTCGCGGGTGGTGGTCGACGCAAGCGCACAACGTCGGCGCTCGCGTACCGGCCACGCTCGTCGTCCTCGACTTCGACCCGCAGAACGGCGGCACCGTCGCCGACCTCGAAGCGGCGACGGGTGAGCCCCTCCCCGAGACCCTCACCGTTCACAGCGGCCGTGGCACGGGAGGGCAACACCGCTACTACCGTCGCCCCCCAGGCTCGCTGAGCGCCACCCGCCTCCCAACCGGGATCGACGTCAAGACCGACCGCGGCTACTGCGTCATGCCCCCAAGCCTCCACCCGTCGACCGGCAAGCCGTACACGTGGGCGTCGCGGCCGCCCGTCCCGCTCCCGGCGTCGGTGGTCGCCCTATTGCGTCCCGTCGAGCCGCCCAAGCGGGCGGCCCCCGCGGGCCGGACTGAGCGCAAAGCGCTGCACCTCGCCGAGTTCGTGTCAACGAGGACCGAGGGCAACCGCAACGCCGCGCTGTTCTGGGCAGCGTGCCGCGCCGCAGAAGCCGGCCTTTCCTCCGACGCCTTTGACCTCCTGGAGGCCGCGGCTTCGGTCGTCGGTCTCACCGACAGCGAGATCGCGAAGACCATCGCCTCCGCCCGCCGACGTTACGGAGCCACGTCCTCGTGACACCCCGCCCGCCCAAGGCTCCAGCCGCTCCGGCCGGAGCCGACGTCCTCGACAGCATCGAGGCATTCCTGCGACGGTTCGTCGCGTACCCATCCGAGCACGCCCGGGTCGCGCACACCGTGTGGATCGCGCACACCCACCTGGCGCGCTGCTTCGACAACTCCCCCCGCCTGGCGTTCCTGTCGCCTGAGCCGGGGAGCGGCAAGTCCCGCGCCTTGGAGGTCACCGAGCCGCTCGTGCCCGACGCCGTGCTCACCGTCAACGCCACGGTCTCCTACCTGTTCCGACGCCTCTCGGTCGAAGACGAGGTACCGCTCCCGACACTGCTGTTCGACGAGGTCGACTCGATCTTCACCAACCGACCAAGCGAATCGACCGAAGAGATCCGTGGACTGCTCAACAGCGGCTACCGCAAGGGCGCCGTCGTCGGCCGCGCGAGCGTGCGCGGCAAAGAGGTGGTGACCGAAGAATGGTCCTCGTTCGCGCCAGTCGCTATGGCAGGGCTCAACAGCCTGCCCGACACCCTGATGACGCGGTCGATCGTCATCGCGATGCGGCGCCGCAGCCCGAGCGAGCAGATCGAGCCCTACCGCCGCCGAGCCACGGAGGCCGATGCGGCGATTCTCCGCGCCGACTTGGAGCGCTGGGCCCTGAGCGCGCGGCCGCTCGTGGAAGGTGTGTGGCCCGAGTTGCCGTTGACGATCGTCGACCGCAACGCCGACGTCTGGGAGCCCCTCATCGCGATCGCGGACGCCGCGGGCGGCGAGTGGCCGACCCGACTCCGCGCCGCCGCCGTCGCGATGGTCGACGAGCAGAGCCACCGCCCCGCCACGCTCGGCATCCGGCTCCTCGCGGACCTCCGCGCCGTGTTCGACGCAGAGGGCGAGGAGGCGCTCCGCACGACGGTCATCCTCGACGCGCTGGTCTCGATGGAGACCGCGCCTTGGGCGAGCATCAAGGGCACCCCGATCGACAGCCGGTTCATCGCCCGGCAACTCTCGAAGTACGGCGTCCCGACGAACAACACGATTCGCTTCGGCTCCCTCGGCACTGCCAAGGGCTACGCCCGCCACCACCTCGCCGACGCCTGGGAGCGGTACCTGCCCGCGGAGCCCGAGACGGACGAGGCACCACCGCCGGCCTCGACGCTATTCGACGAGGACGAGCCGTTCTAGCCCCGGCGCGTGCAGCGGATCTGCGCGCAACCCTGTAATTCGATTGGACGTCATCACCATGAGCCTCAAGCCCAGCACCGTCGATCCCCTGCCCGAGGGCTTCGACGACCAGGCGTCGTTCTACTTCATCCCGGAAAGCCACCGGGCCGCGTGGACGGAGCATTCAGCGACCGCCCCCGGCCGAATCCCCCGCGCGGTGTCTCAGAACATCGCGGTCCTTGAGCTCAGCGCAAAGCACCGCGCGGAACGCCGAGAGGATGAGCGCGCCCGAGAAGCCGCGCGAGCCGGCACGCGGTCTCATCGGCCGCTTACCGACTCCTCTGCCGACGAGGAGCAAGACGAGCCTCTGTCGGGGTTCGCGCTCACCGATGCGCTCCTCGGGCCGTACGCCCGACCGCTCTGGGCGGGCGACTCGATCGATCGCCTCGTCGACGACCTCCTCGAGCAGGAGCCGACCCGGTACGAGTCAATGGCGCGCTTCACGATCACGGCCGCGCACGTCAAGCACCACGCCGAGCGGCACGCGAAGCGAGTCCGCGCCGAAGAGGCAGCGCGCAGCGTCTACACCTGTCCCGTCTGCGGCGCGGTCGAGGCAGGTGCTCCCATGGCGCGCCCCCTCGCCCCCGTCGAAGTCGTGAACTGGGTCTCACCCTCGACACTCACCCCCCGCGGCCTTCCTGTGCCGACACTCCTCGCCTGCGCGAAGTGTCACCTCGTCGCTGCCGAGATCTACGCCGAAGCCGTTCGGGTCGAGCGAACTCGGGACGGCGAGACTCGCCGCGTGGTCGTCGCCCGGGCTCTCGGGATGGAGGCGCGCTGATGGCACTCAGTCTCGACATCGCTGCGAACACTCGCGATGCACAAGCCGGAATCAAGGACGTGGCCGGCGCGCTCGACCAGGTCGCCGACGCGCTCGACGACGCTGCGCGCGACGGCGATCAGTCGACAGAGCGGCTCGAAGGTTCGTTCCGGGATCTCGCCCGCGCGGCTGAGCGCGACGGCAACAAGGCCGGGCAGAACCTCGCGGACGGGCTCGACCGCGGCGCCACGAAAGCGTCGGCGTCGATGCGCGAAGTCAAGGCCGAAGCGCTGTCCAACGCATCCGAGACGTTCTCGTCGTTCGACGGCTCGGTGTCGTCGTTCGTCGACGGCGTGCAGGGCACGTTCGGCGGTCTGGTCGCAGGCCTCGCGCAAGTCAACCCGGCGCTCGTGCCCGTCGCGGTCGCAGCCGCGGCGACTATCGGCACGATCGCGGCCGCGATCACTGGCGCGGAAGAGGACTCCGAAGAGTTCCGCGCCAAGGTCGCGGAACTCACCAGCGAGTTCATCGACACCGGCGCGATCGCGGGCCGCGCGTTCTCCGGGATCGCGGATGAAGTACGCGGACTCGCCACAGAGACCGATGACAGCAAGGCGAACCTGGAGCGGCTCAGCGGCCTCGCCGCCGATCTCGAATCGAACTTCGAGGACGTCGTTAACGCGTACGCCGGAGGCGGTGAACCGCTCGACGACCTCATCGACAAGACAGAAGCACTCGCAGCGGCCGAGCGCATCCGCGCCCTGGAGTTGCAGGGCAACAACGAGTTCGCCTCAACGGAGGCGAGCAACCGCGCCGCCGACCTGGAGCACGAACTCGGGCTTCTGCGGGCGCAACGCGACGCGATCAGCGAGGCGACCCAGATGCAGGAGTTGTACTACTCGTCCGGGGTCTCAGAGATCGAGGGCAAGGTCGCGCTGATCAAGGCGGTGAACACCGCCTACGACGAGGCGGCGGGCAGCACGCAGGGCTTCATCGACGCCGAGACCGGTCTGTTCGACGTGTCGGCGTATCTTGCCGCGATGCAGGAGAGGGAGACCGCTCTGCGCGACTACCAGGCGACGCTTGCGACCGCGGGTCTCAGCGCCGAGGCGAAGGCGTTCCTCAACGAGCAGGGTGTGGAGGCGGCAGCCACGATGCTCGCGGGCTACCAGAGCGCTTCGACTTCCCAGCGTGCCGAACTCGATCGATTCTGGAGCGAGGCCGGCAAGCAGAACTCGGGCACCTACGTCACGGAGATCGGCGCCGCCCTCGGCGCATCGACCGTCCCCGCGCCGAGGGTCACCTTCAATCCCTCCGCAGATGCGGCCGCGTATCACTCGACGGCCCAGGAGTATTTCCGCCGCAACCCTGTGAACATCCGGGCGAAACTCTTCACCCGTTACGGGCAGGAAGTCCTCTGATGGAGCGGTGTCGCTGCGCCGGGCAGGTGTCGTTTCTGGTCACCTGCCCGGCGTGCGCCACCACGGTACTTCCTGGGTTCTGGTGGAGGTGTCCGGCGTGCGCGCTCCTCGACAACGAGCACAGCGGGCACGCGGGCAGCCGGGTAGACATGGCGCTTGTGACCGAGTCACCGATGTGACCGATGATCGTTACCGATGTTCCCGCGTCCCAGCGAAGCGCACGCGGCTAGGGCGACAGAGCACTGCTCACACTCGCCCTAGCCCCGATCTTTTTGAGGAATGCGTCGTACCTCCGCTAGACGGCAGCACGGATTTCTCTCTCTACAAGCGCGATCGCGCGGGAACTCCTCGGGTTGTCCCGCGTTCCCCCTGCCTTCGCGCGAGCACGGCGAAGCAGCGGCCCTTTCGGGCCGCCAACCCGCTGAACGTACATCGGGCGACCGTCACCGGTCGGAGCGGCGCGCCGCGCCACTGAGCGAAGCCTTCGACTTGGGAGCCCCGACCCGAGGTCTACTGCTCGACCGAGCCCGCTCGCGCTTCCATGACCGCGGCGAGCGTGCGCAGCCTCTTGGCGTCCGCACGGAGTTGCTCCGCGCTCCCGCCGAGTTCCGTGGTGGTGATGCTCACGGCGAAGGTGGTCGGCCCGATCCCCTCTCTGAAGAACACCCCGATCGCGAGTTCGGCGATGTCCTCGTGCTCCGACGTGTGTAGCCACTTCTGCGGCCCGTCGCCCTCGTCGCCGTGCTCGGGACGGTAGCCGCTACACCAGGCGACCGGGCAGTCGAAGTTCAGCGTCACGATGCGATCGCCTCCACGAGTTCGCGCATGCGATCATCGGTCACCGCGACGTACCGCTGAGTCGTGGCCGGCGAAGAGTGGCCGAGCAGACGCTGGACCGTAAGCACGTCGCGATCGACGGCGTAGGCGTTAGTCGCGAAGCGGTGTCGAAGCATGTGCATGCTCACCCCGGGCGGCAGCAGCGCCCCGAGTCGCTTGCTCAGGTACTGCGGGGAAATGTGCCCGTCGATCTTCCCGGGGAACACGAACCCGGGGGTCACCGCGCGGAGCGAGTCTGCGAGGGACTGCGGCACCGGGAGCACCCGATCGCGGCGACCCTTGCCGTGGACGAGGATGAGCATTCCGGTCTCGGTGTGTCGCAGGTCGGAGGTGTGGACCACGGCGACCTCGGCGCGTCGCAGCCCGAGTTCGGCGGCCAGCCGCAACGCCATCCGCTCGGAGCGGTCCGCCTTCGCCAGGGCAGCCCGGTAGTCGGCGTCGGCCGCGGGACGTGCGTGCGAGAGCGGTGCCTTCACGGCCGGCAGTTTCGCCGCGGGATTCTTCGCCACGCGGCCGCTCTGCTTCGCCCAGCGATAGAACCCGCGCAGTGACCCGCGCACCGAGCGCCGCGTTTCGGGACTCCAACGCTTGTGAGATAGCCAGTCGAGCAGTTCGTCGGTGGTCGGCTCGAACGGCGCGAGGTGGCTGTTCTCGCGCGCGAAGCGGCGAAGGTGCTGCACGCGCAGCATGAGCGTCGTCGAGGGCTTCGACTCGGCGAGCATCGCGCGACGCCAAGCCGAGATCTCGACCTCCCACCGTTCGGGCGCGAACCGGGTGCTCGCTCGACGAGAGGGTTCGTCCGTAGGATCGTGCTCGATCCGGCCGTCGTGGCAGGCCCAACGGTAGAAGGATCGCAGCGCGTTCCGCGCCGCGGCGACGGTACTGCCGCTCACGTTGAGTCGAGCGAGCCACCCATGCACGTGCGCCGGCTCGACGTTCCAGGGCGAGGCGACACCGCATTCGTCGGCGAAGCGACGGAGATGCTTTGCCCGAGTCCGGACGTACTCGGGGCTCGCGCCGACCCGAGACTCGTGCACCTCCCACTCCTCCAACCCGGCGCTCCAAGCACCTTCGGGCGCTCGGCGAACTCGCGTTGGTCGGTCGGCGAGGGGCTGCCGCTCGATGTAGCCGACCGCCACAGCCCACCGATAGAACCCGCGGGAGACCTTGCGGTAGGTTCGCTGACTTTCTCGAGCGAGCCCGCGCTGATCGAGCCACAGCGAAAAGGCCTCGTCCGAGAGGGCCCACGGCCCGAGCCCGATGCTCCGCGCCATCGCGCTGAGCATCCGCATTCGCACCGTCACCGTCGACTCGGCAAGGCCGTCGACCTGAGCGAGGTATCCGCGGTGCTCGTCGAGCGCGGTCGCCCAGACGTCCTCGGTGCGTTGCGCAGCGGCCGGGTCGAGCCGGGGGTCAGCGGGTGCAGCGGTCATTCGTCGCCCTCTCGTCGCGTCGCTCGCAAGGTAACGGCGCCCGACGACAGCGGTCAATCTCGTGGACGCGACGTGGACTCCTGGTCCGTCGCAACGTGTCGCGAACTGTCGCTAACCGGCATCGACTGTTAAGGTCACTTCACCGAGATAGCGGGCTTCACCCGCGATCTCGACTGACAGAGAAAGGGTCGGCGTCGTTTTCCCAAGCTGATAGCGCGGGTTCGATTCCCGTCATCCGCTCCCATGTGATGTCTCAGGACATCGTTGACAGCCGCACCCGCGTTTGTGGGTGCGGCTGTCGTGTTTTGGGGTGGTAGTCGAGGTTGGGGCTGACGCAACGACCACCGATCCATGACGTCACGTTTGCGAGCCAAGAAGCGAACGTCCGGAGTCTTGTCGGACGCCCGATCTATCCTTCGATTGCCGCATCCGCGGTTAGTCGGAGAGGAGGGATACGAATGGCGAAGCCGTCCAAGTCCCAACTGTCGAAGGCCGGAAGCACGCTCGCGTCGGGGAGCTCTTCCGCGTCCGCCAAGTCCCAAGCGGGCAAGACGCTCGGTAAGGGATGAAGATCGCGGTGCGCGCCGTCGACGCCTACGGCGCGCACCATCTCTTCTCCGCAGGGACCGTCGGTTAGCGTGGACGGCATGGCAGTCTTCTCCCCCGACGTCGTCGCCGCGGTGCTGCACCACATGAACGACGACCACATCGAGGACAACGTGCTCATCGTGCGGGCGTTCTCCGGTCGTGAGGTGCGCGACGCGACGATGCACGACCTCGACGAGCACGGCGGCACGTGGAAGTACGTGTCGGAGGGCGAAGACCTCGAGCTGCACATCCCGTGGCCGGGCGCCCCGCTCACCGAGCGTGCGGAGATCCGCCGCGACGTCGTCGTTCTCTACGACGCCGCCTGCGAGAAGCTCGGCGTCGAGGCCCGCCCGCACTGACGTCCATGCGCACGCTGCTGAGTTCGCCGAACCGGATCGTCGCGCTCGCGCTCGGCGCCGGATACGCGCCGTACGGCGTGTTCGCCGTCGCGACCGGTCGCCCGTTGCTCGCGGCCCTCTTCGAGATCGGCGCCGTCGCGCTGATCCTCACCGCCGCGCGCGGGATCGCGCCGGCTCGTGTGGCGAACATCGCCGTCGGCACGGCCTGGCTCGCTCTCGGCTACGCGGGTCTGTTCCTCGTCGGCACCGCGTACAACGTGCTCGGACTCGGCGCGGTGCTCGAGGTCGGTCTGTTTGCCGCCGCCGTCATCCACCTCGCCGTCGGACTCGGCGCCCGGCGCGACGTCGCCGCCGTCACTCCCGCAGATCCCACTCCATCCGAGGCAGCGACCGCCCCGGGATCGATCCGCTCGGAGTGAGCCGGGTCGTGCGCGCCCCGAACCGCGCGTAGAACGCCTCGGCGCCGGGGTCGGCATCGAGAATCAGGGTCTGCACCCCGCGCGCCCGCGCCGTGACGAGCACCTCGTCCATCAGCAGGCGTCCGATGCCCGAGCCGATGAACGGCGGGTCGACGAAGAGGGCCTCGAGTTCGCCGTGCGTGCCGTCGACGACGAGCAGCCGGAAGCCCGCGAGCACCCCGTCCGGCTCGGCGACGAGGATGTCGGCGAGCTGCTCGGGTCGCACCGTGAGCTCGGGCCGGCAGGCATCCAGGAACTCCGCCGAGTACCCCCAGTGACCTTTGGACCGAAGGGCCAGTTCGGTGAGCTCCGCCTCCTCGCCCGCCCGGGCGGCCCGCAACACGAGTGAACCCACCCCCTCAGATTACGGTGGACCCCGTGAACAGCACGGGCGGCCCGAGGCGCTGGACCGCCGTCACTCGCAGCGCCCTCGGATTCGCCGCCCTCGGTGCCGGGCTCCTGCACCTCGCCCTCGCGGTCGACGCACCCGTGGGGCTGGCGGTGGGGCTCGCGGTGGTCGGCGGTGTCGAGTTCCTCTGGGGCGTGCTCGCGGTGTCCCTCCCCGGGGTGCCGCTCCCGCGGGCGGCGATCGCCGGGGCTCTCGTGCCGGCGGCGGCGTGGGTCGTGCTGCTCCTCCTCGGCGTCGAAGGTCCGCGGCCGCTGCCGATGCTCGCGGCGACCGTGCTCGGCCTCGCCGTCGCAGCGCTCCTCGCCATCGGGCTCCGTCGTGAGAACACGCAGGAACCCCGGCATCCGGCCCTCGGCATCGCCGTCGCCGGACTCGCCGTCGCCGCGATCACCGTGCCGGCACTCATCGCGACCGAAGTGCCGCAACGCCTGGGCGACCTCCCGGTGCACCAAGAACCCGCGCACTAGGACGAGTCGGCAGGAGACGTGTCAGACCGGATCAGTGAATGAGACCGGCTTCCCGGCAGCACGCGCATAGGCAATCTCTCTGCTCGTGGTTTCGCCGATGTACCCGCCCGGGTTGACGATCAGAACCCGGTCGGCAAGATCGATCTTGCGCAGGTGCAGAGAGCCCAAGGCACTCTTCTGCTCGTCGGTGATCACGTCGGCTGCTTCGCCGGGCGCCACAACGATGACACCGGCAAGGGTCAGCTCACGGTTGGCCGCCCGCATCTCGTTCACGAACCGCGCGGACCCGCAGATGCAGACGATCTCGGGTCGATCAGGCATGGCTCGAGTCTTTCACCGGACGATTGACCGCTGTGAGACACTAAGGTCACCCTTACCCCGCAGTCTCAGGAGCGAACGTGTCCGTCATCCCCTTCTCGCAGGCCCTCCGCGAGCGCACCTGGTCCGGCCACGGCGAGAGCGAGGGCGCCGGCTTCATGCACGACCTGATGACCGGCAAGGGCACCCGCGAGGACTACATCGCCCTCGTCGTGCAGCACTACTTCGTCTACGAGGCGCTCGAAGCCGCGGCCCGCACGTTCGAGGCGGATGCCGAGGCGCAGCCGTTCCTGAGCGACCAGCTCACGCGCATGCCCGCCCTCGAGGCCGACCTCGTCTTCCTCCTCGGCGACGACTGGCGCGCGCAGATCACCCCGCTCCCGTCGACCGAGCACTACGTCGCCCGCATCCGCGAGATCGAGGCCGAGGGCTGGTCGGGCGGGTTCGTCGCCCACCACTACACGCGCTACCTCGGCGACCTGTCGGGTGGCCAGGCCATCGGCCGACTCATGAAGCGCCACTTCGGTTTCGAGACCAACGGCATCCTGTTCTATCTGTTCGACCAGATCGCCGACCCGAAGGCGTTCAAGGAGACCTATCGCGAGCAGCTCGACGCGGCCACCTGGGATGCGGTCGAGCGGGAGCGCGTCATCGACGAGGTGCTCGTCGCCTACCGGTTCAACACCGAGATGTTCGAGGACCTCACCGCCGCGAAGGCCGCCGCCTAGGCCTGGATCGCCGGGATGGCCTGAACGCCCGACATGAAGCGCCGCACGTTGTCGTCGACGATGATGTCGCTCGGCCGAAGCGGCCGGGTGAGGTAGAGGCCCTCGAGTTCGGTGATGCGCGACAAGGCCACGTAGGTCTGACCCGGCGCGAACGACCGGGCGCCGAGGTGGACGATCGCGGAGTCGTACGTCTTGCCCTGCGACTTGTGGATGGTGACCGCCCAGGCGAGCCGCAGCGGGAACTGCTGGAACTCGGCCACGACATCTTTCCGCAGCGTCTTCGTCGCCGGCTCGTAGGAGTACTTGTAGCGCTCCCAGATCGCGGGCTGCACCTCGAAGTCCTCGCCATCGACCTCGACCGTGACGGTGTCGGCGATCTTCACGACCTCGCCGATCGTGCCGTTGACCCAGCGCCGGTCGATGCCGGTGTCGTTGCGCAGGAACATCACCTGCGCGCCGATCTTCAGCTCGAGCCTCTCGTCGGCCGGGTAGGAGCGGTTGCCGAAGTCGCCCGTCACCTCGGCGACCGCCGACAGCGCGCGGCCCGGGAGCTTGCCGAGTCCCTGGGCGTTGATGCGGTTCACCGCGGCGTTCGTCGTCGCGAGGGTGATCGCCCCCTCGGTCGGTGCCGGGCGCGCCCCCACGGAGTTGAGCCGGTGCGCCATCTCGGCGGTGACGGAGCCGTGCCGCACGGCGGTCAGCAGTTGCTTGAACTCCAGCTCGTGCTGCCGGTGGATGGTCGTGAGTTCGAAGATGCGCAGGTCGGCCTCGTCCCACACTTTCGCGTCGAAGAACCACATCGAGCGGTAGTGGTCGGCGAAGTAGGCCCGCTCCTCGTTCTCGCCGGGCACCGGAGCCAACTGGTACGGGTCGCCGAAGAGGATGATCTGGGTGCCGCCGAACGCCTCGTGCGGCCGGCTGCGCGCCTGGCGCAGCGAACGGTCGATGGCATCCATCAGGTCGGCGTTGACCATCGACACCTCGTCGATCACGAGGGTGTCGATCGCGCTCAGCAGTTTGCGCACCTCGGGGCCTTGGTCGATGTCGTGATCGGCGATGACCCCGATCGGCAGCCGGAACAGCGAATGGATGGTCTGTCCGCCGACGTTGAGCGCCGCGACGCCGGTCGGCGCGCAGATCGCGAGGGTGTGCGACGAGTGCCACGACAGATACTCGAGCAGCGTCGACTTGCCGGTTCCCGCGCGCCCGGTGACGAAGATGTGGTCCCGGGTGTTCTCGATCGCCGCGACGACCGCCGCCTGCTCGGGCGACAGTTCGGGGAGATCCACCGGGCGAGTCTAGACCGGCGGCCCGCCCCGAACCGGGCCGCCCAGCCGGGTTCGTAGGATGACGGGGTGCGACGCGCGGTGGTGGCCTGGGTGGTGATCGTCGCGGTCGCCGTCGCGACGGGCGCCGGCTTCCTCGTCGCCCTCAACGCGACGACCTTCGGCGCCGCGGGGTTCGTGCGCGTCTACCTCGACGCGGTCTCCCGCGGGGATGCCGCCGGCGCCCTGTCGCTCGCGGGCGTCACCGTCGACCCGCGCCTGCGCGACGACTTCCTCGCCGACGACGCACTGGGTGGCCCGACGGCGGTGCGCGAGATGACGGTCGCCCCCGGCGACGCCGGCACGGAGATCGTCACCGTGGCGTGGTCGCGCGGCGACACCGAGGCGGTGTCGTCCTTCACCGTCGAACGCGTGGGATCGCGGCTCGGCCTCTTCCCGAAGTGGGCGTTCGCCGTCTCCCCGGTCGCGACGCTGGGGCTCACCATCGACCACGACCCGCGCTTCGACCTCAACGGCGTGCGGGCCGCCACCGACGAGCCGACCGCCTACGCCGTACTCGTCCCGGGGGTCTACCGCCTCGACCACCACTCGCGGTATCTGCAGGCCGACGCCGTCGGCCTCGTCGCCGATCGGCCGGGGTCGGAGCTCGGCGCGACGCTCGACGTGCAGCCGGCCGACGGATTCGTCGAGCAGATCACCCGTCAGGTGCACGCCGATCTCGACGCCTGCGCCACCCAGGAGGTGCTGTTCCCGACCGGGTGCCCGTTCGGTCACGCGATCGCCAATCGTGTCGCCTCGACCCCGGTCTGGTCGATCGCGGAGTACCCCGACCTCACCGTGGAACCGGGCACCGAGTTCGGCACCTGGCTCGTGCCCGACGCGGAGCTCGTGCCGCACCTGACGGTCGACGTGCAGTCGCTCTTCGACGGCAGCATCACGACCTTCGACGCGGACCTCCCGGTCACCGCGAGCTACGTCGTGACGATCGGAGCCGACGACACGACCCTGCTCATCACCCTCTGGGGTTAGCGCCGGCTTGCCCGCGCCTCGAGCATCGCGTTGTATTCGGCGAGCTCGGCATCCCCGTCGCGGTCGGCCTGGCGGTCGCCGCGCTTCGCGTCCCGGGCGTCGCTGCGCCCCCAGAGGATCGCGACGAGCACCGCGAGCACGACGGTCGGGATCTCGCCGACGCTCCAGGCGATCGCGCCGGCGTTCTGCTGATCCTGCAGCGGGTCGGCGCCCCACTCGCGGCCCATCGCGCCGTACCAGTCGGCGAGCAGCAACCCCTCGCCCTCGACCAGCGACAGCCCGAAAAACGCGTGCATCGCCATCGTCGCCAGCAACAGGATGAGCCGCAGCGGATACGGCGGCTGCCCGGCGACCGGGTCGATGCCGACGAGCGTCTGCGCGAACAGGTAGCCGACGAGCAGGAAGTGGATGATCATCCACATGTGCCCGACGTGGTCCTCGGTCGCCCAGCGGAAGATCGGCGTGTAGTAGAACACCCAGAGGGATGCCGCGAACAGCCCACCGGAGACGAGCGGATGCGTGAGCACCGTCGCGTACCGCGAATGCACGAGCAGCAGGATCCACTCGCGCGGCCCGCGGCTGCCGTCATCCCTCTTGCGGATCGTGCGCAGCGCGAGGGTGATCGGGGCGCTCAGCACGAGGAGCACCGGGATCGCCATGCTCAGCAGCATGTGACCGAGCATGTGCGCACTGAACAGGTACTGCTCGTAGACGTTGAGCGCACCGTTCGTCACCCAGAGGATGCCGAGCATCCCGGCGACCCACAGCACCGAGCGGTGCACGGGCCAGCGGTCGCCGCGGCGGTGCAGGCGCCACACCCCGGCGAGATAGAAGAGAATGCCGAAGCCGACGATCAGCGTCCACAGCAGGTCGAAGTCCCAGGCGGTGATCCACCGCTCGGGGGTGAGTTCGGGCGGCAGCGGGCTCTCGGTGAGCACCTCCGCCGGAGTCAGAACGCCGATCGCCGGCTCCGTGTCGGGCACCGGCTTCGCCGTGCGGGCGAGGGCCGCGGCCACCCCCGAGGCGATGCCCATCACCGCGAGCTCCGACGCGACGAGCAGCCAGAACCACCGAGGAGCGGCGCCGGCGGTGATCTTGCCGACGAGCCACCGGCGCTGGAGGGCGCCGAAGACCCCGAGGAGTCCGAGCGCGGCGACCTTCGCCAGCACGAGGATGCCGTAGGGCGTCAGCAGCGCCGGCAGGTCGCCGACCCGGATGGCGGCGCTGACGTAGCCCGACGCCGCGACCACGACGAACGCGATGAGGGCGACCGTCGAGTAGCGCGGCAGGAGCGCCGCGAGCCGGCCCGGGCTGAGCACCGGCCGGAGCAGCACGAGGGTCAGCAACCCGCCGACCCACAGCGCGGCGAAGATCGTGTGCAACCAGATGGAGGTGAACGCCAGATCGTGGCTCGAGCTGGAGGCGGCGTGCCCGCCGTCGGCCGACAGCGGGATGAGTCCGAGGCTCGCGGCGACCAGCACGATCGCCAGCAGCGTGCGGTTGCGTACGGCGAAGCACACGACGGTGAGCAGGGCGCCGATCAGCACGACGACGAGCCAGGCGCGACCGATCGCCACCTGCGACAGGAACGTCGCGAGCTCCGCCCCGACGCGGTCGTCGAGCCGCAGCTCCGACTGGAAGATGCTCGAGTAGGTGAAGAACGCCGCGGCGGCCCCGGCCACCGTCCAGACGCCGGCGCCGGCCGCCGCGACATCGAGGGCCCGACCGTACTCGGGCTCGTCGGGATCGAGAGCGAACACCGCGAGCAGCAGCGCCCCGAGGGTCGTCGCGATGGCCAGATTCACCAGCAGCTTCGCCAGCGGCAGCCCCACCAGCACGGTCTCGTCGCCCGTGCTCAGCAGGCCGGGAGTCGCACCGCCCCCGACCGCGAGGCTGACGAGCACCGCGGCGAACGCCGCCGCGAGGAGCGCGGCGGGTCCGGCGATCCAGGCGAGGCGGGGCACCAGACGAGCCTACGTCGCGCCGGGAACGACGAAGGGCGCCGCCTGCACAGTCGGCGCCCTTCGCGGAAGAAGTCGTTACTTCTTGGCCGCGGCCTTGAGCTTGCTGCCGGCGGAGATCTTGACGCCGACGCTCGCGGCGATCTGGATCGTCTCACCGGTCGCGGGGTTGCGGCCCTGACGGGCGGCGCGCTGGGTCGGCTCGACGCTCAGCCATCCGGGGATGCTGACCTTCTTGCCATCCGACAGCGACTTGGCGAGCACCGTGAAGAGCGAGTCCACGACGGTGGAGACCGCAGCCTGGCCCTGGCCGGAGTCCGCGGCGATAGCGGCGACGAGGTCCGCCTTGTTGATCGAATCAGCCATTGTGTCCTCCTCGGACCTTGATATTTCTGGTGGCGGCCGAGGGAGAACGCCCCCGGAACCGAGTTGAAACTAACAGCAAACACCGATGATTCCGGGCATTTCGCCTCCGTGGCGCACTTCCCCCAGGAAATGCGAAGAACCCCGGCCCTGTGAGGGACCGGGGTTCTGATCTCGACACGCACCCTGCGGGTGCTCCTCGATCACCGAGTTGAGACGGGTTACCAGCTCGACTTGGTGATGCCGGGCAGCTCACCGCGGTGCGCCATGTCGCGGAACCGCACACGCGAGATGCCGTAGCGGGAGAGGTTTCCCCGCGGGCGACCGTCGATCGCGTCGCGGTTGCGGTAGCGCACCGGCGAGGCGTCGCGCGGCAGCTTCTGCAGACCGAGGCGCGCGGCCTCGCGGCTCTCGTCGGTGCCGTTCGGGTCGACGAGCGCCTTCTTCAGTTCGAGCCGCTTGGCGGCCCACCGCTCGATGATGACGGCGCGCTGATCGTTCTTGGCGATCTTGCTCTTCTTGGCCATGTGGTTACCGCTCCTCTCGGAATTCGACGTGCTTGCGGATGACCGGGTCGTACTTCTTCAGCACGATGCGGTCGGGGTTGTTGCGACGGTTCTTACGCGTCACGTACGTGTACCCGGTGCCGGCGGTCGAACGGAGCTTGATGATGGGGCGGACGTCCTGCTGCTTGGCCATCAGATCTTCTCCCCACGGGCCAGGAGGTCCTGGACCACAGCTTCGATGCCGCGCGCGTCGATCACCTTGATGCCCTTGGCGGACAGCGTCAGGCTGACGGTGCGCTTGAGCGACGGCACGTAGTACTTCTTCTTCTGCACGTTCGGGTCGAAGCGGCGCTTCGTACGGCGGTGCGAGTGCGAGATGTTGTGTCCGAAACCGGGGACGGCTCCGGTCACCTGGCAGACAGCTGCCATGGTTTCCTCCAATTGTGGGCGGATCGCTCCGCCCGGCTACCGTGAGGCGATCGCCTCACCCAAGGTCACTTGTCGGCACGTGAACCGAGGAGCCAAGGCTCTCCGGCACGCACAAGAAGCCCCGTCTCCGGGACAACTTCTCGATCCTACGTGAGGATGGCCGGTCCGCCAAGCTCGAGACCGGCTAGCTCCGTGAGCACTCCGGGCAGTAGCCGAACACGTCGACGACGTGCTGCGGTCGGGTGAAGCCGTGCTGGGCCGCGACGTCTTGCGCCCAGGCCTCGACCTCGTCGGCCGCGATCTCCACGGTCGTGCCGCAGGACCGGCAGATCAGGTGATGGTGGTGGGTTCCCGGGGTGCAGGCGCGGTAGAGGCTCTCGCCGTCCTGCTGGAGGGAGTCGGCATCCCCTTCGACCGCGAGATCGGCGAGCGCCCGGTAGACGGTCGCCAGTCCGACGGTCGACCCCGAGCCCTTGAGTGACGCGTGCAGCGACTGCGCGCTCACGAAGCCCTCCGACTCGCCGAGCGCCTCGCGCACCGCCTCGCGTTGCCAGGTGTTCCGCTTCACGTCACCACCGCCTCCCTGCGTACCACTGTGCCACGCCGGGCCCGACCGACGATGCGGCAGACGAGGTAGATCAGGAACGAGATCGTCGTGATGTACGGGCTGATCGGCAGCGACCCGCCGAGGGCGAGCAGGATGCCGCCGACCGCCGACACGAACCCGAAGGTCATGCTCAGCAGCGGCACCATCAGCGGCGACGACGACACCCGCAGCGCGGCGGCCGCCGGCGTGACCAGCAGCGCGAGCACGAGCAGGGCGCCGATGATCTGCACCGAGACGGCGACCGTCAGCCCGAGCAGCAGCATGAACACCAGCGAGACGGTGCGGGTCGGCACACCGCGGGCCTGGGCCACCTCGGGGTCGACGCTGTCGAAGGCCAGCGGACGCCAGATCACCAGCAGCACGGCGAGCACGAGCACGGCGATGCCGATGAGCAGGCCGAGCTGCTCGAAGTCGACGGCGATGATCTGGCCGGTGAGCAGCCCGAACTTGTTGCCGCTGCGGCCCGGATACAACGCGAGGAACAGGATGCCGAGGCCGAGACCGAACGGCATGAGCACGCCGATGATCGAGTTGCGATCGCGGGCGCGAGCCCCCAGGAGTCCGATGAGCGCGGCGGCGATCAGCGACCCGACCAGCGAGCCGGCGACGACGTTGACCCCGAGCAACAGAGCACCGGCCGCCCCGGCGAAGGAGAGCTCGCTGATGCCGTGCACGGCGAACGCCATGTCGCGCTGCATGACGAAGACGCCGATGAGCCCGCCGACGATGCCGAGGATCGCGGCGGCGACGATCGAGTTCTGCACGAGGGCGAGGAGACGCCCGTAGTTCTCGAACGAGAACATCTGCTCCCACAGGTCGTCGAGCGTCACGCGACGACCTCCGCGTGGTGGGCGTGCTCCTGGCCGCCGATGACGATCACGCGACCTCCGCTGCGGATGACCTCGACGGGGGTGCCGTAGAGCTCGGTGAGCACGTCGCTGCGCAGCACCTCGTCCGGGGTGCCTTCGCGGAAGCGGCCGCCGGCGAGGTAGAGCACCCGGTCGACGAGGCCGAGCACCGGGTTGACGTCATGCGTGACGAATACGACGGCGGTATCGTGCTCCCGGCGCCGCCGGTCGATCAATTCCGACACCGCACGCTGGTTCTGCAGGTCGAGGCTGAGCAGCGGCTCGTCGCAGAGCAGCAGCACGGGATCCCCGGCGAGGGCCTGAGCGACGCGCAGACGCTGCTGCTCACCGCCGGAGAGCAGCCCGACCGGCCGATCGGCGTACGCGTCGGCCCCCACGGACGAGATCAGTTCGGCGACCCGCGCCCGGTCGGCGGACCGGCTGACCGGGATGCCGAAGCGATGACCGTCGACGCCGAGCGCGACGAGGTCACGGCCGCGGAGCGGGGTGCCCGGCGGGAGGATCTTCTGCTGCGGGATGTAGCCGATGCGACGGTCGCCGCCACGGATCGGACCGCCGAGCAGGCGCGCCTCGCCGGCATCCAGGCGCTGCATCCCGAGGATCGTGCGCAGCAGGCTCGTCTTGCCCGAGCCGTTGGAGCCGAGCACCGCGAGGAACTCCCCGGGTTCGATGCGCAGATCCAGGTCGCGCCAGAGAGTCCGGTCGCCGAAGCCGAGTGCCCCGCTCTCGATCTCGAGAACGGGGCTCCGGGTCGCGACGACCGACGAGGCGTCGGTCGTCGGCATCAGCTCAGGGCGTTGGCGACGGCGTCGATGTTGTCCGTCATCCACGAGAGGTAGTCTGCGCCATCCGGCAGCGTCTCGGTGAACGAGACCACCGGGATGCCGGCCGCCTCGGCCGCCGCCCGCACCTCCTCGGTCTCGGCTCCGGCGGTCTGCTCGTTGTAGGCCAGCAGCCCGACGGCCCCGGACCGGAACAGCTCGAGGGTCTCGTCGAGCACGAGCGGCGGCACGTCGGTGCCCTCCTCGATCGCCTCCGAGAACTCATCCGGCGTCAGGTTGTCGAAGCCGAGTTCGGCGAGCAGGTAGAGCGGCACGGGCTCGGTGATCGCCACCCCGGTGCCCTCGAATCCCTCGTGCAGTTCGTGCGCGCGCTCCTCGAGGGCGGCGAGGTCGGTCGCGAAGGACTCGTAGTTGGCCGTGTACGTGGCGGCGTTCGCGGCGTCGAGTTCGCCGAGGTGCTCCGCGATCTCCTCGGCGAGGGCATCCATCGCCTCGAAGGAGTACCACACGTGCTCGTTGAAGCCCTCGATGTGGTCGTGGCCGTCGTGTCCGTCTTCCTCGGCGTGCTCTTCGTCGGCGTGCTCGTCCTCGTCGGCGTGCTCCTCCTCGGCGTGCTCGTCGTCGCCCTCCGGGGCGAGTCCCGAGATCTCGACCGCGTCGAGGACGAGCACCGAGTCGTTGCCCGACGCGTCGAGGAGCGTCTCCATGAACGCGTCGTAGCCTCCGCCGTTCTGGATGACGAGGTCGGCGTCCGAGACGGCGAGCTGGTCCTGTGCGGACGCCTCGTAGCTGTGCGGGTCCTGCGCGGCGCTCGTGATGATGCTGCGCACCTCGATCCCGCTGCCGGCGATCCGCGCCGCGATGTCGCCGTAGACGTTGGTGGACGCGACGACCGTGAGCGCCGAGTCGTCGGAGGCGGGCGAGGCCGCGCAGCCGGCGAGTCCGGCGGCGGCGAGGACGGTCGCCGCGGTCAGGGCGGGAAGGGAATGGCGGGACATGGGGGCCTCACGGACGGAGTGGATGGGAACGTCGCCACGCTAGTCCGTAATGAGAACTGTTGTCAAAACGGTTCTCAATAAGCCGCTGCTTGGGGGGTTAGTCGAGCAGAAGCGCCGGCTCCTCGATGACCGACGCGAGGTCGGCCGTGAAGCGGCTGGCGACATCCCCGTCGACGATGCGGTGGTCGAACGCCGCCGAGACCGTCGTGACGAAGGCGGGACGCACTTCGCCGTCGATGACCCAGGGCTTCTGCTTGATCGCACCGAGCGCGACGATGCCGACTTCGCCCGGATTGAGGATCGGCGTGCCGGTGTCCATCCCGAACGAACCGAGGTTGGTGATCGTGATCGTGCCGTTCGACATGTCGGCCGGTGTCGTCTTGCCGTCGCGCGCCGTCACCGTGAGCTGTTCGAGCGCCATCGCCAGCTCGCGCAGGCTGAGGTTCTGCGCATCCTTGATGTTCGGCACGATGAGCCCGCGCGGGGTCGCGGCCGCGATCCCGAGGTTCACGTAGTGGTGGACGATGATCTCCGTGTCGGTCCACGTCGAGTTCACCGTGGGGTTGCGCTGCACCGCCCAGATGACCGCCTTCGCCATGACCAGCAGGGGCGAGACGCGGATGCCGGCGAACTGCGCCGAATCCTTCAGCCGTCGGGTGAACTCCATCGTGCGGGTGGCGTTGACGTCGGTGAAGACGCTGACGTGGGGCGCGGTGAACGCGCTCTGCACCATCGCGGTCGCGATCGCCTTGCGCACGCCCTTCACCGGGATGCGCTCCTCGCGCTCCTGCGGCCAGGCCGGGGTCTCGATGTTGCGGAAGACGCTGGCCTGCTGCGCGCCGCGCACGACGTCGTCGCGGGTGATCTCCCCGCCGAGCCCGGTGCCGGTCACCGTGGCGAGATCGACGTCGAGGTCCTTCGCGAGCTTGCGGATCGGCGGCTTCGCGATGATCGGCATCGGCGACCCCGTCGCGACCGGCCGACGAGCGGACGCCTTCGCGCCGTCGGCAGTCGTGCCTTCGGCGGTCGTCGCGACCGCACCCGGGCGGCGGCGGCGACGCGTCGCCCCGTGGCCCGACGAGCCGTAGCCGACGAGCACCGCCCCGGAGCTCTCGCCCGCCGGGTCGGCGACCTCGCCGACCACGTCCGCGTCGCGCGGGGCCTGCAGCTCGATCGTGCCGCCGGCCGAGTCGACCCGGATGATGGGGGCTCCGACCTCGACCGTCGCCCCCTCCTCGAAGAGCAGCTCGGTCACGGTGCCGGCGAACGGCGACGGCAGCTCGACGAGCGACTTCGCGGTCTCGATCTCGACGAGCACCTGGTTGACCGCGACAGTGTCGCCCGGCTTGACCTTCCACGAGACGATCTCGGCCTCGGTGAGACCCTCACCGACGTCGGGGAGCGGGAATTCCTGTGCCATGCGGCATGCCTCCTAGTACGCCAGCGCCCGGTCGACGGCCTCGAGCACCCGGTCGGCGTCGGGCAGGTAGGCGCTCTCCAGCTTCGCGGGGGGGAACGGGGTGTCGAATCCGCTCACCCGCAGCACCGGCGCCTGCAACGAGTAGAACGCGCGCTCGGCGATCGTCGCGGCGATCTCCGAGCCGACGCTCACGTGGCCCGGGGCCTCCTGGGCGACGACGAGCCGACCGGTCTTCTGCACGGAGGAGAGGATCGGCGCGTAGTCGATCGGCGACAGCGAGCGCAGATCGAGCACTTCGAGGTTCGTGCCCTCCTCGGCCGCGATCTCCGCGGCCTGCAACAGCGTCGCCACCATGGCCCCGTGGCCGACGAGCGTCGCGTCGCTGCCGGGACGCACGACGCGGGTCGCGTGCAACGGGGTCTCGGAGGCGCCGCGGTCGACCTCGCCCTTGGGCCAGTACCGGCTCTTGGGCTCGAAGAACAGCACCGGGTCGTCGCTGGAGATCGCCTGCTGGATCATCCAGTACGCGTCGTGCGGGGTCGCGGGGCTCACGACGCGCAGCCCGGCGGTGTGCGCGAAGTACGCCTCGGGGCTCTCCTGGTGGTGCTCGACCGCGCCGATGTGGCCGCCGTAGGGCACCCGGATGACGACCGGGAACGACTGGTTGCCCTCGTTGCGGGCGGTCAGCTTCGCCAGCTGCGAGGTGATCTGGTCGAAGCCCGGGTAGATGAACCCGTCGAACTGGATCTCGCAGACCGGGCGGAAGCCGCGCATCGCGAGGCCGATCGCGGTGCCGATGATGCCCGACTCGGCGAGCGGGGTGTCGAGCACCCGGTTCTCGCCGAACTCGGCCTTGAGCCCCTCGGTCACCCGGAACACCCCGCCGAGCGTGCCGATGTCCTCGCCCATGAGCAGCACCCGGTCGTTCGCGGCGAGCGCCGCGCGCAGACCCTCGTTGAGGGCCTTCGTCATCGTCATGGTCTCGCTCACGCGGGCGCCTCCCCGTCGTGAGCCGGCACTTCGAGGGACGCCTCGTAGGCGGCGAGCCATTCACGCTGCTCGTCCATGAGCGGATGCGGCTCCGAATAGACGGCGAACATCTTGTCCGCCGGCGGCAGCCCCAGCGCGAGGGTGCGCGCCCGGACGTCGGCCGCGAGATCCTCCGCTTCGGAGGAGACCTCGGCGAAGAAGGCATCCGCCTCACCCTTCGCGCGGAGGAACGTCTCGAAGCGGGCGATCGGGTCGCGCTCGGCCCAGAACCGCTCGTCCTCCTTCTCGCGGTACTTCGTCGGGTCGTCGCTCGTGGTGTGCGCGCCCATCCGGTAGGTCAGCGCCTCGATGAAGCGCGGGCCGCCGCCGGCGCGGGCCGCGTCGAGGAACGTCGAACTCACGGCGTAGGAGGCCAGCACGTCGTTGCCGTCGATCTGCACCGACGGGATGCCGAACCCGGTGCCGCGCAGGTACAGCGGGGTGCGCGACTGGCGCTCGACCGGCACCGAGATCGCCCAATGGTTGTTCTGCAGGAAGAACAGGATCGGCGCCTGGTAGCTCGCGGCGAAGACGAGCGCCTCGCTGACGTCCCCCTGGCTGGTCGCGCCGTCGCCGAAGTAGGCCACGACCGCGGCGTCGGTCTCGGGATCGCCGGTCGCGGTCGCCCCGTCGAGGGTGAGCCCCATCGCGTACCCGGTCGCGTGCAGCGCCTGGGACCCGATGACGAGCGTGTAGAGATGGAAGTTGCCGGTGTCGGCCGGGTTCCAGCCGCCGTGACTGAGCCCGCGGAGCAACTCGATGATGCGCATCGGGTCGAGGCCGCGCAGACGACCGACCGCGTGCTCGCGGTACGCGGGGAAGATGTGGTCCTGCTCGCGCGCGGCGTAGCCCGACCCGACCTGGGCGGCTTCCTGGCCGAGGCTCGGGATCCACAGCGCGAGCTGGCCCTGGCGCTGGAGGTTGCCGGCTTCGATGTCGAAGCGGCGGGTGACGACCATCTGCCGATGGAAGTCCCGCAGCTGCGCGTCGCTCAGCGCGGTGATCTTCTCCAGGTACGGGGCGGCGGCGTCGGATTCGACGAGGGACCCCTCCGGCGAGAGCAACTGGATCGTCGCCTCGGTGTAGGACATGATGCCTACCCTAACCGGGCGTTTTCGACCGCCAGCGGGAGGGTTGCCACAACGCGGGCGGCGGAATGCAGGAGTCTCTCGACAGAGTCCTCCTCGCCGATGGAGATCCGCACGCCCTCCCCGGCGAAGACGCGGCCGATGATCCCGTCGTCTTCGAGCACCGCCGCGACCGCCGAGGTCTCGGCCCCGGCCGGGAACCAGACGAAGTTGCCGTGCGGCTCGGGGACGGTCCAGCCGGCCGCGGTGAGCCCCTCGAACACGCGGGTGCGACGCTCGACCAGCTCGTCGACTCCGGACAGCAGGTCGGCTTCGACGTCGAGCGCGGCGAGCGCGGCCCGTTGGGCGGGCTCCGTGAGGGAGAGAGGGATCATCGCGCTGCGCGCGGCATCGAGGATGTAGGACGCCCCCACCGCCCAGCCGACGCGGAGACCGGCGAGGCCGAACGCCTTCGAGAAGGTGCGGAGCACGACGAGGTTCGGGTGGTTCTGCAGCTCGACGAGTCCGCTGACCGCGTGCGGGTCGGTGACGAATTCGAGGTAGGCCTCGTCGAGGATGACGAGCACCGTCGGCGGCACCTTCGCCATGAACGCGGTGAACTGCGCCGTCGTGACGATCGTCGAGGTGGGGTTGTTCGGGGAGCAGACGATGACGACGCGGGTGCGGTCGGTGATCGCCGCCGCCATCGCGTCGAGGTCGTGGTGGCCGCCCGGGAGGTTCGGCACCTGCACGCTCGTGGCTCCGGCGACGATCGCCAGCAGCGGATACGCCTCGAACGACCGCCAGGCGTAGACGATCTCGTCGCCCGGCCCGGCGGCGGCCTGGAACAACTGGGCGAGGATCGACACGGATCCGGAGGCGGCGTGCACTTCGTCGATCGAGACGCCCGTGCGCTCGGCGAGACGCGCGCGCAGCACCGTCGCCGCGGCATCCGGGTAGCGGTTGAGGTTGGATTCGCCGATCGCCGCGAGGATCGCCGGATGCGTCGGGCCGGGGTTCTCGTTGCTGGAGAGCTTGAACGCCGACGCGTCCGCCGCGCGGCCCTGCCGGTAGGGCGGGAGGGCGGCGATCTCCGGGCGGAGGTTCACAGGCATGCGGTCCAGCCTAGAGTCGGGCCGCACGCACGCCGACACGGCCGCACGCCTGCTCCTGGCCTGGGGGGCCCGCGCGCGCCATGATGGGCGCATGGGTCGCCTCATCCTCCGTCTTCTGATCAACGCGCTCGCCCTCTGGCTGACGACGCTCATCCTGAGCCCGAACGTCTACGTGCAGCCCTACAACGACCCGGAGCCCGGCGTGAGCGTCGAGCTGGTCGTCACCTACCTCCTGGTCGCGCTCATCTTCGGTCTCGTCAACGGGATCATCGGCGGCATCATCCGGGTGGTCGCATTCCCGATCTACGTGCTGACGCTCGGTCTCATCTCGCTGATCGTGAACGGCCTGCTGTTCCTGCTCGTGGCCTGGATCAGCGGCCTGCTGGGCTTCGGCCTCCAGGTGCCGGGCGGATTCTGGTGGGGCGTGCTCGGCGCGATCGTGCTCGGCGTCATCAGCTGGCTGATCGGCATCCTCCTGCGGCCGTTCGTCAAGACGCAGTCGCGCAACCGGCGGTAGGCATCCCCGGTCAGCCCGTGCGCACCGACCGGTAGACCGTCTCGGTCGCCCGGCCACCGGGCTGGTCGAGGTACCCCGACGTGAAGTCGTCGAGCAGGCGCAGTTGTTCGCGCACCACCGCCGACTCGGCGGCGTCGATCGCGTCGGCGGTGCGGGTGTAGGCCGAGCGCTGGTGCGCCGGTGCGGGTTGCTCGTCGGGGATCTCGACGCCGTCACGGAACGCCTCGCGCTCGACCTGCAGCAGCGAATGGTCGAGCTGCGGTCCGGCGAGGGCGGGGATGAAGTCGTCGGTGTTGCGCACGGCCATGCCGACGAGGTCGGGCGGAAGCGGGATGTTGCCGGCGGGCGCCCCGAAGGTCGCAGCTCCGACGACGTTCCAGTGGCCCGAGCCGGCCACCATCGTCGCGACGAGTCCGCCCTGCGAGAAGCCGCTCACCACGACCTCGTCGTCGGGACGGATGCCGGCCTCGCGCATCGCCTGCTCGACGGCGCGGAACGCCCCCGCCTCCAGTCCCGCGACGCCGTGGATGTTGCTCGTCAGGTCGCGCGGTTCGGACTCGGCGAACGGGGAGAAGGTCTCGGTCGGCGCGACGTACACGACGTAGCGATCGGGCATCCCGTCGGCTTCGTACTTCTCGATGCGCACCTGGCTGGCTTCGGGGATGCGGTCGAGGTGCCCTCGCGCGCCGGACGGCGGCGCCGTGACCGGCTTCGTGGACTCCCGCTCGACCGTCACCGGCGTCTCGCGGAACATGCCGAAGAGCCCACCCACTCCGATGAGCGTGAGGGCCCCGGCCGCGACCCCGCCGTCCGGGCCGAGCTCGACGCCGGGAAGCGGGGCGAGGATCGGCGGCACCCCGACCGCGCCGAGCACCGCGTCGTCGATGCTCGTCGAGAGCAGCGACACGAAGCGGGTGAACTCGGGGCTGGTGATCAGCTCGGGGTGGTCGAGGAAGAACTGCTTGACGGTGTCGAGCCGACCGTCGCCGGTGTCGGGGATCGACGACCAGCCGTACAGGCCGACCGCGACGAGCAGGCCGGGGTTGAGCAGCACGAGGCGGGCGAGCAAGGTCACCGCGAACGAGCCGATGGTCGCGGCGATCAGCGCCGCGAGGTCGCGTTGCGCCCCCGCGAGCGCCGCCTCGTGAGCCGTGTAGTCGGCGGCCACGCGATCGAAGGCGTCGCGGGCCTGCTCGCAGCGGGCGCGGAGCGCGTCCAGTGGAGAGATGAGCGCGGACACCGGCCAGCCGGGGTGGATGGCGTCGGCGGCGACCACCCGGCGGCAGTCCTCGTGCAGTCCGCGCTCGAGGCTGCGCAGCCGGTCGGCCGAGGCGAGCAGGGCGTCGGTCGAGACCACGACGCTGCCCGGCGCCGTGACCCGCAGCTGGCCGCCGAGGTCGGGCCCGCGACGGGAGTCCAGCGGCGGGATCACGGCATCCCCGCGACGTGCACCCGGATGCGACGCACCTCGTCGTCGACCGCGGCGGCGGCTTCGCTCAGGCCGGCCCGGAGGTCCTCGAGGAACCGGGTGGCTTGCTCGGCCGCGGGTCCGCGCCAGTCGTCGGCGACGAGCTGTGGTGGGCCGGCGGCGGCCGCGGACAGATGCTCGACGACCGGCACGAGGAGGGCCAGCTGTCGCTCGAGCGCCACGCGCACCGCGGGATCACCGAAGTTGCTCATGACCCGATCGTCGCCAGCGGCCGGGCCGTCGGGCCGTCGCGGTGGCCGGCCTCCGCATCCCCGGGGCCACGGAGGGGCTGTGGAGGACGGGGCGAAAGCGGGATGATGGGCCCATGGCGCGAGTCCCCGCGGATCCGGGGCCGGTCTTCCGCATCTGCTTCGTCTGCACGGGCAACATCTGCCGGTCGCCGATGGCCGAGGCGGTCTTCCGGCGGCTCATCGCCGCGGGCGGATACGAGTCGCGGCTCGAGGTGAGCTCGGCGGCGACCGGCGACTGGCACGTCGGCGAGCGTGCCGACGCCCGCACCATCGCGGCCCTCGCGAGCCGCGGGTACGACGCCGCACGCCACCGCGCCCGCCAATTCGACGCCGCCTGGTTCGCGTCGCTCGACCTCGTCGTCGTCTTCGACCGTGGGCAGGAACGCACTCTGCGAGAATGGGCGGGCGACGAGTCCGCCGGCGCCAAGGTGCAGATGCTGCTGTCGTTCGACGAGTCGAGCGGCGGGGCGGAAGTGCCCGATCCCTACTACTCGGATCCCGCGCTCTTCGACTCCGTGCTCTCCACCATCGAACGCGCGAGCATCGCGCTGTTCCGCCAGCTAGAACCGGTCCTCCGACAGGGAGTCTCATGAGCCCGCTGCCCCCGCAACCGCTGAGCCCCCTCGACGGGCGGTATCGCGCCACCGTCGGTGACCTCGGCGAGCACCTCTCCGAGGCGGGGCTCAACCGGGCCCGGGTCCGCGTCGAGGTCGAGTGGTTGCTCTTCCTCACCGAGCGCGGGATGTTCGGCTCCGCCGCGCTGGACGCCGAGCAGGAGCGGGCGCTGCGGGCGTTCGCCGCCGAGTTCGGCGAGGCCGAGATCGCCCGGCTCGCCGAGCTGGAAGCCACCACTCGGCACGACGTGAAGGCCGTCGAGTACCTCGTGCGCGAGAAGCTCGCCGAACTCGGCCTGACCTCCGTCGCCGAGCTCGTGCACTTCGCCTGCACGAGCGAGGACGTCAACAACCTCTCCTACGCGCTCACGGTCCGCGCCGCGATCACCGGGGTGTGGCTGCCGAAGCTCCGGGATGTCGTGGGCGCCTTGCGCGCACTCGCGATCGCCGAGCGCGCCACCCCGCTCCTGGCCCGCACCCACGGTCAGCCGGCGACCCCGACGACCTTCGGCAAGGAGATCGCCGTCTTCGTGCACCGGCTCGAGCGGCAGATCACCCGCATCGAGGGCGTCGAGTACCTCGGCAAGTTCAGCGGGGCGACCGGAACGTTCTCGGCGCACGTCGCCGCCGACCCGGATGCCGACTGGCCCGCCCTCTCGCGCGAGTTCGTGACGTCGCTCGGCCTGGACTGGAACCCGCTCACGACGCAGATCGAGTCGCACGACTGGCAGGCCGAGCTGTACACGGCGATCGCGCACGCGGGCCGCATCCTGCACAACCTCTGCACCGACGTGTGGACCTACATCTCGATCGGCTACCTCACCCAGATCCCGCAGGCCGGCGCGACGGGATCCTCGACGATGCCGCATAAGGTCAACCCGATCCTGTTCGAGAACGCCGAAGCCAACCTCGAACTGTCGGCCGCGCTGCTGGACTCGCTGGCGTCGACGCTCGTGACCAGCCGGCTGCAGCGCGACCTGACCGACTCCACGACGCAGCGCAACATCGGGGTCGCCCTCGGGCACTCGCTGCTCGCGCTCGACAACATCCGCCGCGGTCTGGATGAGGTCGCGGTCGCGGGGGATGCCCTCGCCGCCGACCTCGACGGCAACTGGGAGGTGCTCGGCGAAGCGATCCAGACCGTCATCCGCGCCGAGGTGACCGCCGGCCGCTCCTCGATCGCCGACCCTTACGCGATGCTCAAGGAGCTGACCCGCGGCAAGCGCATCACCGGCGACGACCTGCGCACCTTCGTCGACGGCCTCGATATCGGCGCCGACGCCAAGGCGCGGCTGCTCGCGCTCACCCCGGGCACCTACACCGGGCTGGCCGACGAGCTGGTGGGAGCGCTCGACCCGGCCTAGTGGCCTGACGGTCGGTCGTCGTCGGCCGGGGTCTCGGGCTTCGAGATCGCCAACAGCAGGGTCGCGCAGACGACCACCGAGACGATGAACGCGGCCCCGAAGAACTCGATCGCGAGCAGCAGGTTGCGCGACGAGAACAGCACGCCGACGAATACGAAGCCGGCGAGCGCCGCCGCGAGACCCAGCACTTCCGCGGGGCGCGCGCGCTCCCGGAACGTCGGCCGTCGGCGACCGGGCTCGGTCACGAGGCCACGACCCGGTCGGTCGCACTCGAGCGCACCGCGCGATCGGTGCGGATCGTGATCGCCGAGATCACCTGCAGCACGCCGACCAGAATCGCCCACGCCCCGACGACGCCGATGAGGATCACCGACGAGGTCAGCGTTCCCGAGACGCCGCGTTCCCCGGAGAAGGCCTGGGTGAAGTCGGGTGGGAGCACGAACGCCACCACGCCGAGGGCGACGGTGAGCGCCCCGGTGATGATCCAGTCGCGCGACAGCGGTGCGAACGCCCGGCCCAGGATGCCGCTCGCACCTTCGAGCAGTCCCGTCACCACCGCCCACGCACCGACGAGGATCGCGAGAAACGCGACGCCCCCGTTCGGCACGGCGACGGCCAGGATGCCCGCGGCCCCGGTGGCGATCCCCTGGGCGAGGAACCCCGCACGCATCCGGCCCGCGTAGGCGGTGCGCAGCGACGCGACGACGAGCACGGCGCCGGAGAGCAGCGCGAACACCCCGAAGGTCACCAGTCCGAAGGCGGGAGAGTGGTCGAGGGTGAGGGTGATCGTGATCCCCAGCGTGAGTGCCAGGACTCCGCGTGCGAGTTGTGCGATCCAGGCGGCTACCACGCGGATCAGTCTACGTCCGGTGCTCCGCCGAGGTCGGCGGTGCCCGACAGGACGACGTCGGTGCGGCCGCCGACCCACACCGCGGAACCGTCGGCGTCCGTGCTGATCGTGACCCGTCCACGGCGTCCGAGCGCCGTCCCCTGACGGACGACGTAGGGCGCCGTCGCCCGGCCGGAGGCCAGCATCCACTGCGCCGCAGCCGCGTTGAGACTGCCGGTCACCGGATCCTCGACGAGGGTGCCGACGCCGTCCGAGAAGAACGCGCGCACCTCGAAGGCCTCGGCGGACCCGTCGGGGTGCGCCCCGATGACGCCGAGATCCCAGCGCCCGCGGTGCTCGTCGCCGGCCGCGCGCGCCGCGTCAGGACGCAGGGCGAGCACCGTGTCGGCGCCGTCGAGCAGGAGCCCGAGCCAGCCGGGCCCGTTGTCGAGCCATTCCGCGGCGACGACCGCGGCGGGATCCACACCGAGCACGGCGATCGCGCGGGCGAGCAGGCCCGGCTCGACCGCGCCGGAGCGCAGCAGCGGGGGCGCCTCGAACGCGAGCACGTCACCGGCAACGCGCACCGGGATGAGGCCCGCGCCGCACTCCTGCACCACGGTGCCCGGCGTGGCGGGCGTGCCCCCGGCATCCACCCAGGCGCGCGCGGTGCCGAGCGTCGGATGCCCGGCGAACGGCAGTTCGACGTCGAGCGAGAAGATGCGCACGCGGTAGTCGGCCTCCGGGGTCGTCGGCGGCAGGACGAAGGTGCACTCGGAGAGGTTCGTCCACCTCGAGAACCGCCGCATGTCGTCGTCGGACAGACCCGCGGCTTCCAGGACGACCGCCACGGGGTTGCCCGTGCCCGGCTCCTCGCCGAAGACATCGATTTGGCGGAACGGTCGCCGCATCGCTACGTGCGGGGCATGTCGGCGAACCGGGAGTACATCCCCTGGAACGCGACGGCGATGTCGTCGGTCGCGCCGTTGCGGTGCTTCGCCACGATGAGGTCCGCTTCGCCCGCGCGCGGGTGGTCGCGGTCGTAGGCCGCTTCGCGGTGCAGCAGGATCACGATGTCGGCGTCCTGCTCGAGCGAGCCCGACTCGCGCAGGTCGGAGAGCGCGGGCTTCTTGTCGGCGCGCTGCTCGGGACCACGGTTGAGCTGGGCGAGGGCGACGATCGGCACCTGGAGTTCCTTGGCGAGCAGCTTGAGCGCCCGCGAGAATTCGCTGACCTCCTGCTGCCGCGACTCGACCTTCTTGCCGGAGGTCATCAGTTGGAGGTAGTCGACGACGACCATCTTCAGCCCGACGCGCTGGCTGAGCTTGCGGCACTTCGCGCGGATCTCGACGAGCGTCATGTTCGGGCTGTCGTCGATGTAGAGCGGGGCGTCGCCGATGTCGCCGCGCACGCTCGCCAGCCGCGTCCAGTCGCGCTCGTCCATGTTGCCCTTGCGGAGGACGTGCATCGGGATGCCGGACTCGGCCGAGAGCAGCCGGGTCGCGATCTCGCTGCGGCCCATCTCGAGCGAGAAGAAGATCGTCGGCAGCTTGTGGTGCACGGCGGCGGTGCGCGCGAAGTCGAGGGCGAGCGTCGACTTGCCCATCGCGGGGCGGGCGCCGACGATGATCAACTGGCCGCCGTGCAGGCCGTTGGTGAGGGAGTCGAGCTCGCTGAAGCCGGTCGGGACGCCGGCGAGCTGGCCGTCGCGGCCGCGGGCGAGTTCGATCTCCTCGACCGCGTCGTGGATGGCGTCGACGAGCGGGATGTAGTCCTCGCTGTCGAGGCCCCCGGTGACACCGTAGATCTCGGCCTGCGCGTTGTTGACGAGATCGGTGACCTCGCCCTCGCTCGCGTAGCCCATCTGGACGATGCGCGTGCCGGCCTCGACGAGACGGCGGAGCACGGCCTTCTCGGCGACGATCGACGCGTAGTAGCCGGCGTTCGCCGCCGTCGGCACGAGGCCGGTGAGGGTGTGGAGGTATTCGGCGCCGCCGGCCCGTGGCAGCAGACCGGTCTTCGTCAGCTCGTCGGTGACGGCGATCACGTCGGTCGGCTCGCCGTGCGAGTAGAGGTTGAGGATCGCGTCGAACACGACCTCGTGCTTGGGCATGTAGAAGTCGAGCCCGCGCACGACCTCGGTGACGTCCGCGACGGCGTCGTTGCTGAGCATCATGCCGCCGAGGGCGCTCTGCTCGGCGAGGAGGTCGTGCGGCGGCGTGCGTTCGCCCTGCCAGCCCGCGCGCTCGCCGCCTGCCGGTTCGGCGAGTCCGAGATGGGCGATCGACATGAGAAAGGACCTCCAGCTGGTCACGATAGGCGGGCACGCCGACATCGCCGACAGACACCCCGAAGTCCGTCGGCTCGAGAAGTGCTGACCCCGCGCCGCGAGCGCTTGCCCACAGTAGGGAGACTGCACCCGGGGGGACAACCCGCCCTGTGGATGACGCTGTGGGGAATCGCCGGGAAACGCCGTGACGTGTGTGAAGAAGTTGTGGAATCAGCTGTGTGAAACTCCGGGATCTGCGCCGGTAAAGCGGCGATGACCTGGGGTTTTCGTTTCCACACCCTGTGTGTGGAAACAGGCTTGGACTGCTACTTGAGACTTCGCGCCTTGACAGGTCACCTGTGGACGGAAACGTGAGGATTTCGACGGGGTACGGCGCTGATGTCCCTCGTCCGGGGGACATGTTCACGCGCCGTTAACGACGGAAGGCGCACCCCCTGCGGGGTGCGCCTTCCGGGTGAGGGGCTACTTCGCGGCGACCACGTCGAGCGTCAGCGCGGCGAGCACGTCGGTGCGCAGACGCACGGTGGCGTCGTGGCGGCCGAGGCTCTTGATCGGAGCGGAGAGCTCGATCGAGCGCTTGTCGACGTCGCCGAGGCCGGCGGCCTTGACCGCGTCCGCGACATCCGACGTCTTGACCGAGCCGAACAGGCGACCTTCGCGACCCGACTTGACGACGAGCTTCACGGTGGCGCCCTCGAGCTTGGCCTTCAGTGCCTGAGCCTCTTCGAGGGTGGCGAGCTCCTTCGCGGCGCGGGACGCCTTGATCGAGTCGACCTGCTTCTCGGCGCCCTTGGACCAGGCGATCGCGAAGCCCTGCGGGATGAGGTAGTTGCGGGCGTAGCCGTTCTTGACGTCGACGACGTCACCGGCGGAGCCGAGGCCGGAGACCTCGGAGGTGAGGATGAGCTTCGACATGGCCTATCGCCCCGATCCCGCGTAGGGGAGGAGGGCCATCTCACGCGCGTTCTTGACCGCGCGCGCGATGAGCCGCTGCTCCTGCACCGACACGCCGGTGATGCGCCGGGCGCGGATCTTTCCACGCTCGGAGATGAACTTGCGAAGCGTCGCGACGTCCTTGTAGTCGATGACGCCGACGCGGATGCTCTTCGCGGGAGCGGCGTTCTTGCCACCCTTCGGCGCGCGCTTGCGGCGGTCGCCGCTGCTGCTGCTGCTCTTGCCAGCCATTGCTGTCTTCCTTTTCGGTTTCTACGTTCTCAGGAGCCGGGGCTCAGAACGGGGTCTCGTCGTTGTAGTTGCCGGGGGTGTTCCAGACGTCGTCGCCGCCGCCGGACGCGGGCGCGCTCGCGGCCCACGGCTCCTCGGCACCGCCGGACACCTGGCCGCGGCCTCCGCCGCTGTTCCCGCCGCCACTGCTGCCACCCGAGGCACGGGTGACCTGCGCGGTCGCGTAGCGCAGCGAGGGGCCGATCTCGTCGACCTCCAGCTCGATCGCGGTGCGCTTGTTGCCGTCGCGGTCGTCGTAGTTGCGCTGCTTCAGGCGGCCGGTCGCGATGACGCGGCTGCCCTTGGTCAGCGAACCGGCGACGTGCTCGGCGAACTCACGCCAGCACGAGGCCCGCAGGAAGAGGGCGTCGCCGTCCTTCCAGTCGTTCGCCTGACGGTCGAACGTGCGCGGGGTCGACGCGATGGTGAAGTTGGCGACGGCCAGCCCGCCCTGCGTGTAGCGCAGTTCGGGGTCGGCGGTGAGGTTGCCCACCACGGTGATGATCGTCTCGCCGGCCATGGCTCAGTCCTTGTCAGACGCCGTCGCGGCGGCATCCGCCGGGGCCGCGTCGGCGACAGGGGCGGCGGGCGCCTCCTCGGCCTTCGGGGCGGCGGGCTTCTTGGCGATCGCGGCAGCCTTGCGCTCGGCCTTGGCGGCCTCTTCGACGGCGTGCGCGGCCACGCGGGCCACGGCCTCCTCGGCGCGCAGCACCTTGGTGCGCAGCACGGCCTCGGACAGCTTCAGCTGGCGGTCGAGTTCGACGGTGGCGTCCGAGGTCGCGGTGAAGGTGACGACGGCGTAGATGCCCTCGGCCTTCTTCTTGATCTCGTAGGCCAGGCGGCGACGGCCCCAGATGTCCACGTTCTCGATCGTGCCGCCGTCGTTGCGGATCACGTTGAGGAACTTGTCCAGGCTGGGTGCGACGGTGCGCTCATCGATCTCGGGATCGAGGATCACCATCAGCTCATACTGGTGCGTCATTAACCCACCTCCTCTGGTCTCAGCGGCCGTAGTCGTTCTACGGCAGGAGGGTTGTGACGTGTGCCCGCCCGGATTCGAGGAACCGGAAGGCGGACAACCTGTCGATCATAGGTCAGCCGCGGGCCGACCACCAGCTCCGGAGTCGGCGCTCGGCCTCGTCGGCTCCGAGCGGACCTTCATCCAGGCGCGCCTCCATCAGGAACCGGTAGGCCTCGCCGACCTCGCGGCCGGGCGAGAGACCGAGGATGCTCATGATCTGCTCGCCGTCGAGGTCGGGTCGCAAGGCCGCGAGCTCCTCCTCCTCGGCGAGCGCCGCGATCCGGGACTCGAGGTCGTCGTAGGCGTGGGCCAGGCGGTCGGCCTTGCGCTTGTTGCGGGTCGTCACGTCGGCCCGCGACAGGATGTGCAGCCGTTCCAACTGGTCGCCGGCGTCGCGCACGTAGCGACGGACCGCCGCATCGGTCCAGGCGCCCTCGGCGTAGCCGAAGAAGCGCAGGTGCAGGCGGATGAGGTCGGCGACCGCCTCGATCGTCGCCTTGTCGAAGCGGAGGGCCTTCAACCGCTTCGTCGCCAGCCGCGCGCCGAGGACGTCGTGGTGATGGAAGGTCACCCCGCCGTCCGGCTCGATCACGCGGGTCGCGGGCTTTCCGATGTCGTGCAGCAGCACCGCGAGCCGCAGCACGAGATCGGGCTCGTGTCCCCGTTCGCGCTCGAGCTCGAGAGCGCGGTCGAGGGCGGTCAGGCTGTGCTCGTAGACATCCTTGTGGCGCGCGTGCTCGTCGATCTCGAGCCGCAGAGCCGGCACCTCCGGCAGCACCTGATCGGCGAGTCCGATGTCGACAAGAACGCGGATGCCCGCCGAGGGCTCGCGCGCCAGGAGCAGCTTCGCCAGCTCCTGCTGCACGCGTTCGGCCGCGACGATCTCCAGCGACGGCGCCATGCGCCGGGCCGCGTCGGCGGCCTCGGGCGCGAGGTCGAACCCGAGTTGCGCCCGGAACCGCGCGCCGCGCAGCATCCGCAGCGGGTCGTCGCCGAACGAGATCTCCGGAGCACCGGGGGTGCGCAGCCGTCCCGCGAGCAGATCGTCGAAGCCGCCCGTCGGGTCGACGAGCACCATCGCCGGCACGCGGAGCGCCATCGCGTTCACGGTGAAGTCCCGGCGGGTGAGATCGGCTTCGAGGCTGTCACCGAACTGCACCTCGGGCTTGCGCGTCGTGCCGTCGTACGCGTCGCTGCGGTAGGTCGTGATCTCGCAGAGGTAGCCGCCCAGGCGCACGCCGATCGTGCCGAATCGGCGACCGGTGTCCCACAGCGTCTTGCCCAGCGGCCTCAGCACCGCCTCGGTCTGCTCGGGGGTGGCGTCGGTCGTGAAGTCGAGGTCGATGTCGTCGCCGCCGAGGCCGCGGCCGAGGAAGGCGTCCCGCACCGTCCCGCCGACGAGCGCGAGCTCGTGCCCCGCGTCGGCGAAGAGCCGTGCGAGCTCCGCCACCGCGGGCCGGGCGCTCAGTTCGCGCAAGCGCTCCATCGCCTCCGCGACACTGTCCATCCCCCCATTGTCCCCGGCGCGGCAGAGGATGACGCGACTCGGCGGCCCGCAGACGCTTAAGCTCGGGGTCATGTCGGCCGCGCGAGAGCAGGGACGCGCCCTGCCCGCGCGTCACCGCGCGGCAGCCGCGGCCCTCGCGTTCGCCGTCGTTCTGGCCCCCGCGATCATCTCCGGCCCGGCCCTCGCCGCACCGCGGGCCGTGTCCGCCCCGATCGAGATCAGCGTGGTGGTTCCGATCACGCTCCGCGCCGGAGACGACGGGATGCTCGGCGCCGAGACGCTCGAGACCGCCACCTCCCCGTCGGGAACCCTCACCCGGGAACTCGACGAGCTGCTGGCGACCTCGGCGACGATCGCGCTCGATCCGATGATCCTCGCCTCGATCCGGGTGCTGGGCTCGACGGCTCCGCCCACCGCACTCGCCTGGCTCGACCGGCTCGCCGCGGCGCCGAACGAGGTCTTCCTGCTCGGCTACGCCGACGCCGACCTGACGGCGCTGGCCCGGAACGGGTCGCTCGACCTCGCGACCGCCCTCGACTTCGGGTTCGCCATCGACCCGGCGAACTTCGGACCGGAGCTGACCGCGACCCCGACGCCGACCCCGACGCCGACCCCGACCGAGACCGCCGACGCGGGTGCCGGGGACCCGCCACCGCTCCCGAGCACCGAGGAGCTGCTCGCCTGGCCCGCCGCGCTCCCCGCGATCGCCTGGCCGGCCTCCGGTTCCGCCGCGGCGGCCGACCTCGCCGCCTACGATGCCGCCGGCTACGAGGCGGTTCTGCTGAACTCCGGCAACCTCTCCGAGACGGGCGGCGCCCTCGCCGATCTCGGCGAGATTCGGGGGCTCGTCGCCGACTCCGCCGCCTCCGAGCTGCTGCGCGAGGCGAGCACCTCGATCGACGACGCGACGCGGGAGCAGGCGCTCACCCGCCTGGGCGCGGCGCTCGACGGACTCGGGGCCGCTCATCCGGGTCGCTCCGTCGTGCTCACCCTCGACCGGCTGTCGACGTTCAAGTTCTACGGACTCGACGAGGCGTTCGGTGCGATCGAGGCCCGCGAGACGACGCGGATGGTCGGGCTCTCCGACGTGCTGTCGGGCCCCGCCGACCCGGCGTCCGTGGTCGACGGCGCCGCAGGCGCACACGTGCTGGCTACCCCGGGCCTCACCGCCGTGCTGCAGGCGGAGGACCTGTTCGCCAGCATCCTGAGCGATCCTCTGCTCCTCACCGCTCCTCGGCGCCTGCAGCTGCTGGCGCTCCTGAGCGTGCAGGAGGTCGCCGATCCGGAATGGCAGGCGCAGGCCGACGTGTTCCTCGAGCGGTCCGCCGAAATCCTGGGGTCGGTGGAGATCGTCGACACGGGCAGCCTGTTCGTCGCGAGCACCAGCACCTCGATCCCGATCCGCATCGCGAATGCGCTCGACTTCGCCGTCACCGTGCGACTGGATGCCCGCCCGTTGCGTCCGCTGCTGCAGATCGACAGCCCGGCCGAGGTGACGATCGAACCGGGATCGTCGAAGACGGTCCGCCTCGATGCGCAGGCGATCACCAACGGCCGCGTGGTGGTCGACGTGAGCCTCTCGAGCCCCTCGACCGGCACCCCGATCGGGCAGTCCCGGCGCTTCGACGCCGACTTGCAGGCGCAGTGGGAGACGGTCGGACTCATCGTCTTCGCCGTCCTGGCGATCGTCTTCGCCGTCGGGATCGTCCGCAACGTCGTCGTGCGCCGCCGCCGGGCCGTCGCCGAGCGGGCGGCCACCGAGCCGGGCGGATCGCAGGAGACCGAGTGAGCGCGACCGTCGGACGCGCGAGTGCCGCTCTCGCGTCCGGCACGATCCTGTCGCGCCTCCTCGGCTTCGCCAACGCGGCGGTGCTCGCCGCCGTGATCGGCGTCACCCAGCCGGGACCGAACGCCTTCGCCCTCGCCAATCAACTGCCGACCTACATCTACGCCATCGTCGCCGGGGGCCTGCTGCAGGCGGTGCTCGTGCCGCACATCGTCAAGGCGGCCACGCAGGCCGACGGCGGGCAGGCGTTCGTCAACCGGCTGGTGACCCTCGGCGTCGCCGCCTTCCTGGTCACGACGATCGCCGCCACCTTCGCGGCGCCGCTGATCGTGCGGCTCTACGCCCTGGCCAGCCGAGAAGGAGCCCTGGCCGGAGGCGGCCTCGAGCTGGCGGTGTCGCTGGCCTACTGGTGCCTCCCTCAGATCTTCTTCTACGCCGTCTACGCCCTCGTCGGCGAGGTGCTCAATGCCCGCGGCATCTACGGACCGGCGGCGTGGGCTCCGGCCCTCAACAACGTCGTGATGATCGGAACCCTCGCGCTGTTCGCCGCGCTGTACGGCGTCGTGCCGGCGCACGACGCGGCAGCGGAGTGGAGTCCGGACCGCATCGCGGTGCTCGGGGGCGGCGCGACGCTCGGCGTGGCGCTCCAGGCGATCCTGCTGCTGTTCTTCTGGCGTCGGACCGGCCTGCGGTTCCGACCCGACTTCCGCTGGCGAGGGGCCGGGCTGGGAGCCCCCGCGCGGGCGGCCGGCTGGGTCGTCGGCATGGTGCTCGTCGTGCAGCTCACCAACCTGGTGCAGACCAACGTCGCCTCGACCGCCAACCCCGACGATGCCTCGCTCGCCGTGCTCCGGGTCACCTGGCTGATCTTCATGCTGTCGCACTCGATCATCGCGATCTCGATCGCGACGCCCTACTTCACCCGGATGGCCGCAGCCGTGCGGGATGCCGACATCCCGGCCCTGCGCGCGGACCTCTCCGCGTCGCTGCGGGCGATCGGGATGCTGGTGGCCGGAGCCGGTGCCGCGCTCGCGGCGGCAGCGGTGCCGTTCGCGCGGTTCTTCGCCGACGGCGACGAGGAGGCGCGGGTGATCGCGATCGTGCTCCTCGGCTTCCTCGTCGGTCTGGTGCCGTTCAGCAGCCTCTACGTCGTGCAGCGCGCGTTCTACGCCCTCGGCGACACCCGCACCCCGTTCCTGCTCCAGGTCGTGCAGGCCGCACTCTTCATCGCCGGCACGCTCGCCCTCCTCGCCGCGCCGTCGGCATGGATCGCGGCGGGCATCGGCCTGGTCACCTCCCTCTCCGTCATCGTGCAGGCCCTCGCCGGCGCCGTCATCCTCCGTCGGCGGCTCGGCGGCGGAGGGCGTCGCATCGTGCGGCGCTTCGGGATCTTCGCCCTCGCGACGATCCCCGCGGCCGCAGCGGCGGTCGGCGTGCTGGCCCTGCTCGGCGGGTTCGCCCCGGGCGGGTTCGCGACCGCGGGACGTCTGGAGGGGATCGTCACGACGGCGGCGGTCGGCGTGGTCGGCATCCTCGTCTTCCTTCTCGTGCTCGCCGTGACGCGCGCGCCGGAGCTGCGCGGCACCGTGTCTTTCATCAGACGAAACTGAACGGCAACCGGTTCAGAAATAACGGATACCTAGGATGTGTTGCACCAGGTGGATGTGAGCGCGAGCTCCGGAAAGCAGGCTTCGCCATGCGTCAGATCGTGATCATCGGCTCAGGACCGGCGGGGTACACCGCCGCGATCTACGCCGCGCGCGCGAACCTCAAGCCCCTCGTGATCGCCTCGAGCGTGGAGTTCGGCGGCGAGCTGATGAAGACCACCGAGGTCGAGAACTTCCCGGGCTTCCCCGACGGCATCATGGGTCCCGACCTGATGATGAAGATGCAGGCGCAGGCCGAGCGGTTCGGCGCCGAGATCGTCTACGACGACGTGACGAAGGTCGAACTCGCCGGCGACGTCAAGAAGATCCACCTCGGCGACGGCACCGTGGTCGAGGCCCTCGCCGTCATCTACGCGACGGGCTCGGAGTACCGCAAGCTCGGGCTCGCCGACGAGACCCGGCTCTCCGGCTACGGCGTCTCGTGGTGCGCCACCTGCGACGGGGCGTTCTTCAAGCAGAAGAAGGTCGCGGTCATCGGCGGCGGTGACTCCGCCCTCGAGGAGGCGACCTTCCTCACTCGGTTCGCCGACACCGTCTACCTCGTGCACCGCCGGGATGCCTTCCGCGCCTCGGTCGCGATGCAGGAGCGCGCGTTCGCCGATCCCAAGATCCAGGTGCTCTGGAACCAGGAGGTCGCGCACGTCTACGGCGACGAGAAGGTCACCGGCATCGGCATCGTCGACACCGAGACCGGCACCGAGACCACGCTCGACGTGCAGGGCATGTTCGTCGCGATCGGCTCCGACCCGCGCACCCACCTCATCCACGGCCAGCTCGACCTCACCGAGGCCGGCACGATCGCCGTCGAGGGCCGATCGTCGCGCACCAACATCCCCGGCGTCTTCGCGGCCGGCGACGTCGTCGACCCGACCTACAAGCAGGCGATCACCGCGGCGGGTTCGGGCACGGTCGCGGCGCTCGACGCGGAGCACTACCTCGCCGACCTGCCGAACGACCTCCTCGTGGCGGCCGGCGGCGACCCGCGCGAGCCCGCTGCGCCGGTGCCGGACCCCGCGATCATCTCCGCCTGACCCGGAATGACCGACCGCGCCCCGCGGTTGGCATCAGCAGACCTGAAGAAGGAAGAAGGAAACAGATGTCCAGCGCCAGGGATGTGACCGACGCCTCGTTCGAGGCCGACGTCCTCAAGTCCGACAAGCCGATCATGGTCGACTTCTGGGCGGAGTGGTGCGGCCCGTGTCGCGCCGTGTCGCCCATCCTCGACAAGATCGCCGAGGAGAACGCCGACAAGCTCGACATCGTCAAGCTCAACGTCGACGACAACCCGGCCACCGCCGAGAAGTACGGCATCACCTCGATCCCGGCGATGTACGTCTTCAAGAACGGCGAGGTCGTCAAGCGCGTCATCGGCGCCAAGCCGAAGCCGGCGCTCGAGGCCGACCTCGCGGAGTTCCTCGCGTAACAGGCCTCTGACCAGGCTTTTTCGGATGCCCCCTTCCGCCCGGGAGGGGGCATCTGGCGTTCTCCGGGGGGCGCGAGTCGGCGAAGTTGTCACACCCACTCGCTAGATTGCGGGTGTGGAGAGCCCGGTCACCCTCATCGTTGGCATCATCGCGGCGGCTGCCGCCATTGGCAGCGCCATTATCGGGGCGCCTCGTCTATATCGCGATCCGCTGAACCCGATCTCCAAGATGGTTGAAATACACAACGCTCTGCCGCCGGGGAAAGCGCGGAGCTCGCTCATGCTTCGCATCGAAGAGCAGGTCGACGACCTTGCGCTTCGTTCGACTGCTCGGCGGCACGTACCCGGCATCGTGCTTTCAGTCCTTCTGGCCGTCATTACGGTCTCGACCGCGTGGCTCGTCTTGACGTGGGGTGGATGGTGGTGGCTGGCAAGCCCGGTCCCTGTAGCTGCCCTCGTACTCTCGATCACGGGGTTCGCTATCTATTCGGCGAAGGTTCCCAGGGATTCACGCGGCGTCGCCATCAAGAAGTAGTCGCGGGCCAGTCAGTCAGTTCTGGCCCGTTCCCCGTCCGGGGGACGGGTCCCGCCGGGGATCGCCCGGTAACGTTGTCGTCCATGCAGATGCAGGGCAACAACATGGATCCGTGGCGCGGGCTGTACGCCGCCCGTACGGCCGGCCTGTCGGCCTCCGAGGTCCGTGCCCTGTTCGCCGTCGCCAGCCGCCCCGAGGTGGTCTCGTTGGCCGGCGGCATGCCGTTCGTCTCGGCCCTCCCCCAGGAGCTGCTCACCGGTGCGGTCGAGCGCACGGTGCGCGAGCGCGGGGCGACCGCGCTGCAGTACGGCTCAGGGCAGGGGATGCCGCAGCTGCGCGAGCAGATCCTCGAGGTCATGGCGCTCGAAGGCATCCATGCGGGCGTCGACGACCTCGTCGTGACGACGGGCTCGCAGCACGCGCTGGAACTCGTCGCGAAACTCTTCCTCGACCCGGGCGACGTCGTGCTCGCCGAGGGCCCGTCCTATGTGACCGCCATCACGGTGTTCAAGTCGTTCCAGGCCGAGGTCGTGCACTCGCCGATGGATGACGACGGCCTCGAGCCGGAGGCGCTGCGGCAGACGATCGCGCGCGTGAAGGCCTCGGGTAAGACGATCAAGTTCCTCTACACGATCCCGTCGTTCCACAACCCGATGGGGGTCACGCTCCCCTGGGCGCGGCGGATGGAGATCCTCGAGATCGCCCGCCAGAACGACATCCTCGTGCTCGAGGACAACCCCTACGGACTGCTGTACTTCGATCAGGCTCCCCCGCACGCGATGCGTTCGATCGAAGAGGACGGGGTCATCTACCTCGGCACGTTCTCGAAAACCCTGGCGCCCGGCTTCCGAGTCGGCTGGGCGGTCGCCCCGCACGCCATTCGAGAGAAGCTCATCCTGGCGAACGAAGCCGCCGTGCTGTCGCCGTCGTCGTTCTCGCAGACCGTGATCTCGGAGTACCTCGGCTCGGCCGACTGGAAGGGTCAGATCGACACCTTCCGCGGCGTCTACCGGGAACGCCGCGATGCGATGCTCGGAGCGCTCGCCGAACAACTGCCGACCCTGTCGTGGACGGTGCCTACGGGTGGCTTCTACGTCTGGCTGCGACTCCCCGAGCACCTCGACTCGAAGGCGATGCTCCCCCGTGCCGTGAAGGAGCTCGTCGCCTACACTCCCGGCACCGCGTTCTACGCCGACGGGGCCGGCCGCAACGCGATGCGGCTCTCGTTCTGCTACCCGACGCCCGACTTCATCCGCGAAGGCATCCGCCGGCTGGCGATCGTCATCAACGGCGAGCTGGCGCTGCTCAACGAGTTCCAGCAGACCGGTCCGGTCTCCACCCTGCCCGCCGAGCCCGAGGGCGTCCTGCCCCCGTACGCCGGCTGAGGGCGCCGTGAGTGCCCTGAAGCGCGTCGTCGTCCTCGCCGGCGGCATCTCCCACGAGCGCGACATCTCGCTGCGCAGCGGCCGGCAGGTCGCCGACAGCCTGCTCGAACACGGCCTCGAGGTCGAGCTGCGCGATCCGGATGCCACCCTGCTGGCCTACCTCCGCGACAACCGACCGGATGCCGTCTGGCCCGCCCTGCACGGCGCCAGCGGCGAAGACGGCGCCCTGCGCGGTCTCCTGGAGTTCCTCGGCGTTCCCTTCGTCGGCTCGGACTCCTCCGCCGCCCGGCTCGCCTGGGACAAGCCCACCGCCAAGATCATCGTCGCCCGCGCCGGCGTCGCTACTCCCCGATCGATCACGCTCGGGCGCGACGCCTTCCGCGAGCTCGGTGCCGACGCCATCTTCGCCGCGATCGACGACGAGCTCCCCGTGCCGCTCGTCGTGAAGCCCGCCCAGGGCGGCTCGGCGCAAGGCGTCACGATCGTCACCGAGCGCCCCGCCATGCCGCGCGCGATGGTCGAGGCCTACACCTACTGGGACGTCGCCCTCGTCGAGCAGCAGATCACCGGCACCGAGATCGCGGTCGGCGTCATCGACACCGGTGACGGCCCGGTCGCCCTGCCCGCGGTCGAGATCGAACCGCTGTCGGGCGTGTACTCCTTCGAGGCGCGCTACAACGCCGGCGAGACGCGGTTCTACACCCCCGCCCGCCTCTCGCCCGAGGTGACCGCCCGCGCCGCGGAGACGGCCGTCACGGCGCATGTCGCGCTCGGGATGCGCCACCTCTCCCGCGTCGACCTGATCGTCGACGGGGCGGGGACGCCGTGGTTCCTCGAGGCCAACGTGCTGCCGGGCCTCACCGAGACCTCGTTGCTCCCGCAGGCACTCGAGGCCGCCGGCCACGACCTCGGCTGGGTCTACACCCGCCTGGCCGAAGCTGCGCACAACACGCTGTAGGCGGAGGCGCTTTCGCGCCTCCGCGCGGTCGTGCGCCGACGCCCGTCCCGGGCGTCGGTCACCTGGGCGGAAGTGGTCTCAATCCACCGCGGAGTCGACCCCGAGCACCTCGAAGATGCGCCGGAGGTCGGCGACCGACGCGAAGTCGATCGTGATCGTGCCCTTCGAGGCCCCGAGCGCGATCTTCACCCGGGTGTCGAGCTTGTCGCCGAGGCGCTCCCCCAGTTCGCCGAGGTGGTCCTGACGCTTGCCGGCGGTGGGCTTGGCGGTCTTCGGCTTGGGCGGCGCGAGCAGCCCGGCCGCGGCCTCCGCGGCTCGCACCGACAGCTCCTCGTTGATGATCTTGTCGGCGAGCTTCCGCATCCCCGGCTCGTCGCCGACCGAGAGGATGGCACGGGCGTGGCCCGCGGTCAGTACGCCGGCCGCGACCTTCGTCTGGATGCTCTCCGGCAGCCTGAGCAGCCGGATGGTGTTGGTGATCTGCGGGCGTGAGCGTCCGATGCGATCGGCGAGCTGCTCCTGGGTGATCCCGAAGTCCTCGAGCAACTGCTTGTAGGCCGACGCTTCTTCCAGCGGGTTCAGCTGCGCGCGGTGGATGTTCTCCAGCAGCGCGTCGCGCAGCATCGCCTCGTCGGCCGTGTCCTTGACGACGGCGGGGATGGTGGAGCGTCCGGCGGCCTTCGACGCGCGGAATCGGCGCTCGCCCATGATGAGCTCGTACTGCGGCTCCCCGGGCGCGGCTCCCGCACGCGGGCGCACCACGATCGGCTGCAGCACACCGAACTCGCGGATCGAGACGATGAGCTCGCGCAGCGCCTCCGGCTCGAACTCGGTGCGCGGCTGCTGGGCGTTCGGGACGATGTCGCCGAGGTCCAGCTCGGCGAGCCGGGCGCCGGGCACGGCGACGAGGTCGCTCTCGGAGCCGAAGAAGACGTCGACGGGACGCTCGTTGCCGCCCGTGTCGTCGACGGGGGCGGTCGGGATGAGGGCGCCGATCCCCCGGCCGAGGCCGGTGCGCTTGGGAGCAGCCGCCATCAGACGACGCTCCGGTGCGCGATCTCGGACGCCGCCTCACGGTAGGAGAGCGATCCCGGCGAGTTGCCGTCGTAGGTTATGACGCTCTGCCCGTAGCTCGGCGCCTCCGAGATGCGCACCGAGCGCGGGATGACGGTCGTCAGCGTCTCGGCGGGAAAGTGCTCGCGCACCTCGTCGACGACCTGGTTGGCGAGGTTGGTTCGCGAGTCGTACATCGTCAGCAGGATCGTGGACAGCGCCAGCTTCGGGTTCAGGTGACGCTGGATCAGCTTGATGTTGTCGAGCAGCTGGCTCAGGCCTTCGAGGGCGTAGTACTCGCACTGGATCGGGATGAGCACCTCCTTGGCCGCGACGAAGGCGTTGATCGTCAGCAGGCCCAGAGACGGCGGACAGTCGATGAAGACGTAGTGGTACATGTCCTCGACCTCACCGAGGTAGATCTCGAGCGCGGTGCGCAGACGCTGCTCACGGGCGACGAGCGAGACCAGCTCGATCTCGGCGCCGGCGAGGTGGATGGTCGCGGGAAGGCACCACAGACCGGGGAACTCCGGGCTCTGCTGCACCGCGTCCCGGATCGGGGCGTCGCCCACGATGACGTCGTAGACGCTCTCGACCTCCGCGCGATGCTCCACCCCGAGGGCCGTCGAGGCGTTGCCCTGCGGGTCGAGGTCGATGACGAGAACCCGCGCTCCGCCCTGGGCGAGGGCGGCGGCGAGATTGACGGTCGTGGTGGTCTTACCGACGCCGCCCTTCTGGTTGGCGACGGTGAAGATCCGGGTTTCCGCCGGGACGGGAAGTGTGGCGTCGGCCAGAGCGAGGCGGCGGCGCGTCAGATCGGCGACCTCCTGGGCCAGGGGGGTGGAAGGGTCGAACGTGCTCACAGAGGCCTTTCAAGGTGATGCGGAGTGTGTTTCACGTGAAACATCGGCGGCGGAGGGCCGGCTCAGATCAGTGACCCAGACTAGCCCGAAAGACCCGGGTGACCTCGGGCACGATCCCCTCGCCCAGAACGAGCACCTCGGCGTCGCGGATGCGAGCCTTGCGAAGAGCCTTCTCCGCCGCGACGACCTCATCCTGGACCCGCGCGCCCTTCATGAACAACATCTCCCCACCGGGCTTGAGGAGGGGCGCGCACAGCGGGACGAGCTTGCTCAGCGCCGACACCGCACGGGCGGTGACCTGGTCGAGCAGCGGCTCGGGTCGGATCTCTTCCGCCCTCCCCCGCGCGACCGTGACGTTGGTCAGACCGAGTCGTTCGGACTCGGCGCTGAGCCAGTCGGTGCGGCGCTCCATCGGCTCGATGAGCACCATGTCCACGTCGGGACGAGCGATCGCCAGCACGAGGCCGGGCAAACCCGCCCCACTGCCCACGTCGCCGACACGTCCCGGGCGCAGCAGGTGAGCCATCAACACGCAGTTGACTACGTGTCGCGACCACAGCCTCTCGGCCTCGAGTGGACCGATCAGGCCGAGCTCCTCGCCGAAGCGTGCGAGGTCCGCGGTGAAGGCGCGTGCGACGTCGATGCGGTCGCCGAACAGCTCGGCCGCGTACGGAGGCTCGTCTTCCACGATCACGTCATGTCCACCAATGTTTCACGTGAAACCTTGCCCGACGCCCCAGACGCACGTCGGCGCTGGGGCGCTGGGGCGAGGCCGGAAATGGCCTCGCTCTATGCTCCAGCGCGGGCGGTGATCACCGTGTGGCGATCGCGGCCCTCGCCCTCGGACTCCGAGGTGTAGCCGCGTTCCGCCACGATGTCGTGCACGACCTTCCGCTCGTAGCTCGACATCGGGGGCAGCGACGCCGTGGCCGCCCCGCCCTCGAGGCGCGTGATCGCGTGATCGACGAGCGTTGCGAGCTCGGTGGCGCGGGCATCCCGCGAGCCGCCGATGTCGAGGATGAGCCGGGAGAAGCGGCTGGTCTTGTTCTGCACCGCGAGACGTGTGAGCTCCTGCAGCGCCGCGACGGTGTCGGGCTTGGACAGCAGCCGGAGGTTGGAGTCACCGGTCGCCGAGACGGAGAGGTAGGCGCGGCCACCGCGGGCGTCGATGTCGATGTCGCCGTCGATGTCCGCGATGTCGAGGAGTTCCTCGATGTAATCGGCGGCGGCGTCACCCTCGTCGATGACGTCCTGCTCGGACAGCTCGCCCTGCGCGGCGTCCTCGGTCGCGCCCTCGCTCTCCACGACGGCCTCGGCCTCGTCGACGGTGGGGGTCTCGGTGGTGTCGCTCATCGGCGTCCGCCCTGCTTCTTCGATCGGTTCTTGCCCACCGGCTGCTGCCGCTGGATCTTCTTGGGCTCCTCGACGATCTCCTCGAGGATGGCCGCGTCTTCGGTCATGCTCTTGCGGCGCTTCTTCGCGAGGCGAGCCTCACGGGCGAGGGCGGCTTCGCTGCCGGGGGTCGGCATGTTCCGGATGACGAGGAACTGCTGCACCATCGTCCAGACGTTCGAGGTCAGCCAGTAGAACATGACGCCGATCGGGAACGCGAAACCGGAGAAGGCGAACACCAGCGGGAGGATGTACAGCAGGATCCGCTGCTGGCGGTACATCGGGCTCGCCTTCATCTCCGGCGACTGGTTCTTCGACATGATCTGCAGCTGCGTGATGAACTGCGACGCGGTCATCAGTACGACCATGACGACCGCGATCACGATCACGACGGTCTCGACCGGGTTGGCCGCGAGCGCGGACTGGATGCTGTGGCGCAGCGGCGCGATGTCGAAAAGCGACGAGCTGCCGAACTGCTCCGAGAGCTCCTGGTTGAGCAGGCCGACGCCGGCCTTGTAGCTGCCGTCGGCCTGCGGCTTGGACTCGTTGAGCACCGAGAACAGGCTGAAGAAGATCGGCATCTGGATCAGCAGGGGAAGGCACGACGCGAACGGGTTGGTGCCCGCCTTCTTGTAGAGGTCCATCGTCTCGCGCTGCATGGCCTCGCGCGAGAACTGGTCGCGCTTGCCCTTGTACTTGTCCTGGATCTTTTTGAGCTGCGGGGCGACCTCGAGCATCTTGCGCTGGCTCTTGATCTGGCGAACGAAGATCGGGATGAGGGCCGCACGCACGACGAGCACCAGGCCGACGATCGAGAGCACCCAGGTGAGACCGGCCGCCGGGTCCATGCCGAGCGCGTCGAGCAGCGTGTGGAAACCCACGAGGATCGCCTCGATGACCCACTTGATGGGCCACAGCAGCGAATTGAAGAAACCGAAGATGTCCACGGTGGTGTCAGGCCTTTCCCAAGCTCGCCGGGATGACGAAGCCGAAGTTCGTGATGCGGTAACGGGGGACGGACGCGACGCGGACATCATCCACGCCGCCTCTCGCCCAGGGGTGGCAGCGCAGCAGTCGCCAGGAACCGAGGGCCACGCCCTTGATCACGCCATGCTGCTGGATCGAGCCGAGCGCGTAGGCGGAGCAGCTCGGGTAGTAGCGGCAGACGTCGCCGTAGAGCGGCGAGATCACGGCGCGGTAGCCGCGCAGGATCAGTACGCAGACGTTGCGCGGCAGCAGCCAGAGGAAGGTGAGGGCGCGCATCATGCGGTGGGGGAGTTTCCAGCCTGAGGGGCGGGGATCACGGCATCCATGTCGGCGGAGAGACTATCCCAGGACCCTTGCGCGCTTCCGGGGAGCACCCGGATCACGACGTCCTCACCGCGGTGACCTGCATCGATACGGCCGCGCCCGAGGGCCTTCAGCCGACGGCGCACCCGGTTGCGGACGACGGCGTTGCCGACCGCCTTCGACACGACGACCCCGAAGCGCGCGGGCGCAGCGGGGTCGGTGGCGAGTCGGTAGTACACCGCGGAGGCCGTGGTCGCGCGCCGTCCTCGACGAACGGTGGCTCGGAAGTCCGCAGGGAGCACCACTCGGTTCGCCCTGGCGAGCACGGAGGCTCTTAAGCGGAGAGCTCGGTGCGCCCCTTGCGACGACGGGCACCGAGGATGGCGCGGCCGGCGCGCGTGCGCATGCGGAGGCGGAAGCCGTGCACCTTGGCGCGACGACGGTTGTTCGGCTGGAAGGTTCGCTTGGTCATGATTGGTCTCCACGCCCGGCGGCCGATGCGTTCGGCGGGCCGGGAAGATCAGGTAGGTCCCACGGACGACCGCGGGTGAACTGATTAAAGATACGGTCAGCGCGCCCCCTGGTCAAACGACCGCTGTGCCGGTAGGGAAGCTCCTCCCCACCTTCTCACTTCTGGTTGACCTCTGCCGCCCGCCGCGAACTAAGGTGAACTCCGTCGTCCACAGGAATCAGATCGGTGGATAACCCTGTGTACAACCGAGTGAGCATTCCAGGATGAGGGCATGACCGAGACCGATCCGACCCGCGAGTTGTGGTCCTCCGTGCTCTCCCTGCTCGGAGCGGACGAGCGCATCACCCCGCAGCTCCATGGCTTCGTGAACCTGGTCGAAGCCAAGGGCGTCCTCAATGGCGTGCTCTACCTCGAGGTGCCGAACGAGTTGACGCGCGGGATGCTCGAGCAGCGCATCCGCGTTCCTCTCATCGAAGCGATCACCGGTGCCGCCGAAGAGGTCGTCAACTTCGCCATCGTGGTCAATCCCGAGATGCAGGCCGCCACCCTGACCCCGGTCGCCGATCTGGGGAGCGGAGACCTGGGGATCACGGCCCCGGAACCGGCGACCGCGATCGGCGACATCAGCAGCCGGCGCAGCGACTCCCGGCTCAACCCGAAGTACAACTTCGACAACTTCGTCATCGGCGGATCCAACCGCTTCGCCCACGCCGCCGCGGTCGCGGTCGCGGAGGCGCCGGCCAAGGCGTACAACCCGCTCTTCATCTACGGCGACTCCGGCCTCGGCAAGACCCACCTCCTCCACGCGATCGGCCACTACGCCGAGAACCTCTACACCGGCATCCGGGTGCGCTACGTGTCGAGCGAGGAGTTCACGAACGACTTCATCAACTCGATCCAGAACAACCGGTCGGCCGCGTTCCAGTCGCGCTACCGCGAGATCGACATCCTGCTCATCGACGACATCCAGTTCCTCCAGCGCGCGGTGGAGACGCAGGAGGCCTTCTTCCACACCTTCAACACGCTGCACGATCACAGCAAGCAGGTCGTGATCACGAGCGACGTCGCGCCCAAGTTCCTCACCGGCTTCGAAGACCGGATGCGGTCGCGCTTCGAGTGGGGTCTCATCACCGATGTGCAGGCACCCGACCTCGAGACCCGTATCGCGATCCTCCGGAAGAAGGCGCAGAGCGAGAAGCTGCAGGCGCCCGATGAGATCCTCGAGTTCATCGCCACGAAGGTGTCGAGCAACATCCGCGAGCTGGAGGGCACGCTCATCCGCGTCACCGCGTTCGCGAGCCTGAACCGCACCCCGGTCGATCTGCAGCTCGTGCAGACGGTACTCAAGGACCTCATCACCCTCGATGAGGACAACGTCATCGCGCCGGTCGACATCATCAATCACACGGCCGAGTACTTCAAACTCTCGGTCGACGACCTCTACGGGTCGAGTCGGTCGCAGGCGGTCGCCACCGCGCGACAGATCGCGATGTATCTCTGCCGCGAGCTGACGAACCTCTCCCTGCCCAAGATCGGGCAACTGTTCGGCAACCGCGATCACACGACGGTGATGTACGCGAACAAGAAGATCAGCGAGCTGATGAAGGAGCGCCGGTCGATCTACAACCAGGTCACCGAGCTCACCACCCGCATCAAACAGAATCAACGCTTCAACAAGCTGTGAGGTCTGCCCCCGAACGGGGGACTAGACGAACCAGTCTTCGATCTGGCGGAGTCCACAAGGTGTGGAAACTCTGTGGATAACTCCCGCGCCGCGCGGGGACGAAATGTGGACATCTGCCCGTCCGACTGTGGAACTCCCGGCACGGGTTGCGCGTTCTCCACCGATGCCGGGCTCGGCCTCCACAGCTACTCCGCAACTCACACCGCTGTAGTTCCTTACGTGCGACAGGGATCGTCGCCGGTTATCCACATGTCAACACCGGTTAAGAGGATTAGCTCTCTCTTCTCATTTCGGCTGTTCGACAACCTCTCGGCGCCGCCCGAGGTGCCAGAAACCGCTCGGCTCTTCCTGTGCCAGGATCGATGTGAAATCCTGGCCCACCCGGGTTTCCACCCGCTTTCGTGAATCAGCCGGCTCTGCTGCGGCGAACAAGGAGTCCTTCCGTGAAGTTCCAGGTCAACCGGGACGTCTTCAGCGAGGCTGTGTCGTTCGCGGTCAAGTTGCTCCCCCAGCGCACGACGCAGCCCATCCTCAGCGGTGTGCTGCTCGAGGCGAACGACGGCGTGCTCGTGCTGTCGTCCTTCGACTACGAGGTCTCGTCGCGAACGGAGATCTCCGCCGACGTCGACGAGTCGGGCAGCGCTCTGGTCTCCGGGCGGCTGCTGGCCGACATCGCCAGCCGCCTGCCGAACGCCCCCGTGCAGTTCTCCACCGTCGACGGCAAGATCGCGGTGCAGTGCGGCTCCGCGAAGTTCACCCTGGGGAGCATGCCGGTCGAGGAATACCCGACCCTGCCGCAGGTCGAGGAACGCACCGGCGTACTCCCGGCCGAGGACTTCGCGGCGGCCGTCGCGCAGGTCACCGTTGCGGCGTCCCGTGATGACGTCACCCCGGTGATCACCGGCGTGCAACTCGAGGTCGGCGACAACAACCTGTCGCTCGTCGCGACCGACCGCTACCGGGTCGCCGTGCGTGAGATCGACTGGGATTCCGGCGCGACGACCGCGGAGGGCACGACCGCGCTCATCCCGGCGCGCACGCTCTCGGAGATCGGCAAGACCTTCGCCCACAGCGGCACCGTCTCGGTGACGATCGCACGCGGCGACGATCGCGAACTGATCGCGTTCAGCGCCGACAAGAAGACCGTCACGTCGCTGCTCATCAAGGGCAACTTCCCTCCGGTCAAGCGGCTCTTCCCGGAGTCGGTCGAGAACTACGCCGTCGTGAACACCGCGGACCTGGTCGAGGCCACCCGCCGGGTGTCCCTCGTGCTCGAGCGTGAGGCGGCACTGCGCTTCTCGTTCACGATCGACGGGGTGACCCTGGAGGCCGCCGGCGCGGAGAACGCCCAGGCCTCGGAGACGATCGAAGGGCACCTGCACGGCGAGGACACCGTCGTGTCGCTCAAGCCGTCGTTCCTCCTCGACGGTCTCGGGGCGGTGCACTCCGAGTACGTGCGCATCTCGTTCACGAAGACCGACAACCCGAACAAGCCCGGCCCCGTGCTCATCACGAGCCAGTCCTCCAAGGACCAGCCCGGAGCCGACAACTACAAGTACCTCCTCCAGCCGAATCTGCTGCTGCGCTGATGAGCGCGTGACAAGCTGACTTCCATGCACATCGGACTCGTCGGCTTGGGCAAGATGGGCGGCAACATGCGCGAGCGCCTCCGGCGCGGAGGCGTGGAGGTCACCGGATACGACCCGAACCCGGAGGTCACCGACGTCGCGGATCTCGCCGCGCTCGCCGCGGCGCTGCCGGCGCCGCGAGTCGTCTGGATCATGGTCCCGTCGGGAGCGATCACCGACCAGGTCATCGCGGACGTGTCGGCCGTGCTCGAGCCGGGCGATCTCGTGATCGATGGCGGCAACTCGCGATTCACCGACGACGCCGTGCATTCCGCGCAGCTCGCCGAGAAGAAGATCCGCTTCGTCGACTGCGGCGTCTCCGGCGGCATCTGGGGTCTCGAGAACGGCTACGGGCTCATGGCCGGCGGCGACCCGGCCGACATCGAAGAACTGCTGCCGGTCTTCGACGCCCTGCGTCCGGAGGGACCGCGCGACGAGGGATTCGTGCACGCCGGCTCCGTCGGCGCAGGTCACTACTCGAAGATGGTGCACAACGGCATCGAGTACGCGCTCATGCAGGCGTGGGCCGAGGGTTTCGAACTGATGGATGCCCGGGACGACCTGATCCACGATGTTCCGGGCGTTTTCAAGGCCTGGCAACGCGGAACCGTCGTGCGCAGCTGGCTGCTCGAGTTGCTCGTGAAGGCGCTCGAAGCCGATCCCGAACTCGCCGACATCGAGGGCTACGTCGAGGACTCGGGCGAGGGTCGGTGGACGGTGCACGACGCGCTGGACCACGCGGTGCCGGTGCCGACGATCAGCGCGGCGATCTTCGCGCGCTTCGTCTCGCGCCAGAAGGACTCGCCGTCGATGAAGGCGGTCGCCGCGCTGCGAAAGCAGTTCGGCGGGCACGCCGTCCGCAAGGCGTGACGGTTCTCACGGGCAGAATCGTCCCGTGATCGTCACCCATCTCTCGCTGAGTGACTTCCGCAACTACGAGATCGCCGACGTCGACCTGGTCGCCGGCCCGAACCTGTTCGTCGGCCGCAACGGACAGGGCAAGACGAACCTGGTCGAGGCGATCGGCTACCTGAGCACGCTCGGGTCGCACCGGGTGTCGACCGACCAGGCCCTCATCCGCGCGGGACGGGATGCCGCGATCGTGCGCGCGCGACTCGAACACGCCGACCGATCGGTACTCGTCGAGGTGCAGATCAACCGCTCGGGTGCGAACCGCGCGCAGGTCAACCGCGTCGCGACGAAGCCGCGCGAGCTGCCGCGCTACGCGACGAGCGTGTTGTTCGCGCCGGAGGATCTCGCGCTCGTGCGTGGCGACCCGGGCGGGCGGCGCCGCTATCTCGATCAGCTCCTCGTGCAGCTGAGCCCGCGGCTCGCCGGCGTCCTCGGCGACTACGAGCGCGTGCTGCGCCAGCGCACGACCCTGCTGAAGTCGGTGCGTTCTGCCCGGGTCGCGGAATCCCAGCTCTCGACGCTCGAGGTCTGGGACGAACGGCTCAGCGACCTCGGCTCCCAGATCGTCGTCGAGCGCTCCGCGCTGATCGACCGCATCCGCCCGCACGTGGCCGACGCCTACCGACGGATCGCGGGTGACGACCAGCGCGCCGACCTCGCCGCGCGGCTCAGCATCCTGGGCGACATCCCGGACGACGACGCAGAGGATGTCGGCATCCCCACGGTTCTGCAACCGGCCGACGTGCGCGAGGCCTTCACCGCCGCGCTCGCCCGGGTGAGGCGGCAGGAGCTGGATCGCGGGCTCACCCTCGTCGGCCCGCACCGCGACGATCTCGTGCTCACCCTCAACGGGCTGCCGGCGAAGGGCTACGCCAGTCATGGCGAGTCCTGGTCGTTCGCGCTCGCCCTCAAGCTGGCGGCGGCCGCGACCCTGCGCGCGGACTCGCCGCTCGGGGATCCGGTGATCATCCTCGACGACGTGTTCGCCGAGCTCGACGAGTCCCGACGGGCACGGCTCGCTGACGGGATCGCGGGCTACGAACAGGTGCTCATCACGGCGGCGGTGCTCGGCGACGTACCGGACGCGCTCCGCGTGCACACCGTCCACATCCGAGCCGGGCAGATCCTGCACGCCGGGCGCCCTGATGACGCCCCGCCTGGGGAGGACGCGTGAGCGAGCCCGAAGAGAAGGTTCCCGAGCACATCGCGGTGTACCGCCGACTGCGCCGACTGTTCGGCGACCCCGAGCTGCGCAGCACCGACGGCCGCCGCCGCCGCCGGGCGGCTGACGCCGCCGCGAGCGAGCCCTACGGGCTCGGCCGTGACCCGCGCGGCCTCGGCGACGTGCTCAGCGGGATGGCGTCGGCGCGGGGGTGGGAGTCTCCGCTCGCCCGCGCCGAGTTGCTCGTGTCGTGGCCCGACATCGTCGGCGCCGACACCGCTGCGCACGCCACCCCGATCGGCATCGAGGACGGGGTGCTGACCGTGCAATGCGACTCGACGGCCTGGGCGCAGCAGTTGCGGATCATGTCGGCGACCGTCCTGAACAGCATCGCCGAGCTGTTCCCGGCGGCCGGGGTCGAAACCGCGCGCTTTCTCGCCCCCCACGCCCCCTCCTGGAAACACGGCCCCAAGGCGGTTCAAGGGCGGGGTCCACGCGATACCTACGGTTGACAAGGCAAATCTGGTCGACCGCGCAAGGAAAACCCCTCAGATCGCGAAATCGCCCGGTCTGGACCCGCTTCGCGGGATAGAATCGACTACTTGGCCGGCCGGCTTTTCCGGCGGTCGAGCACGACCGCGGCAGGAGCCACCTCCCCATGAGCAACACCTCGCGTCAGGGCGAAGCCGATTCGAACTACGGCGCCTCGGACATCCAAGTCCTCGAAGGCCTCGAAGCCGTCCGCAAGCGCCCCGGTATGTACATCGGGTCGACCGGTCCCCGGGGCCTGCACCACCTCGTCTACGAGATCGTCGACAACGCGGTCGACGAGTCGCTCGCCGGCTACTGCGACACGATCGCCGTGACGATCCTCGCCGACGGCGCGCTGCGCGTCGTCGACAACGGCCGCGGCATCCCGGTCGACATCCACCCGGTCGAGAAGCGCTCCACGGTCGAGGTCGTGCTGACCGTGCTGCACGCCGGCGGCAAGTTCGGCGGCGGCGGGTACGCCGTCTCCGGCGGCCTCCACGGCGTCGGCTCGAGCGTCGTCAACGCGCTCTCGTCGCAGCTCGAGGTCGAGGTGCGCCGGCAGGGCAACGCCTACCGGCAGAGCTACCACATCGGTGTGCCCGACGCCCCGCTCGCGAAGGAGGAGGCGACCGACGAGACCGGCACGACGATCACCTTCTGGCCGAACGCCGACATCTTCGAGACCGTCGAGTTCGACTACGAGACGCTGCGCACGCGGTTCCAGCAGACCGCCTTCCTCAACAAGGGCCTGACGATCTCGCTCGTCGACGAGCGTCCGCTCGAGGAGGGCGAGGAGAGCAAGCGCGCCGACACCTTCCTCTACGAACGCGGCCTGGTCGACTACGTGGAGTACCTCAACAACGCCAAGAAGGCGGAGGTCATCCACGACGAGGTGATCTCCTTCGAGACCGAGGACACCGAGCGCCACATGGCCCTCGAGATCGCCATGCAGTGGACGACCGCCTACTCCGAGAGCGTCCACACCTACGCGAACGTCATCAACACCCACGAGGGCGGCACCCACGAGGAGGGCTTCCGCGCCGCGTTGACGACGCTCGTCAACAAGTACGCGCGCGAGAAGGGCCTGCTCAAGGAGAAGGACGAGAACCTCACCGGCGACGACGTGCGCGAGGGTCTCACCGCCGTGATCTCGATCAAGCTCTCCGAGCCGCAGTTCGAGGGCCAGACGAAGACCAAGCTCGGCAACACCGAGGCGAAGTCGTTCGTCCAGCGTGTCGTCGGCGACCAGCTCTCCGACTGGTTCGAGCGCAACCCGAACCAGGCGCGCGACGTCATCCGCAAGTCGATCCAGGCCGCGACCGCGCGCCTCGCCGCCCGCAAGGCGCGCGAGCAGACCCGGCGCAAGGGCCTGCTCGAAGGCGGCGGGATGCCGGGCAAGCTGTCGGACTGCTCGAGCAAGGACCCGACCGAGAGCGAGATCTTCCTCGTCGAGGGCGACTCGGCCGGCGGTTCCGCGAAGACCGGCCGCGACCCCCGCACCCAGGCGATCCTGCCGCTGCGCGGCAAGATCCTCAACGTCGAGAAGGCGCGGCTCGACCGCGCGCTCGGCAATGCCGAGATCCAGGCGATGATCACCGCCTTCGGCACCGGCATCGGCGAGGACTTCGACGGCGAGAAGGCGCGGTACCACAAGGTGGTGCTGATGGCGGATGCCGACGTCGACGGTCAGCACATCACGACCCTGCTGCTCACCCTGCTGTTCCGCTACATGCGGCCGCTCATCGAGCTCGGCTACGTCTACCTCGCCGCCCCGCCGCTCTACCGGATCAAGTGGACGAACGCCGAGCACGACTACGTCTACTCCGACACCGAGCGCGACGCCCTCGTCGAGAACGGCAAGGCGAACGGCAAGCGCCTGCCGAAGGAGTCGGCGATCCAGCGCTACAAGGGTCTGGGTGAGATGAACCACCAGGAGCTGTGGGACACGACGATGAACCCCGAGACCCGCACGCTGCGCCAGATCACGCTCGACGACGCCGCGATCGCCGACAGCGTCTTCGCGACGCTGATGGGCGACGACGTCGAACTGCGCCGCAACTTCATCCAGCAGAACGCCAAAGACGTTAGGTTCCTCGATATCTGATGGCAGACACCACCGGGCTCGACCCGAACCGGCACGACAAGATCGAGCCCGTCGACCTCCAGCTGGAGATGCAGCGCTCCTACCTCGACTACGCGATGAGCGTGATCGTCGGGCGCGCGCTGCCCGACGTGCGCGACGGGCTCAAGCCCGTGCACCGCCGCGTGATCTACACGATGTACGACGGCGGATACCGTCCCGACCGCGCGTTCAGCAAGTGCACCCGCGTCATCGGCGACGTGATGGGTCAGTTCCACCCGCACGGCGACTCCTCGGTCTACGACGCCCTCGTGCGACTGGTGCAGCCGTGGTCGCTGCGCTACCCGCTCGCGCTCGGCCAGGGCAACTTCGGATCCCCGGGCAACGACGGCGCCGCCGCCCACCGGTACACCGAGACCAAGATGGCTCCGCTCGCGATGGAGCTCGTGCGCGACATCGACGAGAACACCGTCGACATGCAGGACAACTACGACGGTCGCACGCAGGAGCCGACGGTGCTGCCGGCGCGGTTCCCGAACCTGCTCGTCAACGGCAGCGTCGGCATCGCGGTCGGCATGGCGACGAACATCCCGCCGCACAACCTGCGCGAGGTCGCCTCGGCCGCCCTCTGGGCGCTCGAGCACCCCGACGCGACGCGCGAAGAGCTGCTCGAGGCCGCCATCCAGCGGGTCAAGGGCCCCGACTTCCCGACCGGCGCGCAGATCCTCGGCATCCGTGGCATCCAGGACGCCTACCGCACGGGTCGCGGCTCGATCACGATGCGCGCCGTCGTCGAGGTCGAGGAGCTGCAGGGCCGCACCTGCCTCGTCGTCACCGAACTGCCGTACCAGGTCAACCCCGACAACCTCGCGGTGAAGATCGCCGACCTGGTCAAGGAGGGCAAGCTCGCCGGCATCGCCGACATCCGCGACGAGTCCTCGGGTCGCACCGGTCAGCGCCTCGTCATCGTGCTCAAGCGCGACGCCGTCGCCCGCGTCGTGCTGAACAACCTCTACAAGCACACCTCGCTGCAGGAGAACTTCGGCGCGAACATGCTCGCGATCGTCGACGGCGTGCCGCGCACCCTCGCGCTCGACGGGTTCATCTCGTACTGGATCGCCCACCAGATCGAAGTCATCGTGCGGCGCACCCAGTTCCGCCTCGACAAGGCCGAAGCGGATGCCCACATCCAGCGCGGCTACGCGAAGGCCCTCGACGCGCTCGACGAGGTGATCGCCCTCATCCGGCGCTCGTCCGATGTCGACGCCGCCCGCACGGGGCTCATCAAGCTCCTGGATGTCGACGAGCTCCAGGCCGATGCCATCCTGGCGCTGCAGCTGCGCCGGCTCGCGGCGCTCGAACGCCAGAAGATCCTCGACCGTCTCGCCGAACTCGAACTGGAGATCGCCGAGTACCGCGCGATCCTCGCCAGCGAGGTGCGGCAGCGCGAGATCATCACGAGCGAGCTCACCGAGATCGTGGCGAAGTTCGGCGACGACCGTCGCACCGAGATCCTGATGGGCTTCGACGGCGACATGAGCGTCGAAGACCTCATCCCCGAAGAGGAGATGGTCATCACCATCACCCGCGGCGGATACGTCAAGCGCACCCGCAGCGACCACTACCGCTCCCAGCATCGCGGCGGCCGCGGCGTGAAGGGCGCGCAATTGCGGGCGGATGACGTCGTCGAGCACTTCTTCGTCACCACGACCCACCACTGGCTGCTGTTCTTCACCGACAAGGGCCGGGTCTATCGCGCGAAGGCGTACGAGATCCAGGAGGCCGGCCGAGACGCGAAGGGTCAGCACGTCGCGAACCTGCTGGCACTCCAGCCCGACGAGCAGATCGCACAGGTGCTCGACATCCGCGACTACTCGGTGGCGACCTATCTCGTGCTCGCCACCCGCGGCGGGCTCGTCAAGAAGACGGCGCTCACCGAGTACGACACCAACCGCACCGGCGGCATCATCGCGATCAACCTCCGCGACGGCGACGAGCTGGTCTCGGCGATGCTCGTCGAGGATGGCACCGAGGTGCTGCTCGTGTCGCGCAAGGGACAGTCGATCCGGTTCGCGGCGACCGACTCGGCGATGCGCCCGATGGGGCGCTCCACCTCCGGCGTGAAGGGGATGGACTTCCGGGGCGGCGACGCGCTGCTGTCGGCCTCCGTCGTCGCCGACGAGGGGTATGTGTTCGTCGTCACCGAGGGCGGCTACGCCAAGCGCACCGCCGTCACCGAGTACCGCGTGCAGAACCGCGGCGGCCTCGGCATCAAGGTCGCGAAGCTCACCGAGACCCGCGGCGACCTGGCCGGCGCGCTGATCGTCGAGGACGACGACGAGGTGCTCGTCGTGCTCGCCGGCGGCAAGGTCGTACGTTCAGCCGTTGCCGAGGTTCCCGCCAAGGGGAGGGATACGATGGGCGTCGTCTTCGCGCGTTTCGACGACGACGACAAGATCATCGCGATCGCGAAAAACAGCGAACGCAACATCGAGACCGTCGATGACACCGAGGCCCCGGACGCAAGCACCGAGCCCGCCCCCGCGGTCGACGGAGAGGACCAGGAGTAGCGATGAGCGTCGCCGAGAAACTTCAGCGCAAAGAGATGCGCCAGACGACGAGCCGTCAGGTACGCCTGAAGCTGGTGTACCTCGACGTCTGGTCGCTCGTGAAGCTGTCGTTCCTGGTCTGGCTCTGCCTCGGCATCGTGCTGATCGTCGCGAGCGTGCTGATCTGGGTCGTGCTCGCCTCCACCGGAATCTTCGACACCCTCGACGAGACGCTGCGGGACATGATCGGCGACGACAACTTCGCCATCACCAACAGCTTCGGCATCGGCCAGGTGCTGATCTTCACGGTGATCATCGCGCTGCTCAACACGATCGTCGGCACCGCGCTCGGTGCGGTCGGCGGATTCCTGTACAACCTCAGCGTGCGCTTCACCGGCGGGCTGCTGGTCGGATTCCAGAACTCCTAGAGCCTGATACTCTGACTCTCGGCCCAGATCCCGTCGGGATCCGAGCCGCTCGGGGATATAGCTCAGGCGGTTAGAGCGCTTCGCTGATAACGAAGAGGTCCGAGGTTCAAGTCCTCGTATCCCCACTCGAAGTCCCCGCGAGGGGACTTCGTCGTTTCACCTCCGCATCCGCGCCTGAGTGACCTGGGCGCCGGGACGGCGCCGAGCGCTGGCGCCGCAGCGGAGGCGAGAAATCGCCTCCGCTTTCAGCGGGGCGCGCGGGGCCTTAGCTCAATTGGTAGAGCGCCTGCTTTGCAAGCAGGAGGTCAGGGGTTCGATTCCCCTAGGCTCCACCCGATGGATGTCGTCTTTCGCTCCGCCGTCGAGACGGACATCGCCGAGGTGCTCGACCTGTGGGACGTCGCGGCCGAGAACGACTCGCGACCGGCCGACGACGCCGCGAAACTCGCCGCCGTGATCGCGCGTGACCCGGAGGCCCTCGAGCTCGCCGTCGTCGACGGGCGCGTCGTCGGGTCTCTCATCTCGGGCTGGGACGGCTGGCGCGCGCACCTCTATCGACTCGCGGTGCATCCGTCGGTGCGGCGCCAGGGCATCGGTCGGGAGCTGCTCACCCGCGCCGAGCGTCGGCTCGTCGCACTCGGAGCGAGCCGCATCGACGCGATGGTTCTCGACAACAACGAGCTCGGGCAGAGCCTGTGGATCGCCGAGGGCTTCGCGAAGCAGCCGGAGTGGCGCCGCTGGGTGCGACCGGTCGGCTAGAGATCCACCCGGCGCCCGAACGACTTCCGGCGCGGCCGCGAGCAGGTGAGGCGGTCGCGGATGCGCGCCAGCTCGTGCGGCTGGAGCCCGAGGTCATCCGCGAACTCCTGCACGGACGCGAAGCGGGTGCGGCCGAGACGGGCGGCGACGGCGGCCTCCGCGCGCTTCTTCGTGAAGCCGGTGAGGGTGCGGAACTCGTCGACGGTCGCCGAGTTCACGTCGACCGTGGTGGCAGCGGCGGCGGCGGGGGCTTCGACAGGCTCAGCCGCCGGAGTGCGCGGCGCGTGAGCGGTCGGCGGGGGCGGGGAGCCGGCGCGCCG
>NZ_JBIIAW010000134.1:0-6448 GCF_044239695.1 Pseudolysinimonas sp. | reverse complement strand
TCGACCGTGCCGTGGTAGCTGTGATCGATGACGACGACCTTCGGGCGCCCCGTCACCATGCGGGCGTAGCGCAGCACATGGCGGTTGGCGTCGGTCGCCGAGAGCGTGAACTGCCAGCGCTCGAGCCCGAACCGACCGGCGAGCAGATGGGATGCCGCGGTCGCGTCCTCGGTGGGGAGCATGAAGGTCGACCCGCGAGCGAGGCGCTCGGCGATCGCGCGCACCGACGCCTCGGGGGCGTGGCCGACCATCGCACCGGTGTCGCCGAGGCACAGATCGACGTGGTCGATGCCGTCCGCGCAGCGGAAGTGCGCCCCCTTCGCCTCGTCGACGAACACGGGCCACGGGCCCGGCCACTTCACCATCCAGAGCATCGGGACACCCTCGGGCATCACCTCGCGGGCGGCCTCCCAGAGCCGGTGCGACTCGGGGCGCTCCGCGCGGAACCGCTCGACCTCTGCGGCGTGCAGAGCGGCCAGGCGCGCCCGATCGGCGTACATCTCAGGACTGCCGGGCGAGCCGCTTGCGGCGCGACGCCGCGTACAGCTGCGACCCGACGACCAGCGCGATCGCGAGCAGGAAAACCGCGGACGCGATGACGTTCGCCTGCGCCGGGATGCCGCGGGCGGCCGCCGTGTAGACGTACTTCGGGAACGTCGACGCGGCGCCGGAGTTGAAGTTCGTGATGATGAAGTCGTCGAACGACAGGGCGAACGACAGGAGGGCTGCGGCGATGATGCCGGGCAGCAACAGCGGGAACGTGATGCGCCACCACACCTGCCCGGGGCTCGCGTAGAGGTCGCGCCCCGCCTCCTCCATCGCCGGATCGAGACTCGCGACGCGCGCGCGCACCGTCACCACGACGAAGCTGATGCAGAACATCGTGTGCGCCAGGATGATCGTGCCGACGCCCTTGGGAACCCCGGCGGTGAGGAACTGGGCCGCGAGACCCGCGCCGAGCACGACCTCCGGCGTCGCCATCGGCAGGAAGATCAGCAGGGTCGCCGCGGACCGGAACCGCACGCGGTACCGCACGAGGCCGATCGCGATCGCGGTGCCGAGCGCCGTAGCCGCGATCGTCGACACGACCCCGACGAGGATGCTCGTGCCGAACGCCTCGCAGACGGCTCCGTTCTCGACGACGCAGATCGTCGTCCAGTTCTCGAGGGTGAAGCCGCGCCAGACGATATTGGTCTTGACCGAGTCGTTGAACGAGAACGCGATCGTGTAGACGATCGGGGTGAGCAGCAGCACCAGCCCGAGGATCGCGTAGACCCCGAGGGCCCAGGATCCGAGTCCGAAACGCGGCCGCCCGTTCATACCAGATCCTTCGTGCCGGCTCGCCGGATGTAGATCGCGACGAGCAGCAGGATCGCCGCCATGAGGATGATCGACAGCGACGCGGCGACCGGGAAGTTCTCGGTGCGCAGGAAGTTCGCCTCGATGACGTTTCCGATCATCGCCGTGCTCGGCGATCCGAGGAAGTCGCTCGACGCGTTGATGTAGTCGCCGGCGGCCGGGATGAAGGTGAGCAGGGTGCCCGACACGACGCCGGGCAGCGACAGCGGCAGCGTGACCCGGAAGAACGTCGTCGCCGGGCTCGCGTACAGGTCGCTTCCCGCTTCGACGTAGCGCAGATCGAGACGTTCGAGCGAGGTGTAGATCGGCAGCGTCATGAACGGGATGAAGTTGTAGGCGATCCCGAAGATCACGGCCACCGGGGTGCCCGTGATGCGGGCGTCGTCGGGCATGATCGTGAGCGCCTGGAGCACGCCGAGAACCGGACCCTCGTCGGCGAGGATCTGCTTCCAGGCGAAGGTGCGCAGCAGGAAGCTGATGAAGAACGGGGCGATCACCAGCACGAGGGCGAGAGCCTGGAGCAGCGGGAACCGCCGTAGCCTGACGCCGATGAAGTAGGCGAGCGGGTACCCGATGAGCAGCGCGATCACCGTCGCGGCGATCGCGTACCCGAAGGAGCGCAGGATGTGCGGCCAGTAGGTCGACATGACCTCGACGTAGTTCTCCCAGCGGAACGCGGGAACGTACTCCCCCTGCGCCCCGAAGGCGAGCGGGTCGGGCGCCTGGAAGCTGGTGAGCACGAGCGAGACGAACGGCACCACGAAGAACAGCGCCAGGTAGGCGAGTCCCGGCAGCAGGAGCAGGAGGGCGACCGGGCTGCGTCGCGCGGGAGCCGCATCGACGTCGACGACGGCGCCCGGGGCTCCCCCGAAGACTCCGAACGCCATCAGGCCTCCTCGAGCTCGGCCTCGATGCGGCGGCGTTGCGCGATCGCGATCGCCTGGGTGTCGTCGTCGGGATCGAAGCGCAGCGCCTCGTCGGGCTCGTCGGCGAGACCGAAGCCGTGGTCGACCGCCCAGCTCACCCAGACCTCCGCGCCGTCGCCGACGACCGGGCCCGAGACGAGGTTCTGCGCGAACAGCGACACCGTGCCGAGACCCGGGATGCCGATCAGGTACTGCGTGCTCACCCCGCTGAACGACACGTCGTGCACGCGGCCCGGCCCGAGCACGTTGACCCCGGGCTGTGGGGCGGGCTCGCTCGTGTGCAACAGCAGCTTCTCCGGGCGGACGCCGATCGTGACGTCGCCGGCGTGGCGCTGGGACCGCTCACGCGGCACCGCCACCTTGCGGCCCGCGACGTCGACGACGATCGTGTCGCCCTTCGACGAGACCACCGGACCGGCGAACAGGTTCGACTGCCCGAGGAAGTTGGCGACGAAGGCGGTGCGCGGCAGCTCGTAGAGCTCGGCCGGCGCCCCCATCTGCTCGATGCGGCCCTTGTTCATGACGGCGATCGTGTCGGCCATCGTCATGGCCTCCTCCTGGTCATGCGTGACGTGGAGGAAGGTGATGCCGACATCCGTCTGGATGTCTTTCAGTTCGACCTGCATCTGCCGGCGCAGCTTGAGGTCGAGGGCGCCGAGCGGCTCGTCGAGCAGCAGCAGGGCCGGCCGATTGACGACGGCGCGGGCGAGGGCCACCCGCTGCTGCTGACCTCCCGAGAGCTGCCCGGGCTTGCGCTGGGCGACATGGTCGAGTTCGACCATCTCGAGCGCACCGTGGGCGCGCACGAGGGCATCCTTCACCCCGCGCCGTTTCAGGCCGAACGCGACGTTCTCGAGCACCGACATGTGCGGGAAGAGCGCGTAGCTCTGGAAGACCGTGTTCACCGGACGCCGGAAGGGCGGCATCCGGGTCACGTCCTCGGTGCCGATCAGCACCCGGCCCGATGTCGGGGCCTCGAGCCCGGCGACGATCCGCAGGGTCGTCGTCTTGCCGCACCCCGACGGACCCAGCAGCGCGAAGAACGACCCCGCGGGGATCGTGAGGTTCAGCTCCTCGATCGCCGTGAAACCGGGGAACCGCTTGCTGACGCCGTCGAGCTGGAGATCAGCCCCCGACGACGTCGGCTCGCCGGACGTGTCAGGCTCCCACGAGGACGGCCTGGAACGCCGTGCCGAACGACTGCTCCTCGGCGCCGGTGAGCGGGCGGAAGGTCTTCACCTGCGACAGCGTCTCCTCGTTGGGGAAGATCAGCTGGTTCTCGGCCGCTTCGGGGTCGATCGCCGCCGCCGCTTCCTTCGCCCCGACGACGGGGGTGATGTAGTTCACCCAGAGCGCCACCTCGGCGGCGACCTCGGGCTCGTAGTAGTAGTTGATGAGCGCCTCGGCGTTCTTCTTGCGCGGCGAACCGATCGGGATCATCAGGTTGTCGTTCCAGAGCGTCCCGCCCGACTCGGGGATCGCGAACTCGAACAGGTCGCTGCCGAGCTCGCCGTTGACGAGGGTGACGTCGCCCGACCAGACGATGCCGGCGATCGCGTCGCCGTTGATGAGGTCCTGCGTGTACGAGTTGCCGCGCACCGCGCCGATCTGACCGCTCGTGACCTTCTCGCGGAAGACATCCAACGCGTTGTTGAAGTCGTCTTCGCTGAAGTCGCCGGAGATGTCGATGCCCTGGTCGAGCAGGATGAGGCCCATCGTGTCGCGCATCTCGCTGAGCACGACGATCTTGCCCGCGAGCTCGGGGTCCCAGAGGTCGTCGAGGGTCTTGAGACCGTTCGGCAGCAGCTCCTTGTTCCAGCAGAGACCGGCGAACCCGCCCTGCCAGGGGAGGGAGAACTTCCGTCCGGGGTCGAAGCCGACGTCCCGCAGGTCGGGCACCAGGTTCGACTGGTTCGGGATGTTGGCGACGTCGAGCTCCTGCACGTAGCCGAGGTTGATCAGCCGGCCCGCCATCCAGTCGGTGAGGGTGATGAGGTCGGCGCCGATGTCCTGCCCGAGGGCGAGCACGTCGCGCACCTTCGCGTAGTACTCGTTGTTGTCGTTGATCTCGACGAGGTAGTCGACGGCGATGCCGGTCTCGGCGGTGAAGGCTTCGAGGGTCGGGTAGCCGCCCGCGTCGTCCTCGTCCATGTAGCCGGGCCAGTTGGCCCAGTTGACGTTCTTGTCGCTGTCCGACTGGTCGGTCGCCGGACTCGGCGCGCCGGAAGACGTCGGGGCGCACGCGGCGAGCGCGAGAGCGGCGGCGCCGCCCACCCCGCCGGCGAGAACGCTGCGGCGGGAGAGCTGCGAGGCACGGGCCTGCTGGACGAGACGACGGATCAGGGGATCCTCGGGAAGCGACCTGGGCATGTAACGACTCCTTCCAACGGTGGGTCGATCCTGACATAGCCGGAGGCTTGGACGGAACTATCCGGCACTTCTGTAACAGACATTTCACGCAATCCGCCGTCTGAGAGCCCGAAGAGTGCGGATTCCACAGTCGTGACCGACGAACTCGCCACTACACTGGCGCGCATGAGGGTGGGCGTTCCGGCCGAGATCAAGAACAACGAGTACCGCGTCGCGATCACGCCGTCGGGGGTGCACGAACTGGTCGCCCACGGCCACGAGGTCCTGATCCAAGAGGGTGCCGGTCTCGGCTCGTCGATCACCGACGACGACTACCGCTCCGCCGGCGCGACCATCGCGGCGACGGCCGAGGCGGTCTGGGACGCGGCGGATCTCCTCCTCAAGGTCAAGGAACCGGTTCAGAGCGAGTACCGGCACTTCCGCGACGGCCTGGTGCTCTTCACCTACCTGCACCTCGCGGCCGAGGCCGCGCTGACCACGGCGCTCGTCGAGGCGGGAGTCACCGGGATCGCCTACGAGACCGTCCAGCTGCCCAATCGCGCGCTGCCGTTGCTCGCTCCGATGAGCGAGGTCGCCGGCCGGCTCGCGCCGATCGTCGGCGCCAACGCCATGCTGCGCCCGCACGGCGGTCCGGGACTCCTCGTGCCGGGCGTCGCCGGCACCCGCCCGGCGAACGTCGTGGTGATCGGCGCCGGGGTCGCCGGCACCAACGCGGTCGCCCTGAGCGTCGGGCTCGGCGCTCAGGTGACGGTGCTCGACACGAACATCCAGCGGTTGCGCGAGATGGACGACGATTACGCCGGTCGCATCATCACGATCGCCTCGAACGCCTTCGAGATCGAGCGGGCCGTGCTCGCGGCCGACCTCGTGATCGGCGCGGTGCTCGTGCCGGGGGCGAAGGCGCCGAAACTGGTGAGCAACGCCCTCGTGAAGCGCATGAAGCCGGGCAGCGTGCTCGTCGACATCGCCGTCGACCAGGGCGGATGCTTCGAAGACACCCGGCCGACGACCCACGCCGATCCGACCTATGCCGTGCACGGGTCGATCTTCTACTGCGTCGCCAACATGCCCGGTGCCGTCGCGCACACCTCCACCTATGCCCTCACCAACGCGACGCTGCCGTATGTGCGCGCGATCGCGAACTCGGGCTGGCGGGACGCCCTGCGCGCGGACCCCGCCCTCGCCCTCGGGCTCAACACCCACGCCGGCTCGGTCGTCAACGGTCCGGTGGCGACCGCGCACGGGATGACCTCCTCGGCGCTCGAGATGGCGCTGGCCTGAGGCTCGGCCCGCGCACTCCCTCGCCTCTTCCTGGAGCGCGCGACCCTACTCCAGGAGCGCACGACGGGCACGGCCGTGCTCGACGAGCCAGACCTCGCCCGGGTGCACCGGCGGGGGAACCTCGCGGATGCGCGCGATCGCCCGCACATCGGCCACCGCACAGCCGCTGAAGACGATCGGCAGGTCGCGTCGCGCGCGAGCCAGGGTCGCCCAGTCCGACTGCCAGGCGTCGGGGTCGCCGAGCAGCACGGAGCGACCGGGGTCGATCACGGGCATCCCGGGGTCCGGCTCGCCCAGGCGCACGACGCGCACGCGCGCCGGATCCCAGCGCCCGTCGAACTCCCGCGGGCGGGACGCGACTATCGCCACCTCTCCGTGCGACAGGGGCCCGACGGGAACCGGGGCGGGCCCGTCGAGCACCCGGCGCGGGAGCGGTGCGGGCACCGCGACCTGCACCGCCGCTCCGTCCCAGAGACCTGATCCGGGGAGGGCTCGAGGGTCGTACAGCGCGC
>NZ_JBIIAW010000133.1:0-6463 GCF_044239695.1 Pseudolysinimonas sp. | reverse complement strand
GGAGGACGTGCTCGCCCATCGCGGCAACCCGCTGATCGACGTGCGCTCCCCGGAGGAGTACTCGGGCGAGCGCACGACCGCCCCCGCCTATCCGGAGGAGGGCACGCTCCGCGCCGGCCACATCCCGAGTGCGCAGAGCGTGCCGTGGGCGAAGGCGGTCGCCGAAGACGGCACGTTCAAGCCGCTCGACGAGCTGAACGCGATCTACCGCGACGGCGCTGGGCTGACGGACGGCGACGAGGTCATCGCGTACTGCCGCATCGGCGAGCGGTCGAGCCACACCTGGTTCGTGCTGCAGCACCTCCTCGGCTTCGAGAACGTGCGCAACTACGACGGGTCGTGGACCGAGTGGGGCAGCGCCGTGCGCGTGCCGATCGTGAAGGGCACCGAGCCCGGTGCCATCCCGACGACGTAGTCGCGCGTCGAAGTAGGCTGAAGCGCGTGAGCGAGTCCGACCTGCCGTCCGCGCTCGCGACCACGCGCGACGACTTCTTGGCCCTCGAGCAGCACGAGCGTCTGCTGCTGCTGCTGGAGTTCGCCAACGAGCTCCCCGAGTTGCCCGCGCAGTATGCGGAACACCCCGATCTGCTCGAGCGCGTCGAAGAGTGCCAGTCGCCGGTGTTCATCTTCGTGGAGGTCGTCGACGGCATCGTGCACCTCCACGCGACCGCCCCCAAGGAGGCCCCGACGACGCGTGGCTTCGCGTCCATCCTCGTGCAGGGGCTGGCCGGCCTGACGGTGCAGCAGGTGCTCGACGTGCCCGACGACTACCCGCTCACCATCGGGCTCACCGAAGCCGTGAGCCCGCTGCGCATCCGCGGGATGTCCGCGCTCCTCGGCCGCGCGAAGCGCCAGGTGCGGGAGAAGACCGGCGCGTGATCCTGCATCCGCTGTCGCCGGCCGGCGACGCCATCGACACGACCGCGCCTGACGCGCGCGAGCGCATCGCCGCGCTGTACCCGGCGCCCGGACTGCGGGTCAACCTCGTCGCGACCCTCGACGGCGGCACCGCGGATGCCGAGGGCACGAGCGAGGGCATCACGACCGGCGTCGACCGGGTCGTGCTCGGGGCGATCCGTTCGGTCAGCGACACCGTGCTGATCGGTGCGGCGACGCTGCGCGCGGAGCCGGGCCTCGTCCCGAAGCGCACGCACCTCACGGTGCTCACCACCACGGGGGACTTCACCGGCGCCGACCTGCGCGACGACATCGAACCCGGGCGCATCCTGGTCGTCGGGCCGTCGGGGGCCGAGCAGCGTGCCCGCCAGACCTTCTCGGCGCCCTTCGAGTACTTCGCGGTCGACGGCGACCGGGCCGTTCCGCTCGCCCGGATGCTCGCCGCGCTCCGCGACCGCGGGCTCGAGAAGATCGTCTGCGAGGGCGGTCCGCGCCTCGTCGGGCAGTTGCTCGCCGCGAACCTGGTCGACGAGATCTGCCTGACCACCGTGCCGCGGATCGTCGGGCGGCCGCAGGTGCTGTTCGGCGGGGCATCGCCCGGGCCGCACGAGCTCGACCTCGTGCAGTTGTTGGCCGACGAGAGCGGTGCGCTCTACGCCCGCTGGCGCCCGTCGCGCTGACTCATCGGTCGCGCCGGGGGAGATTCGCGAGCCAGTTGCCGATCGCGCCCTCCCAGCGCTCGCGGTCGTAGTTCCACAGCTTCGTGTGCCGGGCGGTGTCGAACGCCTCGTACGCCACGAGGTCGGGCCGCGCGACGGCGAGAGCACGGGATGCCGTCGACGGCACGAAGCCGTCGTCGTCGCTGTGCAGGATGAGCACCGGCCGGTCGAGTTCGCGCGCCCGGGAGACGAAGTCGAGCCGGTCGATGTCGAGCGGCTCGGCCAGGCCGGTGAAGAAGCCGCCCCACCGCTTCTGGAAGAGCAGGATGACGAACGAGCGCACGAACACCGGCAACCGCCGGATGCGCACCTGGAAGTCGAGCGCGGCGATCCAGTCGACCACCGGGGATTCCAGGATGACGCCGGCCACCGCATCCGCGTGCACCGAGCGGGTGAGCGCCTGCAGCACCGTCGCACCGCCCATCGACCAGCCGACGAGCACGATCTCGGTCGCGCCGTGGCTCACCGCGTACCGCATCGCCGCGTCGACGTCGAGCCACTCGCGGTCGCCGAGCGCGTAGCGGAAGTCCCCGCTGCGCGGCGCCTCCCCGTCGTTGCGGTAGGACACGACGAGGGAGGTGAATCCGGCCGCCCGGAAGATCGGGACGGCGCGCAGCGTCTCGGGGCGGCGCACCGCGCGCCCGTGCACGTGGATCGCCCACCGCGTTCCCGGTCCCCCGGTCGGCGGAATGAGCCAGGCCGGCGCGTCGCCGAGCGGCGTCGCGATCGCGATGTCGTCGTACGGCACTCCGAGGTCGGCGGGAGTCAGGTAGAACCACCCGGTGAGACGCCCGCGCTTCGCGGCGGCGAGATCGCCCTGATCGACACCCAGGATGCGGCGGGTCACCGTCGTCGCCGTCGTCGCCACGATCTCGCCGATGCGGGCGTGCCCCGTCTCGCGCGTGAACCAGAGGCTGTACTCACCGCGGAGGCGGGAGTCGGCGGTGGCGTCGAGCACGATGAGCCCGGCGTCGAGGTCGACGGAACGGATCGCGACATCCTCTTCGCGCCGGGACGGCGGCACGATCACCTTGCGGGCGACGATGACGCTCACGGCGGCCGTCGCGACCGCCGCGGCACCGACGAGCGACAAGGCTCCGACAACGCCGCCAATCGCGATCTTCATCCGCGTCGGCATGCGTCCTCCTCAAGCTCGCGAGCCCTCGATCAGCACGTCGGAGTCGGCGTGGCATGTGACGGGGCCGCGATTGAAACCCTAGTGTTCAAGTCGTGAGCACTGAGCGCAGTGAACCGGTGGTTCCGGCCTCGTTCGGTCGCGCGATGACGGCGCTCCGACGAGCGGAGATCCGCCCGGAACTCCAGGTGAACGAGATCCCAGCTCCGACCGGTCTCGCGCCGCATGCGATCGCGATGGCCGCCGACGTCATCCCCGTCAAGCACGGGGTCGACTCGGTGCTCGGCACCGGGCGCTTCGTCCTCCTCTACGACCCTGAGCAGCCCGAAGCCTGGAACGGCGCCTTCCGCGTCGTGTGCTTCGCGCAGGCGCCGCTCGAGACCGATATCGGCCTCGATCCGTTCGTCGCCGACGTCGCGTGGGCCTGGCTGACCGACTCCCTCAGCGCTCGGGATGCTGGCTACACCGCGGCCTCGGGAACGGCCACCAAGGTGCTCTCCACCGGCTTCGGCGAACTCGCCGGCCAGGGCGACGGAGCGCAGTTGGAGGTGCGGGCGTCGTGGACCCCCGACGCCGACGCCATCGGCGCCTCCGTCGAGGCCTGGAGTGACCTGTTGTGCCGGCTCGCCGGACTTCCGCCGACGCCCGACGCCGTCGGGCTGCTGCCGAATCGCCGAGCGGCGCGTGGCTGACCTCTTCTCCCATGCACCGGGGAGCGACCCGGCGCCCGACCTGCCGTCGTCGACCGATCCAGCGACCGTGGAGACCGAGACCGAGACGACCACGGTCGCGTCGGCGCCTGTCGTCCACGAGCACGTCGACGTGCTCGACACGCGTGAGGGCTACCTCGCCGCCGTCGAGGCGTTGCGGGGTGGGAACGGCCCGTTCGCGGTCGACGCCGAGCGCGCGTCCGGGTTCCGCTATTCGCAGCGCGCCTATCTGATCCAGGTGTACCGACGCGGAGCCGGCGCGTTCCTGTTCGATCCCCCGGCGATCGGCGACTTCAGCGAACTCGCCGAGGTCATGGCCGGCGAAGAGTGGATCCTGCATGCGGCCAGCCAGGATCTGGCCTGCCTGCGCGAAGTCGGGCTCGACCCGGAGCTGATCTTCGACACCGAGCTCGGCGCGCGGCTCGCCGGTCTGCCCCGCGTCGGACTCGGCACCGTGGTGGAGGACCTCCTCGGCATCCATCTGGCGAAGGAGCATTCCGCGGCGGACTGGTCGACCCGGCCGCTGCCGCAGAGCTGGCTCGTCTACGCGGCCCTCGACGTCGAGCTGCTGCCCGACCTGCGCGACGCCATCGCGGGGCTGCTCGACGACGCCGGCAAGACCGACATCGCGGCGCAGGAGTTCGCCGCGGTCCTGCACCGCGAGCCCGTCTCGCGGCAGGACCCGTGGCGTCGGCTGTCGGGGATTCATGCCCTCCGTCAGCAGCGCAATCTCGCCGTCGCCCGCGAACTGTGGACGACGCGAGACGACTACGCGCGTGAGATCGACTCGGCCCCCGGGCGGCTGGTACCCGATGCCTCCCTCCTCGCCGCGGCCCGAGCCCTGCCGGCGACGAAGCGCGACCTCGCCGCGATGAAGGACTTCAACGGGCGGGCGAGCCGTTCACAACTCGACCGCTGGTGGGAGGCGATCGAACGCGGGATCGCGACAGACGATCTTCCGGTCAGCCGCCCGCCGGGCGACGGGATGCCGCCCCCGCGCGTCTGGGCCGAGAAGAACCCCGAGGCCGACGGACGGCTCAAACGTGCCCGCGCCGCCGTGCTGGCTCGCGCCGACGCGCTCGCGATCCCGATGGAGAACGTGCTCACCCCCGACACCCTGCGCCGCGTCGCCTGGACGCCGCCCGCCGAGGTCACCCCCGAGACCGTCGGCGAGGCTCTCGCCGCGCTCGGCGCCCGCGCGTGGCAGGTTGAGGCAACCGCACAGTTGATCGCGCAAGCCTTTGTGGATGTCCGCCAAGGGCCGGAATCACCCGAAGAGCCCGTCTCGTAGGAAGAATCAAAGGATTCCCGGGGCCTCCGCGGCCTGCCTAGGCTGGACCGACTACTTGCGAATCAGTGCTGGAGGGCATCGTGGCCGAGATTTCCGACGTCGTTTTCGTGGACGGGGTCCGCACCCCGTTCGGTCGGGCGGGTGAGAAGGGCCAGTACTGGAACACCCGCGCCGACGACCTCATCGTCAAGGCCATGATCGGCCTGCTCGAGCGCAACCCGAATCTGCCGCCCGAACGGGTCGACGACGTGGCGATCGCCGCGACGACGCAGACCGGCGACCAGGGGCTCACCATCGGACGCACGGCCGCCATCCTGGCCGGCCTGCCGATCAGCGTGCCGGGGTTCTCGATCGACCGCATGTGCGCGGGCGCGATGACGTCGGTCGCCGCGATCGGCTCGATGATCGGCTTCGGTCAGTACGACATCGGCATCGCCGGCGGCGTCGAGCACATGGGGCACCACCCGATGGGCGAGGGCGCCGACCCCAACCCGCGCTTCCTCGCCGAGAAGCTGGTCGACCCGGAGGCCCTCAACATGGGCAACACGGCCGAGCGTCTGCACGACCGGTTCCCGTCGCTCACCAAGGAGCGCGCCGACCGCTTCGGGCTGCTCAGCCAGCAGAAGGTCGCGGCCGCCTACGCGGCGGGCAAGATCCAGCCCGACCTCATCCCCGTCGCCATCAGGAGCGAGTCGGGCTGGGGACTCGCCACCCAGGACGAGGGGATGCGCCCCGAGACCACGATGGAGGGCCTCGCGACCCTCAAGACCCCGTTCCGTCCGCACGGTCGGGTGACGGCCGGCAACGCGTCGCCGCTCACCGACGGCGCGACGGTCTCGCTGCTGGCCAGCGCCCACGTCGCGAAAGACCTCGGCCTCGGCGCGAAGATGCGCCTGGTCTCGTTCGGGTTCGCCGGCGTCGAGCCCGAGGTGATGGGCATCGGCCCGATCCCGTCGACCGAGAAGGCCCTCCGCAAGGCCGGGCTGACGATCGACGACATCGGCCTGTTCGAACTCAACGAGGCGTTCTCGGTGCAGGTGCTGTCGCTGCTGGACCACTTCGGCATCGACGACGACGACCCGCGGGTGAACCCGTGGGGCGGCGCGATCGCGATCGGCCACCCGCTCGCCGCGTCGGGCGTGCGACTGATGATCCAGCTCGCCCGCCAGTTCGAGGAGCGGCCCGACGTGCGCTACGGGATGACGGCGATGTGCGTCGGTCTCGGCCAGGGCGGCTCGATGATCTGGGAGAACCCCCACTACTCCGCGAAGGGTGCCAAGCGATGACCGACTTCAGCAAGCTCGTCGGCCTCGACCCCGACGAGGTCATCACCCACTCCTACGTGCGGGACATCACGCTGCCGAGCGGCAAGGTGCTCGCCCTCATCACGCTCGACAACGGCCGGGACCACACCCGCCCGTCGACGCTCGGGCCGGCCACCCTCCTGGAGCTCGCGAGCGTCCTCGATGCGCAGAAGGAGCGCGCCGCGGCGAAGGAGATCCACGGCGTCGCGGTCACCGGCAAGCAGTTCATCCTCGCCGCCGGCGCCGACCTCTCGAAGGTCAGCGAGATCCCCGACCGGGAGACCGGACTGCTCATGGCGAAGCTCGGCCACGAGACGCTCGGCCGTCTCGCCGAGCTCGGCGTGCCGTCGTTCGTGTTCATCAACGGCCTCGCTCTCGGCGGGGGGGTCGAGATCGGGCTCAACGCC
>NZ_JBIIAW010000041.1:0-23857 GCF_044239695.1 Pseudolysinimonas sp. | reverse complement strand
ACCGGCAGATCGGGTTCCAGATCCAGTTGGCGATGACCGGCCAGTGGTTCTTCGCGATCGTCAACGTGGTGCTCTCGGTGATCCCGGCGATCATCTATCTCGTCGCCGCCTGGCTGATCTCGCAGGTCGTCCCGGTCACCGCCGGGACGATCGTCGCGTTCACGACCGTGCAGGCGCGACTCATGTGGCCGCTGATGGGCCTGCTGCGGGTGGCGCTCGACCTGCAGACGTCGCAGGCGCTGTTCGCCCGCATCTTCGAGTACCTCGATCTCGAGCCCGCGATCCGGGATGCCGACGACGCGAAGCAGGTCGATCGCGCCCGTCTCGGGGAGGTCGCGTTCGAGGATGTCGTCTTCCGCTACCCCGACCAGGCGCCCGACGCGCCGACGACGCTCACGGGCGTGTCGTTCGACCTCGCCCCCGGAACCTACGCCGCCTTCGTCGGACCGTCGGGCGCGGGCAAGACGACGATCTCCTACCTCCTGCCCCGCCTCCACGAGGTCACCGAGGGCCGCATCACCTTCGCCGGGGAGGACGTGCGCGACCTGCGCCACGCGTCGCTCATCGACTCGATCGGCATCGTCAGTCAGGAGACGTACCTCTTCCACGCGACGATCGCCGAGAACCTGCGGTACGCCCGACCGGAGGCCACCGACGCCGAGCTCGAGGCGGCGGCGCGATCCGCCAACATCCACGACACCATCGCCTCGTTCCCCGACGGGTACGACACGATCGTCGGCGAGCGCGGCTACCGGCTTTCGGGCGGTGAGAAGCAGCGCGTCGCGATCGCGCGGGTGCTGCTCAAGGATCCCGCCGTGCTGATCCTCGACGAGGCGACGAGCGCGCTCGACACCGTCTCGGAGCGCATCGTGCAGGGGGCGCTGGATGACGCCGCCCGCGGCCGCACGACGCTCGCGATCGCCCACCGCCTGTCGACGGTGGTCGCGGCCGACGTGATCTTCGTCGTCGAGGCGGGCCGGATCGTCGAGCGCGGCACGCACGCCGAACTGCTCGCCGCGGGCGGGGTCTACGCGCGGCTGTTCGCGGAGCAGCTCGCGGCGGCGATGGAGACCGGCGACTAATCGCCTGCGGCCGGCAGATCCGCCAGCATGTCCTGCATCAGCGTGATCTCGGCGAGCTGCGAACGCTCGATCCCGCCGGCCAGGCTCACGATCTGCGGGACGTCGCTGCGGGCCAGCACCGCTTCGGCCATCTCGACGCCTCCCTCGTGGTGGGCGATCATCAGGGTCAGGAACAGCCGCACGGCGTCGTCGCCCTCGGCCGCGTCGAGGTCGGCGAGCTGGGCGGGCGTGGCCATTCCGGGCATGTCCGCCGCGGAGACACTGTCGTCCATCGAGTGGCCTCCGTCGGACCCGTCGATCGTGGGCAGCCGGGTCCAGTCCATCGCTCGACCCGGGCCCGCCTGGGGCAGATCCCAGGCGTTCAGCAGACCGTACATCTGCCCGGCCTGACCGGCCTGAGCCGTGGCGATGTCGTAGGCGAGCAGCCGAACCGCCTCGTCGTCGGTGCGGTCCCGGATCGTCAGCGACATCAGCACCGCCTGCGCGTGGTGCACCTGCATGTCGCGCAGGAATCCGGCCGCCGCGCTGTCAGTGGTCGGCGACGAGACCGCCCCCGACGTCAGCCGCCCGGCCAGGAAGGCGCCGCCGGCGAGGAGCGTCGCCACGACGACCGCGGCGACCACGGCCCTCGGGGCGACGCGGGTCACGAGATCGCGCCCGGTCCGACGAGCGGGCTGTTGCAGGTCGCGTTCGGCTCGGGCGAGTCCGGGCTGCGCCAGTACTGCTCGATGAACTGCCCCAGTGCCGGGTCGTCGACGTCGTCGAAGCGCAGCTGGGCGCCCCAGGCGGAAGCCGCCATCGCCTCGCCGATGCCGCCGTAGGGCGAGACGAGCATGTAGCTGCCGCGCTCGCGGGCGAGCTCGCGAAGCGCCTCGATCTGCTCGTCCGTCGCGAAGCCCGGGTCGTAGGTCAGCCAGATCGCGCCGTGCTCGAGCGCGTGCACGGCGTTCTCGTTCTGCTGCTCCTCGTCATAGATGCCGCACTGGAGCCACGTCGGGTTGTGGGGTCCCCCGACCGGCGGCTCGACGTCGTAGCTGACGCGGCTCTCGGTGTGGGTGGCTTCGAGGTCGGGGTAGAGCTGCACGCGCTCCGCGTAGTCGCCGCTCACCAGCTCCTCGTCGACCGTCTGCGGCGTGAGGTTGATCACGAGCACCGTTGCGACCGTGCCGACCACGAGCAGGAGGGCCACGACCGCGCCGATGATGCCGAGGAGCCGATTCCGCTTGCGCGCAGCCTCCTGCTTCTTGAACTGCTCCATCTGGGCGGCGCGCTTCTCGGCGCGCTGCTCCTTGATGGTCGGCTGCGGGCGATTCGGGGGCGTGGCCATGCGCGCTCCTGGAGGTTGTGGACGTGTCCTCACATCATCCCGGAAATCCCCGGGGATGCGCTGAACGTACCAGCCGCTAAAGTGAGTCAACTCTTTCGGGAGTCCTCTTCTCATGCCCTCAGGAGGCCCGCGTGACGGTCGACGACGCCCCGGGCGACCACGTCGCCGCGCGCGTCCGCCGCCGCCACTCGCTGAGCATCAAATCGCTCCTCCTGCTCATGCTGCTTCTCGTCAGCGTCGGGTCGAATGTCGTCGTCGGCGTGATCGGCTACGTCAACGGCACCGAGTCCCTCACCGACGCCGCCGAAGACCGCCTCATCGAGGTGCGCGACGCGCGTGCCCGCGAGATCGTCAGCCTGTTCGAGACGATCGAGAACTCGCTGCTGCTGGCCAGTCGCGACAGCGCGGTCGTGGATGCGGAGCTCGCCTTCACCGACGCGTTCGGCCAGCTGGAGAGCGCGGCGATCGCGGACGACGCGGTCGTTGCCGCGGGCGGCGGGGCGGCGGGCGTCCTCACCCCCGAGCAAGAGGCGCAACTCGTCGCCTACTTCACCGACGACTTCGGTCCCGCTCTGAACGAGGCGAAGGGGGAGGAGTCGGACGCCTCGAGCTTCATCCCCGACTCCGCGGCCGCCCGCTATCTGCTCTACCACTACACGGTGCAGGGCGGCGAGGAGGCCTCCGCGGTCGACGACGCCGGCGACGGGAGCGCCTGGTCTGCGGCCCACGCGGAGTATCACGACTACCTGCGGCGACTCGCGAATCTCTCGGAGTATCCGGGTCTGGTACTGATCTCCAACGCGGGGCAGGTCGTCTACTCGGTGAACAAGGATGTCGACCTGGGCGCCGATCTCGTCGACGGTCCCTATAGCTACACGAACCTCGCGCTCGCCTTCCAGCAGGCGATGTCGGGCAACCGGCTCGACTCCGTGACCTTCGCCGACTTCGAGCCGTATTCCCCGGCCCTCGACGCCTCCACCGGATGGGCAGTCGCCCCGCTCGCGAGCTCGGATGCGATCGTCGGGGCGATCGCGGTGAGGCTCCCGGTGGACCGCATCAACGCGGTGATGACCGGCGGCGAGAACTGGGACGAGAGCGGGCTCGGGAGGACCGGCGAGGCGTACCTCGTCGGCTCGGACAGCACGATGCGGTCGCTGTCGCGTGACCTCGTGCAGCACCCGGAGGACTACGTGAAAGCGGCGACGTCGGCGGGTCTCGACGTCGCCGAGGCCGAGCGCGCGGTCGCCACCGGTCAGACGCTGTTGATCCAGAGGGTCGACACGCTCGCGGCCGAGCGCGCGCTGAACGGCGAGTTCGGCGTCGACACGACCGACAACTACCTGGGTGACCGGTCCATCGCCGCGTTCGCCCCGATCAAGCCGGCCGGCGGTCTCAACTGGGCGATCATCGCCGAGATCGACGCCGACGAGGCGCTGGCACCCGTGGCCGACTTCACGCGCACGCTCGCGATCTCGTCGGCCATCCTCGTGGGCGTCGTGTCGCTCGTCTCGGTGATCATCTCGGGCCTCGCGGTGCGGCCCCTCCGACGCCTCCGGGATGCCGCCCGCCGCATCGCGGCAGGCGAGACCGGCGTGCAGGTGGAGGCCGGCGAGAGCGACGAGCTCGTCGACGTCGCCGCGGCGTTCAACGACATGAGCCGCAGCCTCGAACTCAAGAACGCGCTGCTCGACGAGCAGCGGCAGGAGAACGAGCGCCTGCTGCGCACCCTGATGCCCGAGACCCTCGCGAAGCGCTACCGCGAGGGCGCGAAGACGATCGTGCAGGATCACCAGGAGGTGACCGTCCTCTTCGCCGATATCGTCGGCTTCGAGGAGTTCGGCCGGGGGCTGGACTCGGAGAAGGCGCTCGACCTGCTCAACGACATCTTCCGCGCGTTCGACGATGCCGCCGAGGAGCACGGGGTGGAGCGCGTACGGAGCACCCGCAACGGCTACCTCGCCAGTTGCGGGCTCACCGTGCCGCGCGTCGACAACGCACGCCGGGCCGTCGCGTTCTCGGTCGAGATGGCGAAGATCGTCGAACGCTTCGGAGCCCAGCAGGGCACGAACCTGAGCATCCGCGTCGGCCTCGACACCGGTACCGTGACGAGCGGACTCGTCGGGCGTTCGTCGATGGTCTACGACCTCTGGGGCGACGCCGTCAGCCTCGCCTTCCGCCTCCAGGGCGGGGCGACCGAGAACGGCATCTTCCTCACCCAGCGCGTGGTCGACAAGATCCCAGACTCCCTGCCGTACACCGACTCCGGCGTCGTCGAGACCTCGGCGGGATGGCAGCGCGTCTGGCGTGTGGACCCCGCCGCGGCCGAGATCTAGGACGCGAGCCCGCCGTGTTCGACATCCTCGCCGACATCCTCGCCGAGCCGTGGTTCTGGCCCGCGGCATCCGTCATCATCGGCCTGCCGATCGTGCTGCTCGTGCTCGGCGAGGTGCACACGGCGCTCGTGCGCCGCGACAGCCCCGGCGCCCGCATCGTGCTGCTCGTCCGCAATGTTCTCGCGCCGCTCGCCGCCGTCATCATCCTCTTCACGCAGATTCCGCAGGAGGGCACGCCGAACGAGTTCACCTGGGCGAAGGTCGCGGCGACGGCGTTCGGTTTCGTGCTCATCCTGGTACTGCTGAACGGGCTCAACCTCGCGGTGTTCGTCACGGCGAAGCAGGGCACCTGGCGCAACCGCATCCCGTCGATCTTCGTCGACATCGCGCGCGTCGTCCTGATCGTGATCAGTCTCGCGATCCTGTTCGGCTGGATCTGGGGCGCCGATATCGGCGGGTTCTTCACCGCCCTCGGCGTCGGGTCGATCGTCATCGGCCTCGCCCTGCAGAACGCCGTCGGCTCGGTGCTGTCGGGACTCTTCCTGCTGTTCGAGCAGCCGTTCGAGCTCGGCGACTACATCGTCACGCCGGACGGCAAGGGACGGGTCATCGCCGTGAACTGGCGGGCGACCCACATCGACACGGCCAACGGCATCCTGATCATCCCGAACTCCACTCTCGCCGGAGCCTCCTTCAGCAACCTGACCCGCGCCACGGCACCGTTCGAGACCGACACGATGGTGCGGTTCGCGACCGATGACCCCCCGCAGGAAGTCATCGACGTGCTCGTCGACGTCGCCAACGGTCTTCCCGAGCGGCACCCCGGGGCGGAGGCCTCGGCGATCCCGATGGGCAAGTCCTGGTACGAGGTGAGCATCCCGTTGACCTCCCCGAACAAGGCGTACGGCACGCTCGGCCTCTTCCGCACGCGGCTCTGGTACGCCGCCCGGCGCGCGGGCCTGCACCTCGACCGCGACCTCACCGACACCTTCGCGACCCCGGAGCGCACCCGAGAAGTGCTGACCCGTCTCGCCCCCCGGTTCTACCTCGTGCCCGACGACCTGCCGACGCTCCTCGACCAGGGCGTGCGGCTCGAGCGCTTCGGCGAGGGCGAGTTCGTGCAGCGCGCCGGCACCGTGCCCGACGGCATCCGGATCATCGTGAGCGGCGTCGTCGAGTTGAGCATCCCGGGGGCGCAGGGTTCGCGGGTGCCGGTGACCCAGTTGCAGCGCGACGACGTGCTGGGACTCACCGCCCTCACCCGCCAGGCCGTCGCCTCCGAGGTCGTCGCCCTCGCCGACCTCGCCGTGCTGTTCGTGCCCGCTCCCGTGATCGATGGTCTCGTCCGCGCCCGACCCGCGCTCGCCCGTGACATCGGCCAGGCGATCGATGCCCGACAGGATCTCGGCGAGCGGGCGCTGGAGCGCGCTGGCGAGTCCCGTCTCGCCGCCGCCCTCGTGATCGCCTGAGCGCCGGTAACACGGCACACCTCGCCCGTAGGCTGAGGGCATGAAGTACGCGGAGACGGTGCTCGACCTCGTCGGCAACACGCCGCTCGTCAAGCTCAACAAGGTGACGGACGGCATCCAGGCGACCGTGCTCGCGAAGATCGAGTACGTGAACCCCGGGGGCTCGAGCAAGGACCGGATCGCGACCCGCATCATCGACGCGGCCGAACGCGAGGGCAAGCTCAAGCCCGGCGGCACGATCGTCGAGCCGACGTCGGGCAACACCGGCATCGGCCTCGCTCTCGTCGCGCAGCAGCGCGGCTACCGCTGCGTCTTCGTCTGCCCCGACAAGGTCAGCGAGGACAAGATCAACACCCTCAAGGCCTACGGCGCCGAGGTGTACGTCACGCCGACCTCCGTCGCCCCCGACAGCCCCGACTCCTACTACTCGGTGTCCGACCGGCTCGCGCGCGAGATCCCGGGCGCGTTCAAGCCCGACCAGTACTCGAACCCGAACGGTCCGCTCAGCCACTACGAGACGACGGGCCCGGAGATCTGGCGCGACACCGACGGAAAGGTCACCCACTACGTGGCCGGCGTCGGCACGGGCGGCACGATCTCGGGCGCCGGCAGGTACCTCAAGGAGCAGAACCCCGGCATCGTCGTGATCGGCGCCGATCCGGAGGGCTCCGTGTACTCCGGCGGCACCGGGCGGCCCTACCTCGTCGAAGGGGTCGGCGAGGACTTCTGGCCGACCGCGTACGACCCGAGCGTCGTGGACGAGATCATCGCCTCCTCCGACGCCGAGTCGTTCGAGATCACCCGTCGCCTCGCGCGCGAAGAGGGTCTGCTCGTCGGCGGCTCGAGCGGTCTCGCCGTGAGTGCCGCCCTCAAGGCCGCGAAGGACCTCCCCGCCGACGCCGTCGTCGTCGTGCTGCTGCCGGATGGCGGCCGCGGCTACCTCGGCAAGGTGTTCAACGACAAGTGGATGCGCTCCTACGGCTTCCTGCCGCCCGAGGGTGGCACGACCGTCGCCCAGGTGATGGGCGCGAAGGACGGCGACCTGCCCGACCTCATCCACGTCCACCCGAGCGACACCGTTCGGCACACGATCGACAAGATGCGTCGCTACGACATCTCCTCGATGCCGGTGCTGTCGGCGGAGCCGCCCGTCGTGATGGGCGAGGTGGTGGGCTCGATCGACGAGAAGGCGCTCGTGGATGCCGTCTTCTCGGGCCGCGCCCAGCTCACCGACGCGCTCGAGACGCACGTCGGCAAGGCCCTGCCGCTCATCGGGGTCAACGAGCCGGTGGAGACGGCGCGTCAGGCGCTGGCTGACACCGACGCCCTCCTCGTGGTCGACGACGGCAAGCCCGCCGGCATCCTCACCCGGCACGATCTGCTCACCTTCCTCGGCGCCTGACCCGCCCCACCCGAAAGCACCCATGAACGACGCGACCCCCCAGTTCTCGACGCGTGCGATCCACGCCGGCCAGGAGTTCGACCCGACGACCGGCGCGGTGATCCCGCCCGTGTACTTCACGACGACGTTCGTGCAGGACGGCATCGGCGGCTTCCGCGGCGGCTACGAATACGCGCGCGGCGGCAACCCGACGCGCACGGCGCTGCAGGAGTTGCTCGCGAGCCTCGAGGGTGGCCACGCGGCGTTCTCCTTCGCGTCGGGACTCGCCGCCGAGGACGCGCTGCTGCGCGCGCTGCTCGCTCCGGGTCAGCACGTGCTCATGGGCAACGACGTCTACGGCGGCACGCACCGCCTGGTCAGCCGCGTCTTCGTGCCCTGGGGCGTCTCGCTCTCGACGGTCGACATGAGCGACCTGGATGCCGTGCGCGCCGCGATCCGCCCCGACGCGACGACCGTGGTCTGGATCGAGACCCCGAGCAACCCGCTCATGAAGATCACCGACATCGCCGCCGTCGCGCAGATCGCGCACGAGGTCGGCGCGACCGTCGTCGTCGACAACACCTTCGCCTCGCCGTACCTGCAGCAGCCGCTCGCCCTCGGTGCCGACGCCGTCATCCATTCGACGACGAAGTACCTGGGCGGTCATTCCGACGTGCTCGGCGGGGCGGTCATCCTCAAGGAGGCCGAGCTCGCCGAGAAGGTCGGGTTCCTGCAGTTCGGGGTCGGCGCGGTGTCGGGGCCGATGGATGCCTGGCTCACCATCCGCGGCATCAAGACCCTCGCGGTGCGCATGGACCGCCACACCGCGAACGCGCAGGCGATCGCCGAGCGGCTGGTCGGACATCCGAAGCTCTCGGCCGTCTACTACCCGGGACTGCCCGACCACCCGGGTCACGAGCTGGCGGCGTCGCAGATGAGCGGCTTCGGCGGGATGCTGTCGGTGCAGCTCGCCGACGGGGCGACGGCACGGAGATTCGCCGAGTCGACGAAGCTCTTCCAGCTCGCGGAGTCGCTCGGCGGCGTCGAGTCGCTCGTCTGCTACCCCGCAGAGATGACCCACGCCTCGGTGCGTGGTACCGAGCTCGAGGTGTCGACTTCAGTCGTGCGGCTCTCGGTCGGCATCGAGGACGTCGGCGACCTCACCGACGACCTGCTCGCGACCCTCGACGCGCTGTGAGCGTGCTCTAGGTCGTTCCGAGGTCCATCAGGATCCCCCATGAGAAAAAGCGTCGACGGTGCTAATTCTAATAGCAGCAGCAGCAGCGAGCGGTTAGCCTCAAGCGTTGTAGCCTCGTCCTCCGTGCGCATCCCTTCGGACTTCCTGCTCGGCGCCGCGACCGCGGCCTACCAGATCGAGGGCGCGGCCCACCAGGACGGCCGCACGTCGTCGATCTGGGACACCTTCAGCCACACGCCCGGACGCACCTGGAACGGCGACACCGGCGAGGTCGCCGCCGACCACTACCACCGGCTCGAGGCCGACCTCGACCTGATGGCCTCCCTCGGACTCGAGGCCTACCGGTTCTCGATCTCCTGGCCGCGCGTGCAGCCCGGCGGCTCGGGCGCGTTGAACGACCTCGGGGTCGCGTTCTACTCCCGGCTCGTCGACGGGCTGCTGGCTCGCGGCATCCGGCCGATCGCGACGCTGTACCACTGGGATCTCCCGCAGGAGCTCGAGGATGCCGGCGGCTGGCCCGAACGCGACACCGCCGAGCGCTTCGGAGAGTACGCCGCCCGCATCGTGGAGGTGCTCGGCGACCGCGTGGCGATGTGGACGACCCTCAACGAGCCGTGGTGCTCGGCGTTCCTCGGCTACGGGTCGGGGTCGCACGCCCCGGGTCGCACGAACGGCGCCTCCGCCCTCGCGGCGATGCACCACCTCAACCTCGCGCATGGGATCGCGGTGCCGGAGATCCGCCGGGCGGCCCGCAACGCCCCGCAGGTGTCGGCGACGCTCAACTTCCACGTCGCGCGGGCGCGCGACGAGAACGCCGAGGATGCCGTGCGCCGCATCGACGCCCTCGCCAACCGGTCGTTCACCGGGCCCATCCTGAACGGCGACTACCCCGACGACCTGATCCTCGACACCGCCGGGGTCACCGACTGGCAGTTCGTCCGGTCGGGGGATCTGGAGAAGATCTCCGCCCCGATCGACCTGCTCGGCGTCAACTACTACTCGACCGTCACGGTCTCGGAATGGGACGGGCGCTCGCCGCGCACCGGCAACGACGGCCACAAGGGCGCAGGAGGGTCGCCGTGGCCCGGCAGCGAGCACGTCGAGTTCCACCCGCAGCCCGGTCCGCAGACCGACATGGGCTGGAACATCGCCCCGGACGCCCTCGAAGAACTGCTGCTGCGGTTGCATGCCGAGCATCCCGAGCAGCCGCTGCTGGTCACCGAGAACGGCGCGGCCTTCCGGGACGAGGTCGTCGACGGCCGGGTGCGCGATTCGGAGCGCGAGCGCTACATCGAGGAGCACCTCGCCGCGACGCTCCGCGCCCGTGAGGCCGGCGCCGACGTGCGCGGCTACATGGTCTGGTCGCTGCTCGACAACTTCGAGTGGGGGTACGGGTACGCGAAGCGCTTCGGGATCGTGCACGTCGACTACGACTCGCAGGTGCGCACCGTGAAGGACTCGGGACGTCGCTTCGCGTCGTGGATCCAGTCGCGCGAGCTCGCGGGTTGAGTGCCCGCGCTTCGCGCGGGTGTATCGAAACCCCGCCCGAGTAACCCGGATGGTGGGTTTCGATACACCGCGCTGAGGCGCGGCACTCAACCCGCGAGGCTGCGCTCCGCCGCCTCGAGCAGACCCCGGCGGAAGGCATCCACGTCGCGGTCGATGCCGAACCGGCTGACGGCATCCGAGATCGCGGACGACCAGGCGACATCGGCGGCGGCGCCGTGGGCGAGGGACGGCACGATGACGTCGTCGGCGTACGAGGTCAGCGCGGTCTGCTGATAGGCCGGGTAGGCGGAGGCGTCGACATCCGTCCGCGCCGGGATCGACCCCTTCGCGAGGTTGAAGGCCTGCTGCCCGTCGACGGAGCTGAGGGTGCTCAGCCAGTCCTCGGTCGCGGCCTCGTGCGGGGCCCCGACGGTCAGTACGAACGAGTCGGCGAGGAAGTCGAACACTCCCGCGGTGCCCGGCACCGGAAAGGTCGTGTACTCGAGGCCGTAGGTCCAGCCGGCCTGGGCGAACGCGATCTCGGCCCAATCTCCCATGACGATGTACCCGGCGTTGCCGGTCACGACGATCTGGGTCGCAGTGTCCCAGTCGAGTCCGGCGAAGTCGCTGTTCACGTAGTCCAGCAGCTCGTCGTAGTGGGCGATCGCGGCATCGATGCCGGTCGCATCCCACGCGGTCTCGCCCGTCCACAGACCCGAGTAGGCGTCGGGCCCCAGGTCGGCGAGCAGCACCGTCTCGAACAACTGCAACTGGGTCCACTCGGTGCCCAGGGCCAGAGGCACGGCGACGCCCTCCTCGCGGAGTCGCCGCAGATCCTCGAGCCACCCACCCAGGTCGGCGGGCGGCGCGGCGGGATCGATGCCCGCCGCGGTCAGCACCGCGGTATTGGCCCACACGACGTTCGCGCGATGGATGTTGGTGGGCACCGAGTAGATCGCCCCGTCGACCGTCAGCCGGTCGATCAGGGTCGCCGGGAAGACGTCGTCGAGTTCGTTCGCGGCGTAGAAGCCGCTGAGGTCCTGCAGTTGCCCCGCCTCGATGTAGTCGGTGAGCTCGGCGCCCGCGTGCGCCTGGAAGCTGTCGGGCGGATCGCCGTCGGCGAGACGCTCGGCGAGCACGGACTTCGCGTTCGACCCGGCCCCGCCGGCGACGACCGCGTCGACGAAACGGATGTCGGGGTGCTGCGCGGCGAACACGTCGACGAGCGCGTCGAGCCCGGCCTTCTCGGAGCCGGTCGCCCACCAGGTGAACACCTCGACCTGATCGGGGTCGTCGGGGTCGATGCCGGAGCCGGGCGCGCAGGCCGTGAGGGCGAGCGCCACCAGGGCTGCGACGACGACGGCGCGGGCTCGGGGGGGCATACGGGTGCTCCTTCGGTGCCCCCATCCTGCCGGGTTTCGGCCGCCAGCAACTACAGTGTTGGCATGGCGCGACCCTCAGCGCCCCCGGGCTCGCAGGCGTCGCTCCGGGAGGCGAACCGACAGCGGATCGTCGACGCCCTGACGACGCACGGCAGTCTCGCCCAGATCGAGCTCGCCGACATCACCGGGTTGTCGCCCGCGACGGTGTCGAACATCGTCCGCGAACTGGCCGCCGCCAACATCATCGACACGACGTTCGGGTCCCGCAGCGGACGCCGCGCCGTGCACGTCTCGCTCAGCCGCCAGGACGGCATCGTCGCCGCGCTCGGTTTCTCCGCTCGGTCGCTCGACCTCGTGCTCGCCGACTCGGCGCTCACCACGCTCGCAGAACGGCACGTGCCGCTCGCGGCCGACCACCGCTACGACCGCGAACTCGATCGTGCGGCGCTGCTCGTCGGCGACATGCTCGAGGGCGTCGGGGCGCAGTTGTCGGAGCTGCTCGCCGTGACGCTGTCGCTCCCCGTGCCCGTCGACCCCGACACCGGGCGGCTCGCGGTGCCCGGCCTGATGCCCGGCTGGGACGGCGTCGACCTGGCCGCGTCGCTGCGCGCCCGGCTCGACGTGCCCGTGATCGTCGAGCACGGCGCGACGCTCGGCGTGCTCGCCGAGTCGCGGGCCGGCGCCGCGGTCGGTGCGCGGGTGGCCGTTTACGTCACCGTCGGGCACTCGATCGGCTCGGGCATCGTGCTCGACGGGGTTCCCTTCCGCGGGCCCCGCGGGCGTGCCGGGCAGATCGGCCACGTCACCCTCGACGAGCAGGGCGCGATCTGCCGCTGCGGCAACCGCGGCTGCCTCGAGACCGTGGCGGGCGGCCGCGCTCTCCTGGAACTCTTCTCGGGCATCCCGGGCATCACCCGGCTGAGTGATCTCATCGCCGAGGCCGAGTCGGGCGACGCCGGCGCGCGGCGGGCGATCGCCGACGCAGGCAAGCACATCGGCGTCGCGGTGGCGAGCGTCGCCAACCTCCTCGACCCCGACGTCGTCGTGATCGGCGGTGAACTCGCCCGTACCGGTGAGACGCTGCTCGCCCCGGTGCGCCACGCCGTCGAGCGTGCCGCCCTCGACGGCGCCCGCGACCTCCAGATCGTCGGGTCGGGGTTGGACGGTCGCGCCGAGATCACCGGCGCTCTGCTCGCGGCGCTCCACGCGGCCGACGCCTCGGCCGCCGGACGTGTGCTGAGCGCGGGCTGAGGGTGCACCGCCCCCGCCGGTCCTGGCCGGCCCTCGTGGCCGCGCTCGGCGTGCTGCTCGGGGTCGCCGGCTGCGCTGCGCCGACCGACGACGGCGACACGGTCATCGCGCTGCTCCTCCCCGAGGCCGCGACGGCGCGGTACGAACGGCTCGACCGGCCGCTGTTCGAGCAGCGACTCGCCGTCAACGGCGACTACCACGTCATCTACGCCAACGCCGGCGGCAGCGCGTCGCGGCAACTGGAACAGGCGGAGTCGGCGCTCGCCGCCGGGGCATCGGTTCTCGTGGTCAATCCCGTCGACCAGGTCGCGGCGCGCACGATCGTCGACACGGCCGACGCCCTCGGAGTGCCCGTGGTGAGCTACGACCGGCTCATCGACGGCGGCGGCGCGGCGTTCTACGTCTCGTTCGACAACGAACAGGTCGGCACTCTCCAGGCCGAGTCGCTCGTCGACGGTCTGCGGGAGCGCGGCACCCCGCAGGGCGGGATCCTCGTGCTCGCCGGCGACCCGAACGACGCCAACACGACCCAGTTGTCGGCCGGGTTCGAGCGGGTGCTCGCGGCCGCCGGCATCCCGGTGCTCGCCCGGTACGACGTGCCCGGATGGAGCGCCGCGCGCGCCCAGGAGTGGGCGGCCACGCAGATCTCCCAGTTCGGCGACGACATCCAGGGCGTCTACGCCGGCAACGACGGGCTTGCCGGGGCGGCGGTCGCGGCGCTGCGCACGGCGGGCATCACGACGACGCCGGTGGTGACCGGCCAGGATGCCGACCTCTCTGCGATCCGTCGCCTGTTGGCCGGCACGCAGTACGCCACCGTCTTCAAGAACATCGCGATGCAGGCGCGGATCGCCGCCGACGCCGCCAAGGCGCTCGCGGCCGGCGACGAGCCCGCCGCCTGGGACGAGATCGACGGGGTGCCATCGGTCGTTCTCGACCCCGTCCTGGTCACGGCGGACGACATCGACCGGGTCATCATCACCACCGGGCTCTATACGATCGCCGACGTCTGCCTGCCCGACCTCGTCGACGCGTGTCTCGCCGTCGGGGTGCCCGCCGATCGCGTGTCTCCTAGGTTGGAGGGATGACGGCGGCGGAGGAGCGCGGAACGCGCGCTCCGGTTCTCGAACTGCGGGGGATCTCCCGCAGTTTCGGAGCCGTCCGCGCCCTCAGCGAGGTCGATCTCACGGTGCACGCGGGCGAGATCGTCGCGCTCGTCGGCGACAACGGCGCGGGCAAGTCGACCCTCGTCGGCGTGCTGTCGGGTCTGCTTCCGGCGGACCGCGGGGAGATCCGCATCGACGGCACCGCGGTCACCGTCGGCTCGCCGCGTCGGGCCCGCGGCCTCGGGATCGCCGCCGTGCACCAAGAACTCGCCCTCTGCGACCCGATGGACCTCGTCGACAACCTGTGGCTCGGACAGGAGCCGACCCGCGCCGGCTTCATCGACGAGATCGAGATGGAGCGCCGCACGGCCGAGCTGCTGCGCGGCCTGGGCGTGCGCATCCCGCCGACCCGCACGACCGTCTCGGAGCTCTCCGGCGGCCAGCGGCAGATCGTCGCGATCGCCCGCTCGCTCGTCGCCGAACCGCGGGTGCTCGTGCTCGACGAGCCGACGGCGGCGCTCAGCGCCATGCAGGGTGTCGAGGTGCTCAATCTCGTCGAACGGGTGCGCGAGCGCGGCGTCGCCGTCGTGCTGGTGAGTCACCACATCGCCGACGTGCTCTCGGTCGCCGACCGTGTCGTCGTGCTGCGCCTCGGGCGCAACGCGGGCGAGTTCCGTGCCGCCGAGACGACGAGCGAGGCGATCATCGCCGCGATCATGGGCGCCGGTCCGGCCGCCCCCGCGCCCGCTCAGATGCGGCCCGCCCCGTTGCGGCGCGTGGAGGGGTCGCGGTGACCCGCGAGCCCGTCGCGCCGACGATGCGCGCGTCGCTCGCCTCGCGCCTCGGAGCCGGCGGCTGGAGTGCACTCCCCCCGCTCGGCGTGCTCGCCGTGGTCTGGATCGTCTTCCAGATCGCCAACCCGAGCTTCCTCTCCAGCGCCAACCTCGTGAACCTCGCGATGCAGTCCGCCGCGACCGGGCTGATCGCCCTCGGCGTCGTGTTCGTGCTCATCGTCGGGCAGATCGACCTCTCGGTCGGGGCGGTGGCGTCGCTCGCCGGAGCCATCGTCGGCATCCTCTTCGTCGGTTCGGGCTGGCCCGCCGTCGCGGCCATCATCGTCGCGGTGCTCGTCGCCGCCGGGCTCGGCGCGCTCTACGGTCTCGTCGTCATCCGGTTCCGGGCGCCGGGGTTCGTGGTCACGCTCGCCGGGCTGCTCGCGGTGCTCGGCGCCCAGTCCTGGGTGCTGCGCGGCAGCGGCTCGATCGGGCTTCCCGTCGACTCCTGGCTCGTCGCGTTCGCCCAGCAGGGCTATCTGCCGGATGCCGTCGCCTACGCGCTCGCCGCCGCGGGAGGTCTCGCCTGGGTCTCCTCCCGCATCGTCACGCGGGCGCGCCGGCGGAGCGCTGGGCTGCCGTACGGCCGGCTCTGGACGATCGTGCTCGCCGGCGCGCTGCTGCTCGCCGGCTTGCTCGGCACCGTCTGGTACCTCGGACTCGGCCGCGGAGTGGGCGCGGTCTTCGTCGTACTGCTCGGGGCCGTCGTGCTCGCCGACATCGTGCTGCGCCGCACCCGGTGGGGCCGGGCCCTGCACGCCGTCGGCGGCGGCGAGGAGGCCGCGCGCCGGGTCGGCATCCGCACCGGTGGGGTGATGATCTCGGCGTTCATCGTCTGCTCGGTGCTCGCGGCGGTCGGCGGCATCCTCGGCACGGCGCGCCTCGCGGCCGCGGTGCAGGGCGGCGCGACCGACGACGTCTACCTCACTGCGATCGCCGCCGCCGTCATCGGCGGCACGAGCCTCTTCGGAGGACGCGGCTCGGCCTGGTCGGCCCTGCTCGGCATCGTCATCATCACCTCGCTCGGGTCGGGGTTCACGCTGCTCGCGCTCGACTCCTCGACCCGGCTGCTCATCACCGGCGCCGTGCTGCTGGCCGCCGTCATCTTCGACTCCCTCGCCCGCGCCCGGCGCCGCTAGGAGTCCGTCACACTCTTTGGCCGAAAACCGCGCGACGGTGTCGGTCCCCGTTCGCCAGACTGAGCGGATGACGTCTTCGCACGGCCCCTCGGAGGGCCGGATCGGGCTGCCGTCGGCGTCGGCCCTCTACATCGCCGCCGTGCTCGGCACCGGCATCCTCGTGCTCCCGGGGCTCGCCGCCGATGCGGCCGGACCGGCGTCGATCCTCGCCGTCGGGATCGTGTCGATCTTCTCGATCCCGCTCGCGGGCACCTTCGCCGCGCTCGCCGCCCGGTATCCCGATGGCGGCGGCGTCGCGACCTTCGTGCGGCTCGCGCTCGGGGCCACGGCGGCGCGGGCGACGGCCTACATCTTCTTCCTCGGGGCGGGGATCGGCGCGCCGGTCGTCGCCGTGCTCGGCGGTGAGTACCTCGCGGCCTTCACCGGCATGCCGCGCGAGTGGGCCGGTTTCGTCGGCATGGGGTTCTTCGTCGTCGCCCTCGGGCTCGCCTGGATCGGCCTGCGGGTCAGCAGCGCCGTGCAGCTCGGGCTCACCGCGCTGCTCGTGGCGATCGTCGTGCTCGTGGTCGCGAGCGGGGTTCCGGCGGCGGAGCCCGCCCGGCTGGAGCCGTTCCTGCCGAACGGCTGGGCGGGCGTCGGCGTCGCGATCAGCCTGTTCGTCTGGGCGTTCTCGGGCTGGGAGGCGATCACCCACTGGGCGGGGGAGTTCAGGAACCCGCGCCGCACGCTGCCGCTCGCGACGGCGATCGCGATCGTCGTCGTCGGTGCCTCGTACCTCGCCCTCCAGGTCGTGACCGTGCTGGTGGGCGTGGGCGGCGGGGGAGCCGTGCCGCTCTTCGACCTCGTGTCGCTGACGATCCCCGGGTTCGGCCCAGCGATCGTCACGGCCGTCGCCATGATCGTCATCCTCGGCGTGCTGAACGTCTACATCCCGGCCTTCGGCAATCTCGTCGCCTCACTCGGTCGCGACGGCGACCTGCCGCGCTGGTTCGCGAAGGGAGGCGAGCCCGGGGGCGTGCCGCGTCGGGCGCTGCTCCTGGTCGCGGTGCAGTGCTTCGTCTATCTCGGCATCTACCTGCTGCTCCAGGCCGACCTGACCTCGTTCGTGCTCGTGCAGACCGCGTCGATGGCGACGGTGTACCTGCTCGGCGTGATCGCGGCCGTGCGTCTGCTCGAGCGCTACTCGGTGGGCTGGTGGATGGCGGTCGTCTCCGTCCTGCTCGTCGCGGGGCTCGTGACGCTCGCCGGGGCGCACCTCGTGGTGCCGGCGATCCTCGCGCTCGCGGCGGTCGCCGTCACCGTCGTCAAACGCGCGCGGGCGCGAACCCCGAAGGAGCCTGTGGATGTCTGACTACCGAGCGCATTTCGACGCGACCGTGACCTTCGCCAACGGCGGGGGGCTGACCGCCGAGGGGTTCCGCCTCGACCTGCCGACCGGGCTGGAGAGCGCCGACGAGGTCGGTCGCCTGTTCGTGCACCACCTCGGTCTGGCGATGGTCGGATCCGTCGTCCTCGAGAACCTCCAGATCGTCGAGGAGCCGCACAAGGGGTCCCGCGGGATCGAGACCGCGCCCCCGGCGTCGCGCGCACGGGTCGTGGATCTCAGCCATGTCATCCACGCGGGCCTCGTCACCTACCCCGGCCTGCCGGCGCCGACGATCACGCCCCACCTCACCCGGGAGGCGTCGGTGGGGAAGTACGCGGCGGGCACGACCTTCGCGATGGATGTCATCACGATGATCGGCAACACCGGCACCTACCTCGACAGTCCCTTCCACCGCTACGGCGACGGGGCCGATCTCGCCGGGCTCGACCTCGCGACGCTCGTCGACCTGCCGGCGGAGGTGTTCCACCTCACCGATCTGCCGACCCGCGGCATTCCGGCGGGAGTCTTCCTCGACCGCGACCTGCGCGGCGCCGCGGTGTTGCTGCACACCGGCTGGGATCGCCACTTCGGCACGCCCGCCTACGGCGCGGGATCCCCGTTCCTCGAGGCCGCGGCGGTCGAGTACCTCGTCGCGCAGCAGGTGGCTCTCGTGGGCATCGACGCCCTCAACATCGACGACACCGAGTCGGGCGGGGAGCGTCCGGCGCACACCGGGCTGCTCGCCGCCGGCATCCACGTCGTCGAGCACCTCACCGGTCTCGAGGGGCTGCCCGCCCGCGGGGCGCGATTCACGGCGGCCCCTCCGGCGGTGCGCGCGTTCGGCACCTTCCCGGTGCGGGCGTTCGCGATCCTGCCGGGCGGGGCGGTCGCGCACTAGGCTCCCTCCGGGGACACGTCACCGAGGATGCCGGCGCCGACCCGCTCCGCCGCCATCCCAGGAACCGCCATGACCGCTCTCACCCATCCGGGCGACGCTCTGTCGCGCCGCGCTCGCGTGCTCTACGTCGTCGTCCTCGGCGCACTCGTCGGTCTCGGCCCGTTCACGATCGACCTCTACCTGCCGGCCTTCCCGGTCGTCGCCGAGGAGCTGCGCGCGTCGGAGGCGACGATCCAGCTCACCCTCACCGCGACGATGATCGGCTTCGGCCTGGGACAGTTGGTGATCGGACCGTGGAGCGACACCGTCGGTCGTCGACTGCCGCTGATCCTCGCGACCGTGCTGCACGTGGGCGCGAGCCTGGGCGTCGCGTTCTCGCCCGACATCACCTGGGTGCTCGTCTTCCGCGTGCTGCAGGGCGTCGGTGCCGCGGGGGGCGGCGTCGTGGCGATGGCGACCGTACGCGACCTCTTCGGCGGGCAGCCGCTGGTGAGGATGCTCTCCCGTCTCGCGCTCGTCACCGGCCTCGCGCCCGTCGTGGCGCCGGTGATCGGCTCGCAGTTGCTCGCCGTGCTCGACTGGCGCGGGTTGTTCATCGCGCTCGCCGGGTACGGCATCGTCGTCACGGTGCTGGCGGCCGTCTTCGTCACCGAGACGCTGCCGCCGGAGCGCCGCCGGGTGAAGGGGCACAGCACGACGGCGCAGCGCTACCGCGCGGTGCTCTCCGACCGGGTGTTCGTCGGCGTCGCCCTCATCGCCGGTCTCGTCTTCTCGGGCCTGTTCGCCTACCTCTCGGCCTCGTCGTTCGTGTTCCAGGAGGTCTACGGACTCGACGCGCAGCAGTTCGGCATTCTCTTCGCGGCGAACTCGATCGGGCTCGCGGTCTCGTCGCAGGTCGCGTCGCGGCTCATGCGCCGGTTCGCGCCGCCGAAGATCCTCGCCGTCTCGCTGCCGCTCATGGCGCTCGCCGGCTACGGGGCCGCGGTCGCCGCGGTGCTCGACGCCCCCCTCGGCGTGGTCGTGGCCTGCACCTTCGTCTTCCTCAGCTGTGCCGGCCTCAGCTTCCCGTGCATCCAGGTCACCGCGCTCGCCCCGCACGGCGCCGAGGCGGGGACCGCGGCGGCCCTGCTCGGGGCGATCAACTTCGGCCTCGCCAGCGTCTCGGCTCCGATCGTCGGACTGTTCGGCACCGAATCCGCCATCCCGATGGGGCTCGGGATGGGGATCGCCCTCAGTATCGCGATCGTGCTGCTCTGGGTCGTCGTGCGTCCGCTGCGATCGACGCGGATCGGCGACGACGACGCCGGCATCGCCGGAGGCGGGCACTGAGCGTGGCCGCCTAGCCTGAGCGGATGAGACTCCTGCCCGCCGTCGTGCGCGACCTTCCGTGGCGGCGGATCGCGGTCATCGCGTCCGGCGCGAGCGTCGGCATCGTGCTGCTGCTGGGACTGCTCGTACGGATCGACGCCCTGGCCGACGAGGTCGACGGCGAATGGATGACGGAAGTGCTCGAGATGCGCGGCCCCGGCTGGGAGGCGGTGTCGTGGGCGTTCGACTTCCTTGGCGGCGGCTGGTTCGCGATCTTCGTGCTGCCCCTCGCCGTCGCCGCCGTCCTCCTCGTGCTGCGGCGTCCGTGGGCTTCTCTGGTGTTCGTGCTGGGCTCCGCCGTGAGCGCGGCGATCGTGCAGGGGCTCAAGGCGCTGTTCGGTCGCACGCGGCCGGAGGACATCCTGCTCGAGATCGACAGCGGCTCCTACCCGTCGGGGCACTCCGCGAACGCCGCGACGGTGGCCGTCCTTCTCGGAGTGCTGTTCGCCCGCTGGTGGGTCGCCGCGGTGGGCGCCGCCTATGTGGTGCTGATGGCACTCAGCCGCACCTACCTCGGGGCGCATTGGGTGACCGACACGATCGGCGGCGCGCTCCTCGGGGCAGCCGTCGCCGTAGCCGCGTGGGCCGTCTTCGCACCCCGGCTCCGTTCCGAGCGGATGCGTCGGACCGAAGGCGTCGGAGTCAGCGCAGCTGCGCCGCGAACCGCCCCACCAGCTCGGTGAGCTCGATCGTCATATCGGGATCGGAGATGGTCGGGGAGCCGTCGCCCGCCTGCATGCCGTAGTCGCCGAACGACGCGTGACTCGCGCCGGGGATCTCGACGAGTTCGGCGTCCGCGGGCAGCAGGTCACGGGCGTCGGCGATCTTCGCCGGCGTGCTGAGCCCGTCCTTCTCCCCGCCGATGCTCAGCACCGGCAGCCCGGAGTCGGTGAGGTCGCTCGCGCAGTACGACGCGAACAGCACGAGGGCGTCGGCGTCAGCGGCGAGCTGGCAGGCGCGCACGCCGCCGAGCGAATGCCCGCCGACCATCCAGGTGTCGACGTCGGGGGCGAGGGAGGTGAACGCGTCGAGTGGGCGGAGGTCGAAGAAGGCGAGGTTGAGGATGGGCTTCGTGATGACGACGGTGATCCCGCCGTCGACGAGTCCGGACAGCTTGGCGGCGTAGGCCCACGGGTCGACTTTCGCGCCCGGGATGTAGACCAACCCGGTCGTGGACGTCCCGCCGGCAGGGGCGAGCACCAGCGCGGCCCCGTCGTCGGTGATGAGGATGCCGGGGTCGGTCTGCACGGCGGCCAGCGGCTCCGGCTCGGCGGCCATCACCCCGACCTGGGTCCAGACCAGGATGCCGACGACCGCGACGACGAGCAACGCGCCGAGGGCGGCGGCGATCCGGGCGACGATCCGACGCGCCCGCCGGGGCCTCGGGGAGCTCATTCCCGGATTCTACGTCGCCCTTCCCGGGTCACTCCCGGTAGCGTCGGCTCATGAGAATCCTCCTGGTCGGTGCCGGCGGTGTGGGGGATGCGATCGCCAAGATCGCCGCCCGTCGCACGTTCTTCGAGACGATGGTCGTGAGCGACTACGACGTCACCCGCGCCGAGCGCACGATCGCCTGGATCACGCAGAAGCACGGCGACCAGGGCGCGCGGTTCGTCGCGGCGAAGATCGACGCCTCCGACCCGTCGTCGGTCGAGGCCGTCGCTCGCGAGCACGGCGCGACGCACGTGATGAACGCCGTCGAGCCGAAGTTCGTGCCGACGATCTTCGCCGGCGCGCTCGCCGCGGGCGCCGACTACCTCGACATGGCGATGAGCCTCTCCGAGCCGCATCCCGAGAACCCCTACTCCGAGACCGGCGTGAAGCTCGGCGACGACCAGTTCGCACAGGCCCCCGACTGGCAGAGCGCCGGCCGGCTCGCTCTCGTCGGGATGGGCGTCGAGCCCGGGCTCTCCGACGTCTTCGCCCGCTACGCCGCCGACGAGCTGTTCAGCGAGATCGACGAGCTCGGCACCCGGGACGGCGCCAACCTGGTCGTGCGCGATCGGGACGGCGAGGAGATCTTCGCGCCGTCATTCAGCATCTGGACGACGATCGAGGAGTGCCTGAATCCGCCGGTGGTCTGGGAGAAGGACAAGGGCTGGTTCACCACCCCGCCGTTCTCCGAGCCCGAGGTCTTCGTCTTCCCCGAGGGCATCGGCCCGGTCGAGTGCGTCAACGTCGAGCACGAGGAGGTGCTGCTGATGCCGCGCTGGGTCGACGCGAAGCGCGTCACCTTCAAGTACGGCCTCGGCGACGAGTTCATCGGCATCCTCAAGACCCTCCACCAGCTGCACCTCGACTCGACGGTGCCGATCCGGGTGCGCAGCGCGAACGGTCCCGTCGAGGTCGCCCCCCGGGATGTCGTCGCCGCGGCTCTCCCCGACCCGGCGACGCTCGGCCCGCGGATGACCGGCAAGACGTGCGCCGGACTCTGGGTGACCGGCACGGGCACCGATGGAAAGCCGCGCGAGGTGTACCTGTATCACGTGAGCGACAACGAGTGGACGATGGCCGAGTACGAGAGCCAGTGCGTCGTCTGGCAGACCGCTCTCAACCCCGTCATCGCGCTCGAACTGTTGAGCACCGGCGTCTGGTCGGGTTCGGGGGTGCTCGGGCCGGAGGCGTTCCCGGCGTCGCCGTTCCTGGAGCTGATGGCGACGCCGGAGGCCGAGGGCGGCTACGGCCAGGCCTGGGGTCTCGAAGACCGCCTCGCCGCTCAGTCGTAGTCCGCGAACACCTTCCGCGCGGAGCCGTCGAGGGTCATCGTCCCGCCGTACGGCACGATCCACTGCGGGCGCGTGTGCCCGAACGGCACGCCGACGCAGACCACGGCATCCGGGTTGTAGGCGGCGATCGTGGTGATCGCCACGTCGCGCTGCGCGGCCCGCAGCCGGGCGCGCTCGCCGGCATCCGGATTCACCACGAAGTTGCTCACCGGCGGTCGCGCGACGAGCACGCCCGCCACGGCCGCGAGGATGCCGCGCTCGCCGAGCGCGCGGATCCAGCGCCCGACCCAGTCGGCCGGGGGCAGTTCCTCACTCGTCTCGAGCAGCAGGATCGTGCCGGCGAACTCCTCGAGTGAGGGGAACCGGCCGGCGATCGCGATCTGGTCGAGCACCTCGAGGCAGCCGCCCCAGGTGCGCCCGGCGACCCGTCGCGCCGGGCCCGCCCAGTCCCAGGCCGTCGTCGCCTCGCGCACGCCGTGCTCGCTCAGCGCGCGCGGGTCGTCCCACATCCGGCCGTAGTCCTCCGACTCGCCCGGTTCGGTGAGTTCCAGCTTGCCGCCGTCGAGCAGCGCCGCCCGCAGCGAGGCGAGATGGATGTCGTCGACCCCGGGTCCCGGGCCGAGGTGCACCTGCGTGGAGCCGCCGTAGTAGCCGGGCACGCCGAGCGACCACAGGTGGGTGAGCAGGTTGGTGTTGTCGCTGTAGCCGAGGAACGGCTTCGGATTCGCCGCGAGCACCCGGTCGTCGAGGTGCGGGATGACGGTGACCTGGTCGTCGCCGCCGATCGTCGCGAGCACCGCGCGGATGCTCGGGTCGGCGAACGCGGCGTTCAGGTCGGCGGCGCGATCGGCCGGGGTCGCGTCGAGGCGTCGGGTCGTCGGGTACTCGACCGGCACGAGCCCCGTCGCGGCGGTGAGGCGCCTCATCGCCTGCTCGTGGATCGCCGGTCCCGCCGCCGGGGCGGCGAACGCGGGCGAGAGGATCGCGACGCGGTCGCCGGGCGAGAGCTTCATGCCCTCCAGGATGCCGGATCGCGCAGCAGCGACCGGAACGCCAGTTCCGCGGCACCGATGAGCAGCCGGTCCTCACCGAGGGCGGCGGGCACGATCGAGACGCCCTCCATCGCGGCGGGGATCGTCGCCTCGGCGACCGCTGCCACGAGGTCGTCGGGCCGCCAGCCGAGGTGCGTCGCCAGGTAGCCGCCGAGCACGACGAGCTCGGGGTTGAACACGTTGATCGCGTTGCCGAGAGCGACGGCGAGGATGCCCTGCTGCCGCCGAAGCTCGGCGTCGACGCGCGGGTCGTCACCGGCGCCGATCTCGGCTGCGAGCGCCGGCTCGTCGGCGTCGTCGAGTCCGAGCAGGTGGAGCGTGCGGGCTCGACTCACCTCGTCTTCGAGCGTTCCGCGCTCGGAGAGCCGGTCGCCGGCGCCCGGGCGGTTCTGCCCGAACTCGCCCGCGTAGCCGCCTCGACCGGTGAGCGGTTGGCCCCGCACGATCACACCGCCGCC
>NZ_JBIIAW010000099.1:0-10025 GCF_044239695.1 Pseudolysinimonas sp. | reverse complement strand
CAACAACCTCGGCCGACCCGGTGCCCTCACGTTCGACCAGGCGGGAACGGATGCCGTCATCCATGCCGCTCTCGACGCCGGCGTGACCTTCTTCGACACGGCCGACATCTACGGGGCCGAGTACGGACTGAGCGAGACCCGGCTCGGCGCCGCGCTCCAGGGTCGTCGCGACGAGGCCGTCGTCGCGACGAAGTTCGGCCACACCGCCTACGACAGCCCCCTGGCGGCGGTCGGCCCGCGCGGCTCGCGGGCCTACATCCGGGCCGCGGTCGAGGGCTCGCTCACCCGGCTGGGCATCGACACGATCGACCTCTACCAGCAGCACACGCCCGACCCGTCGGTGCCGATCGCCGACACGCTCGGCGCCCTCGACGAGCTGGTGCAGGAGGGGAAGGTGCGCCAGATCGGCAACTCGAACTTCGACGCCACGCAGTTGGGGGAGGCGGATGCCGCGGCCGCGGAGCTCGGCACCGCGCGGTTCGTCTCGGCGCAGAATCACTACAGCCTCCTCGCGCGCGAGGTCGAGGCCGAGGTGCTCCCGGCGGTCGAGCAGCTCGGCCTCGGATTCCTGCCGTTCTTCCCGCTCGCGAACGGCCTGTTCACCGGCAAGTTCTCCCGCTCCGAGCTGCCGGCCGACACGCGGATCGGACGCCAGCGTCCCGAGGTGCACGAGACCGCGCCCTGGGACGCGATCGAAGCTCTCGAGGCCTTCGCCGCGGCGCGGGGGATCGGCATCCTCGAGGCGACGTTCGGGTGGTTCCTCGCCCGGCCCGCGCTCTCCAGCGTCATCGCGGGGGCGACCAAGCCGGCGCAGATCCGGGCCAACGCGGCGGCGGGCAACGGCTGGCGCCCGACGGCGGCGGAGGTCGCCGAGATCGACGCGCTCTTCCCGCCGGAGTAGCCGCAGGAAGAGCGTCAGGACTGCAGGACGGCGATCCCGACGTTGAGCGTGGTGGCGTACAGCACCCACGCCCAGTACGGGATCAGCAGCACGGCGGGGAGCCTCCGCACCCGCCAGAACGCGATCATCGTCAGCAGCACGAGCACGTCGAGCGCGACGATGATCACCGCGGCGCCCCACAAGGCCGCGACCCCGAGACACGGGTAGAGGCCGAAGAAGACCGGCGTCCAGATCGCGTTGAGTACCAGCTGGATGACGTAGAGCCTGAGCGCGCGGCGCACCTCGGCGGGCTTTCGCTCCCGCTCGCGCCAGACGAGCCAGGCCGCGACCGCCATGAGAGCGTAGAGGACGGTCCAGACCGGGCCGAAGACCGCGCTCGGCGGGTTCCACGACACCTTGTCGGCGTCGGCGTACCAGCCGTCCACCTGCGAGATGGTCGCGACGCTGCCGAGGGCCGCCACGGCGTAGGCGATCCCGACGAAGGCGACGAGGACGAGTCCCTGCTTCAGCTTGTTCACGACTCGACGTTAGGGCCCGAACGACGAGGGCCGCGGGGACCTGACGTCCCGGCGGCCCTCGTTCTCGTGGGTGCGACTACGCCTGGAGGGCCACCTGGACGTCGATGTCGATCTTGACGTCGTCGCCGAGGGTGAGCCCCCCGGCTTCGAGGGCGGCGTTCCAGCTCACGCCGAAGTCGTGGCGGTTGATCGTCGTGGTGGCCGAGGCTCCGGCCTTGGTGTTGCCCTGGGAGTCGGTGGTGACGCCGCCGAGCTCGCCGGTCAGTTCGATCTGCTTCGTCACGCCGCGGAGGGTGAGGTCGCCGACGATCGTGAACTCGTCGCCGTCCCAGGTTCCGCCCGTCGAGTGGAAGGTCGCGGTCGGGAACTCGTCGACCTGGAAGAAGTCGCTCGTGCGGAGGTGGCCGTCGCGCTGCGCCTGGTTGGTGTTGACCGAGGCGACGTCGATCGTCGCGTCGATCGAGTGGATGCCGTCAGCGTCGTCCTGACCGGTCACGATCGTGAGGTCGAACTTCTCGAACGTGCCGCGCACCTTCGAGATCGCGAGGTGCCGGACCGTGAAGGCGATCGTCGAGTGGGTCGGGTCGAGCGTCCAGGTGCCCGCGACGAAGTTCGGATGGGTGGACAGGGTGTCAATAGTTGCCATGTCATCCATAATCGTTGACACGGCAACAAAATTCCCAATCGCCCGGCCCGTGGGCGTGTCGCCGCGATTCAGTGTCCGACGAGCGGCCCCATCACCTTCGCGATCACCGAGCTCCGCCCGGTGATGCGCTCCTCGACATCGGCGGCGGCCATCGCGAGCATCCCCGCGTTGGCCCCGAGGAAGCGCAGCGGTTCCGGCTCCCAGTCGGGGGAGCTGTGCCCGACCCACGGGAGTCGGGTGAGCTCGGAGTCGACTCCCGTGAGTAGATCGGCGAGCGTGCGACCGGCGAGGTTCGTCGTCGACAGTCCGTCGCCGACGTAGCCTCCGGCGCGACCGATGCGGCTCGCGGGGTCGTAGGTCACCGACGCGTGCCAGTCGCGCGGGACCCCGAGCGGGCCGCCCCAGCGATGGGTGATCTGCGCGTCAGCGGAGCCTGGGAAGAGCTCGGCGAGAGTGCGCCGCAGGTGCTCGAACACCCGGGGTGCGCGGTCGTACTCCGCCCGGATCGCGCTGCCCCAGTGGTAGCGCGCCCCGCGACCGCCGAAGGCGAATCGGTCGTCGGCGGTGCGCTGGCCGTAGATCAGCAGGTGCCGGTAGTCGGTGAAGGTCTGCCCCCGCCGCAGGCCCGTCGACTCCCAGAACTCGGGCGGCAGCGGCTCGGTCGCGATCATCAGCGAATACAGGGGCAGGATGCGGCGGTGCGTCGCCGGGAACGTCGCCGTGTAGCCCTCGGTCGCCACGACGACCCGATCCGCCGACACCACCCCGTGCTCGGTCTCGACGCGGCCGGGGGAGACCGAGGTGACCGCGGTGCCCTCCAGGATCCGCGCGCCACGGGCCTCGAGGGCCGAGGCGAGCCCGCGGACGAGCTTCGCCGGGTGCACGCTCGCGCAGTTGCGATCGAACGCCGCACCGCGCGCTCCGGATGCGCGCACCTCCTCGGCGCCCCGCCAGGCGATCTCGTCGACGCCGTAGTGCGCGGCCTCGGCGATCTCGGCCCGGGCGGCGCGCTCCTGCACGCCGGACCGGGCGTAGGCGACCGTGCCTTCGCGGGTGAAGTCGCAGTCGAGCCCCATCGCGGCGGTGACTGACCCGACCTCCGCGATCGTGGCGATCATGGCGCGCCGTAGGGCGAGGGCCTGGTTGCGGCCGTGCGCGCGCTCGAGCGACGCCGTCGACCGCGGGAACAGGGCGCTCAGCCAGCCGCCGTTGCGGCCCGACGCCCCGAAGCCGGCGATCTCCTTCTCCAGCACGACGACACGCAACCCCGGATCGCGGTCGAGCAAATACCACGCCGTCCACAGTCCGGTGAGCCCGCCGCCGACGATCGCGACGTCGGCCGTGGTGTCGCCCTCGAGCCCCGCCCGCGGGGTCAGGTCGCCGGCCGTTGCGTGCCAGAGACTGAGTCCCGAGTATGGAGTCAGAGTTTCGTCCACGCCTCGGCCAGCACGCCGCGCAGGATCGACGCGATCTCGTCGAACTCGGGTTCGCCGATCGTCAGCGGGGGAGCGAGCTGGATGACGGGGTCGCCGCGGTCGTCGGCGCGGCAGTACAGGCCCGCGTCGTAGAGCGCCTTCGAGAGGAACCCGCGCAGCAGCCGCTCCGACTCCGCGTCGTCGAACGTCGTCCTCGTCGCCTTGTCCTTCACCAGCTCGATTCCGAAGAAGTACCCGTCGCCGCGCACGTCGCCGACGATCGGCAGGTCCTTGAGGGACTCGAGCTTCGAGCGGAAGACGGGTGACAGCGTGCGCACGCGCTCCGTGAGCCCCTCCTCCTCGAAGATCGCCAGGTTCTCGAGGGCGACGGCCGACGAGACGGGATGCCCGCCGAACGTGTAGCCGTGGTAGAACGCGGTCGTGCCGTGCCGGAACGGCTCGTAGATCTTCTCGGAGACGATCGTCGCCCCGATCGGGGAGTAGCCGCTCGTCATGCCCTTCGCGCAGGTGATCATGTCGGGCTGGAAGCCGTAGGTGGTCGAGGCGAACATGTTGCCGATGCGCCCGAAGCCGGTGATGACCTCGTCGGCGACGAGCAGCACGTCGTACTGGTCGCAGATCTCGCGCACGCGCTGGAAGTACCCGGGCGGAGGCGGGAAGCATCCCCCGCTGTTCTGCACCGGCTCGAGGAACACCGCCGCGACGGTATCGGCGCCCTCGAACAGGATCATCTCCTCGATGCGATTCGCCGCCCACTGCCCGAACTGCTCGAGGGTGCCGTCGAAGCCCATCTCCTGGGCGCGGTAGTAGTTGGTGTTCGGCACCCGGAAGCCGCCGGGCACGAGCGGTTCGAACATCGCCTTCATCGCCGGGATGCCGGTGATCGCGAGGGCCCCCTGCGGGGTGCCGTGGTAGGCCACGGCCCGCGAGATGACCTTGGTCTTCGCCGGCATCCCCTGCAGCTTCCAGTAGTACTTCGCCAGCTTGAACGCGGTCTCGACCGCCTCGCCGCCGCCGGTCGAGAAGAAGACGCGGTTGAGGTCGCCGGGCGCGTAGTCGGCGAGCCGGTCGGCCAACTCGATCGCGTTCGGATGCGCGTACGACCAGATCGGGAAGAACGCCAGCTCCTCGGCCTGCTTCGCCGCCGCCTCCGCGAGCCGCTTCCGACCGTGTCCGGCGTTCACGACGAACAGGCCGGAGAGTCCGTCGATGTACTTCTTGCCCGTCGAGTCCCAGATGTGGTGACCCTCGCCCTTGACGATGATCGGCACCCCGTGCTCCTCAGCGACCGACTGGCGGCTGAAGTGCATCCAGAGGTGGTCCTTGGCCTTCTGCTGAAGGTCGGCTTCGTTGTACGACGCGGTCATCGTGTTCCCCAGTTGTAGAACTGCTTCTGCAGTTTCAGATAGACGAAGGTCTCGGTCGAGAGCACGCCCTCGATCGCCCGGATGCGGTGGTTGAGCAGCTCGATGAGGTCCTCGTCGCTCTCGCAGACGACCTCCGCCATCACGTCGAACGAGCCGGCGGTGAGCACGACGTAGTCGATCGCCGGGATCGCGGCGAGCTGCTCGGCGACCTTCGTCGTGTCGCCCGTGGCCCGGATGCCGATCATCGCCTGGCGGTAGAAGCCGAGCTGCATCGGGTCGGTGACGGCGACGACCTGCATGACGCCGGCATCCGTCAGTTTCTGCACCCGCTGCCGCACAGCCGCCTCGGAGAGCCCGACCGCTTTGCCGATTTCGGCGTAGGAGCGCCGGCCGTCCTCCTGGAGCTGCTCGATGATGCCTTTCGACACGTCATCGAGTGCCACCGGTTTGCCGCGCACCATGAGGCGATCCTGACACCCGGAGGCGGGCGTCGCAAGCGAATCCGCAGATGAGAGGGCCTCGGAGTGACGAAATCGGCAGTTTCGGCACGCGCGGCGTCGAAGTAGGGTGGGCGCATGGCCGATCGCACGCTGCGCAACTTCATCAACGGGGAGTACGTCGACGCGAAGGGGGACGGCTCGTTCGCCGTCCTCGATCCCGCGACCGAGGAGAGCTACGCGACCTCGCCCGTCTCCGGATCGGCGGACGTCGACGCCGCCTACAGCGCCGCCGCGGCGGCGTTCGAGGAATGGGGCGAGTCGACGCCCGCCGAGCGGCAGTTGGCGCTGTTCCGGATCGCCGACGAGATGGAGAAGCGCGCCGACGAGTTCGCCGACCTCGAATCGCAGGACACCGGCAAGCCGCGGGCCTCCCTCGTCGACGACGAGATCATGCTCTCCGTCGACCAGCTGCGCTTCTTCGCCGGCGCCGCCCGCAACCTCGAGGGCCGCGCGACCGCGGAGTACATGAAAGACCACACCTCGTCGATCCGCCGCGAGCCCATCGGCGTCATCGGTCAGGTCACGCCCTGGAACTACCCCCTCAACATGGCCGTCTGGAAGATCGCCCCCGCGATCGCCGCCGGCAACACGACCGTGCTGAAGCCCTCCGACACGACCCCGCAGTCGACCCTGCTGCTCGCCGAGGTGGCCGCCGAGTTCCTGCCGAAGGGCGTGCTGAACGTGATCACGGGCGACCGCACGACGGGCGGCCTGATGATCGACCACAAGACCCCGCAGATGGTGTCGATCACCGGGTCCGTGCGCGCCGGGATGGAGGTCGCGAAAGCCGCCTCCGCCGACCTCAAGCGCGTGCACCTCGAACTCGGCGGCAAGGCCCCCGTCATCGTGTTCCCGGATGCCGACATGGCCAAGGCCGCCGAAGGCATCGCGATCGCCGGCTACTTCAACGCCGGCCAGGACTGCACGGCCGCCACCCGGGTGCTCGTGCACCGCGACGCCCACGACGCCTTCGTCGCGGCGCTCGCCGGCTACGTGGCCGAGAACGTGCAGACCGGCGCGCCCGGCGACCCCGACACCTTCTACGGCCCCGTCAACAACGTCAACCAGTTCGAACGCGTGCTCGGGATGCTCGACGCGCTCCCGTCCCACGCCGAAGTCGTCACCGGCGGAACCCGCGTCGACGGCAAGGGCTACTACATCGAGCCGACGATCGTCGACGCCCTCAAGCAGGACGACGACGCCATCCAGAACGAGATCTTCGGCCCGGTCATCACCGTGCAGACCTTCACCGACGAGACCGAGGCGCTCACCTGGGCCAACGGCGTGCAGTACGGCCTCTCGTCCTCGGTCTGGACGAGCGACCACGGCCGCGCGATGCGCTTCGCCAAACACCTCGACTTCGGCTGCGTCTGGATCAACACGCACATCCCGCTCGTCGCCGAGATGCCGCACGGCGGCTTCAAGCACTCCGGCTACGGCAAAGACCTCTCGATGTACGGGTTCGAGGATTACACCCGCGTGAAGCACGTGATGTCCTACATCGGCGAGTAGCCCGGGTCGCACTGAGAAGCGGGTCGTGTCCTCGGGCCGAAGGAGCGGGGACCCCTACCCCGATCGACCCGAGGACACGACCCGCTCCGCAGCGCGCGGTGCTCACGGTCGTCACTCCGGGGGTGGAGGATAGGGACTGTGGAACCCGACCTCGACGACACCCGGTTGTCGGTTCCTCGCACCCCCCTCCTCGTTCCGACGGTCGACCTCGACGACACCGTCGTCCGCGGCCCCGCGCCGGCGGACGTCGCACCGCCGGCGCTCGTCGAACCGCCCGCGCCGGAGGCGCGGCAGTTACCGCTGTTCGTGGAGCCGGAGCTGCCGGTGGCCGACGACGAGGGGGCCGCACCGGCTCCCACGCGCGCGGAGTTCCGCGCGGTGCTCGCCGACGGCACCGAGGTGCCGATCGACGTGCCCGTGTACCTCGGGCGCAATCCCAGCATCCCGCGGATCCACACCGGGCCCGCGCCGCGCCTGGTGACGCTGGCGTCGCCGACGCGGGAGATGTCGGCCACCCATCTCGAGCTGCGGCTCCTCGGCGGGTCGCTCGTCGCGAGCGACATGCGCTCGACCAACGGGACGATCGTGCAGCTGCCCGGAGCGGCGCCGCGGACTCTCATCCGCGGCGAGTCGGCGGTCATCGTCGCGGGCACGCGCATCGACCTCGGCGAAGGAGCCGTCATCGACATCCTCGCTCCGCGCGCATCGGACGCCGAGTGACGAGCGTGGGGCGCGACCGCACCGGATTCCGGCTCGCGGTCCCGGGCAAGCGTCGCGGGTTCGTCCTCGACTGGGCCGGGCGATCGGACGTCGGCCGCAAGCGCGCGGTGAACGAGGACAGCGTGCTGGTCGGCCCGCCGATCTTCGCGGTCGCCGACGGGATGGGCGGACACGCCGCCGGAGATCGGGCGAGCGCCGCGGTCGTCGAGCGCCTCGCCGCGCTCCGTGCCGAGGCCGACCACGGCTACCTCGATCTGGCTCGGCTCGAGGGCGCGCTCAACGCCGCCGCCGACGACATCGACGACTTCTCGGCGCACATCCCGATCGGGGCGGGCACCACCGTCACCGGCGCGCTCCTGGTCCTGCGGGACGGCGAGCCGACGTTCGCGGTGTTCAACGTCGGCGACAGTCGCGTCTACCTTCTCGCCGACGACGAGTTCGCCCGAGTGACCCGCGACCACTCCGTCGTGCAGGAGATGGTGGATGCGGGCCTGCTCGACGCCCGCGACGCCGAGGACCACCCCGACAGCAACGTGATCACCCGCGCCGTCGGGTTCCGCGAGCCGCCGCGCCCCGACGTCTGGATGCTGCCCGTGCGCCCCGGGATGCGCCTGCTGCTGTGCTCCGACGGACTCACCAAGGAGGTCGACGACGGCCAGATCAGGCGGCGCCTCGCCGCCGGCGGCACCGCGGCGGAGACGGCCGACGGACTCATGGATGCGGCGCTCGCCGCGGGCGGTCGCGACAACGTGACGGTCGTGGTCATCGACGTCGCCGCGCCCGCCGCGAAGCCCCGGCGCGACACGGATAGCACGCGCCCCCAATAAGGGGAAACCCCTTCGCGGGGCAGAGGCCTCGCGGGGCGGTCCGCCTACAATAGGGCGACCCGCGCGGCATGGAGAGGGGGGTCCATGGCGAGGCGACTGCCATCTCAGCCCCCCGTGCTGCCCGGATTCTCCTACGTGCACATCCTCGGTTCCGGCGGATTCGCCGACGTCTTCCTGTACGAGCAGAACATGCCGCGCCGCCAGGTGGCGGTCAAGGTCATGCTCAGCGAGGTCGTCAACGACCAGGTGCGGCAGATGTTCCAGGCCGAGGCGAATCTGATGGCGCAGCTGTCGGCGCACCCGTCGATCCTCACCGTCTACGAGGCGAGCGTCTCCGGCGACGGACGCCCCTATCTGGTGATGGAGCTGTGCTCGTCGAGCCTCTCCGAGCGCTATCGGCGGGAACGCATCCCGGTTCCGGAAGTCCTGCGGATGGCCGTCAAGATCGGCTCCGCCATCGAGACCGCCCATCGCGCCGGCGTGCTGCACCGCGACATCAAGCCCTCCAACATCCTGACGACCGCGTACGGGCATCCCGTGCTCTCCGACTTCGGGATCGCCTCCACGCTCACCACGCAACGGGAGGAGGACGCGGTCGGCCTGTCGATCCCGTGGTCGGCACCCGAGGTGCTGCTCGACGAGACGTCGGGCACGATCGCGAGCGAGGTCTGGGCCTTCGCCGCAACCGTCTACTCGTTGCTCGCCGGGCGCTCGCCGTTCGAGGACCCGGGCGGATCCAACAGCAGCAGCGACCTCATGTCGCGCATCGCGCGGGCCAAGCCGCAGCCGATCGGGCGCCCCGACGTCCCGGCGAGCCTCGAAGCCCTGCTCAAACGCGGCATGTCGCGGCGTCCCGACGGCCGTCCGGCGAGCGTGCTGGAATTCGTGCGGGAGCTGCAGACCATCGAAGCCGAGCTCGGCGTGCCGCAGACGGCCCTCGAGATCGCGATGGACGAGTGGGCGCTCGGCACGGTCGCCGACCTCGAGGACCGCACCCGCTTGCGTCCGCTGCCGGGTGCCCGGAACGCGCCGACCCCGCGCCGTCGGCGGCGTCGGGCCGCTGCCGCGGGGGACTACGCCGGGATCGGCACGGTCCGCGAGGCCTCAGCCCCGCCGCGGCGGTTCTCGCACAGCCGGCCGGGCACCGTTCCGCAGCGCGGGGTGCAGGCCGTCACCTGGCTGCTCATCGCCTCGGCGGTGCTCGTGATCGCCCTCGGTGCGACGGCGCTCGTCGTGCTGCTGCGGGCGTCGACCGACGACCAGCTGCCGGTCGTCTCCGACATCTCGGCGACGACCGGCAGCGGTACGGTCGAGTTCTCCTGGCAGGATCCCGGTCTCGCCGACGGCGACCTCTACGAGGTCGAGGTCAACGGCGTCCGCACGGCGACCCAGGCGCAGCCGCGCTTCGTCGTCGACACCGCCCCGGGCGACACCGTCTGCCTCGCGGTCACCGTCAACCGCCAGGGCAAGCCCGGCGCGCAGAGCGCCGAGAAGTGCGTCGACGTCGCGGATGAGTGAGCAATGAGCCTCCGCTCCTGGGTGGCCGGGCACCGGTCGCGGGTCGGCCCCGCGCGGAGCGGCGCGGGCGGGGGGGGCCA
>NZ_JBIIAW010000082.1:0-13938 GCF_044239695.1 Pseudolysinimonas sp. | reverse complement strand
CGCCCCCCCGGCGACGAGCGGCGCGGTCGTCGCGGCCCTCGTCGCCGGGCTCGCGATCACCTCCACCGGGTACACCGCGCAGAAGCTGGATCTCGGCGACGGCGCGGTGTGGGTCGCGAACGCCGGTCAACAGGCCGTCGGCCGGGCCAACCCGGAGGTGCTCGAGCTCAACACCGTCATGCGTGCCGCCAGTGCCGACCTCGAGGTCGTGCAGCGGGGTACGACGGTGCTCGTCGTCGACCACGCGAACGCCACGGTGCAGATCGTCGATCCGGCGGAGTCGCTGCTCGGTGAGCCGATCGCCCTGCCGCCCGACGACCCGCAGGTCTATCTCGCGGGGGACCGGGTCGTCATCCACGCCGCCGGCACCGGCGAACTCTGGATCCTGCCCGTCGGCGAGCTGCCCGACTTCGACGCTTCGCAGCCCAGCTCGCTCATCCTGGGGCTCGGCTCCGTCGTCAGCGTCGCTCCCGACGGGACCCTGTTCGCCTATTCGGCGGAGACGCAGGAGGTCTTCCGCGTCGACGCCGCACGGTCCGATGTCGTCGACGCGCGCTGGCCGACCGGTCTGGGCGAGGTCGACGACGTCCAGGTGACGAGCGTCGGCGGCGCCTGGGCGGTCCTCGACCACGACGGCCGCCGCCTGGCGCTCGAGCGCGGCATCGTCGACCTCTCCGGGTTGGTCGCACCGGGAGACGACCTCGCGGTGCAGGAGCCCTCGGCCGCGGGCGATCGGCTCCTGGTCGGCACCGAGACCGGGCTGCTCGGGGTCCCGCTGAGCGGTGCGGCGACCGTGCCGATCGTCGACGGGATGACCGGCATCCCGGCCCGGCCGCTGGCCCTCGACGGCTGCGAGTACGCCGCCTGGGCATCCGGCACGGCCTGGCGGCGATGCGCGAACGCCGGAGAGGGCGAGGTCTTCGAGCTCGCCGCGGCCGCGACCGGCGAACTCGACTTCGCCGCGAACGTCGACCGGGTCGTGCTCAACGACGTCCGGCGCGGGGCGACCTGGGCCATTCAGGACGACGCTCAGTTGATCGACAACTGGGATGACCTCCTGATGGACGACGAGCAGGACGAGTCGCCGGTGAACGACGAGAACGTCCCGCCGACCGTCGACGAGGAGCAGCAGCCGCCGGTCGCGGTCGATGACGCCTTCGGTGCCCGTCCGGGACGTTCGACGGTGCTGCCCGTGCTGCTGAACGACTACGACCCGAACGCCGACGTGCTCGTGATCGGCCAGGCGGACGCGATCCCCGAGGAACTTGGTCGCCTCGACCTGGTGACCCGCAACCAGCAGTTGCAGATCACCCTCGCCCCGGAGGCATCCGGTTCGCTCTCGTTCCGCTACACCATCACCGACGGCCGCGGGGGGATCGCGAGCGCGACCGTGACCGTGACCGTCAGGTCCGACGACGAGAACTCGCCGCCGATGCAGATGCGGTCGACGCGCGCCGACGTCGCCGCCGGCGGACGGGTCACGACGCAGGTTCTCGGCGACTGGGTCGACCCCGACGGTGACGCCTTCTACCTGGAGTCGGCGACGACGGGCGCCCCCGACCAGGTGAGCCACAAACCCGACGGTGTCGTGGTCTTCTCCGACTCCGGCGAAGGCGGTGACCTGAAGTCGGTCACCCTCGTCGTCACCGACGGCCTCGCCGCGTCGTCCGGCAGTCTCGCGGTGGGCGTGAGCCCGGCCGGGCAGCTGCCGATCGTGATCGAGCCGTGGGTCGCCCTCGCGACAGCGGGACAAGAGATCACGGTACGGCCGATGTCGCACGTGCGCGGCGGGTCAGGGACCCTCCGACTCAACGCCGTCCCCGAGCGCGCCGGCTCGCGCATCGAGCCGAGCTTCGAGGCCGGCACGTTCACCTTCGTCAGCGACGAGGTGCGGACGCACTACGTCGAGTTCACGGTCACCGACGGCGACCAGACCGCCACAGGCCTGGTGCGCGTCGACGTGGCGGCACCCCCGGACGCCAATACGCGTCCGATCACCGTGCCGCGGACGGTGTTCGTCACGACCCTCACGAGCGAGACCGTCGATCCCACGACGACCGACATCGACCCCGCGGGCGGCGTGCTGGTCGTCACCGGGGTGACGAATCCCGCGGCCGATCAGGGCGTCCGTGCGGAGGTGCTCGACCAGCGGCAGGTGCGCATCACCCTCACCGCCCCCCTCGAAGGCCGCAGCGTCACGGTCGAGTACCGCATCAGCAACGGACTCGCGGATGCCGTCGGCACGATCACCGTCGTCGAGATCCCCGAGCCGGCGCGGCTCCAACCGCCGGTGACGGTCGACGACGCCGCGACGGTCCGCGTCGGCGACGTCGTCGACATCCCCGTGCTCGACAACGACGAGCAGCCCGAGGGCAAGCCGCTGACGCTCGTCTCCGAGCTCGCGGAGGATCTGCCCGACGGCGCCGGCCTCCTCTTCGTCTCCGGCGACCGGCTCCGCTACCTCGCGCCCGAGGTGGCGGGAGACTACGTGGCGGTGTACAGCGTCGAGTCCGCCGGCCAGCGCGCCGAGGGTCGGGTCACGATCTCGGTGCGCGAGGAGAACGCGGCGACCAACAGCCCGCCGGTGCCGCGTCGGGTGACCGCGCGCGTGCTGGCAGGCGAGACGGTGCGCATCCAGATCCCGCTGAGCGGTGTCGATCCGGATGGCGACTCGGTGCAGCTCATCGGCGTCACGAGCAATCCCGACAAGGGCGCGGTGCTCGGGATCGGGCCGACCTACATCGAGTTCGAGGCGGGGGAGTACTCCTCGGGCACGGACGAGTTCAGTTACGCCCTCGTCGACGGACTCGGGGCCCGCGCCGAGGGGACGGTACGGATCGGGATCAGCCCGCGTCTCGATGGCGCGCGCAATCCGGTCGCCAACGAGGACATCGTCGCGGTGCGGCCGAATCGCACGGTGAGCGTGCAGGTGCTCGCCAACGACTCCGATCCCGACGGGAGCCCCTTGCGGGTCATCGCGGTGACGTCGAACGCCGACGACGGCACGACGGCGACCATCGTCGACGACACCGTCGTCGACATCACGCCTCCCGACGCGCCGGGTCAGTACTCGGTGAGATACACGATCCAGAACGAGTACGGCGGCACATCGGAGAACTTCGTGACGGTCGCGGTGGACCCCGACGCCCCGCTGTCCTACCCGCTCGCGCAAGACACGGTGCTCACGGCGAGCGATGTCGTCGAACGCACCGTGGTCGACGTCGACGTGCTCGACAACGTGTTCTTCGCCGACGGCGACGTCTCCGACCTCGGCGTCGCCCTGCTGGCCGACTTCACCACGACGGCCGAGCTGCTCTCCGACAAGCGGGTGCGGGTGCGGATCGGCGACGCGAGCCAGATCATCCCGTTCTCGGTCTCGCACCCGGATGACGACGCCATCCGTTCGTTCGCCTTCATCTGGGTTCCTGGCTACGCCGACGCGCTCCCGCAGGTGGATCGCACGGCGCCGCTGCTCACCGTCGCGAGTGAGGAGACCCTCACGATCGACCTGAACGACTACGTGATCACCCTCGGCGGGCAGGGTGTCCGGCTCACCGACTCGAGCACCGTCCGCGCGACGCACTCCAACGGCGACGATCTCGTCGAGGATGCCAACACGCTCGTCTTCACCTCGGCCGACCAGTACTTCGGCCCGGCGTCGATCACCTTCGAGGTGACCGACGGCGCGACCGCCGATGATCCCGAAGGTCGCCGCGCGATCCTCACGCTGCCGATCGACGTCGAGCCGCGCGAGAACCAGCCGCCGGTCTTCATCGGGGGCGTCGTCGACTTCGAGCCGGGGCAGGAGAAGGAACTCGACCTCGTCCGGCTCACCAACTACCCCTACGACGACATCGACGAACTCCAGTACCAGGTCGTCGAGCCGCTCCCGGAGGGCTTCACCGTCGAACTCAACGACCAGCGGCTCGTGCTGCGAGCCGCGTCCAACGTGCCGAAGGGGACGGTCACGAACGTCACCCTGACGGTGCGCGACGACCTCAGCCAGGGTCGCCCGGGACGCATCCAACTCAACGTCGTCCCCTCGACGCTCCCACGTGTCAAGCCGGTCGCCGACACCGCGATCACCCCGCGCGGCGGGACGACGACGATCGACGTGCTCGCGAACGACGAGGCGAACAACCCGTTCCCGGCGACGCCGCTCCAGGTCGTCGACATCCGGGGTCTCGACGGGGCGTCGCTCCCCGACGGGGTGACCGTCGTGCCGAGCGCCGACCGGTCACGGCTCACCGTCGCGGTGAGCGGGGCGGCGGTGCCGGCGGACACGAGCCTGCAGTACCAGGTCGCGGACGCCACGCAGGATCCCGACCGCTACGTCTGGGGCACGATCACGATCTCGGTACAGGACGTGCCCGATGCCGTGACGGGAGTCGCGGTGACCGAGTTCGGCGATCGCGTGCTGAAACTCTCCTGGTCGCCCGGGCCGTTCAACAACTCGCCGATCGAACGCTACGAGGTCACCATGACGTCGGCGGCGACCGACGAGGTGCTCTCGACGACCGAGTGCACCTCGAGCGTGAACTGCTCTCTCTCGACCCCGGGTAACGGTCCCGGGAATGCCGTGCGGCTCTCGGTCGTCGCCGTCAACGCGATCGGGTCGTCGGCGCCGACCGCCCTCGTCGGCACGATCTGGTCGGACGTCATCCCCCCGTCGCCGTCGTCGGTCGCCTCCACGCCGCTGGACGGCGGGCTGCGCATCGTCTGGACGCCGCCGGTGGGATACCCGGGAAGCCCGATCGAGGAGTACGTGATCACGGCGGGCAGCGCCTCGACCGTCGTCGGCGCGGGCGAGACGTCGGTGCTGCTGTACGGCGCGGGGGCCAACGGCAGCGCCGTCGGCTACTCGGTCAGTGCGCGTAACAGCGCCCCCAACTCGCTCGCGACGTGGAACCAGGCCACGGGTGTCGGGGTTCCGGCCGGTCCGCCCGTCCTCCTCGGGCCGGCGGTCTCGGCCTCGGCCTCGCTCACCGACGGGTCGACCGCGAGTGCGTCCTGGGCCGACGTCTTCGGCGACAACGGGAGGGCGGTGCTGACGTACTACGCGCTGATCCGCAGCACCGGCGCCGACCCGGTCTGCTCCGTCTCGGGGGTGGAGAACGGCTCGCCGAGCCCCGCACCACCGGGCGGCGCCCAGCAGATCGCTGCGGGCACCACGAGCACCTCGTTCGGCGGACTGGCTGCCAACCAGACCTACACGATCTGGGTCTTCGCCTACAACGGGCAAGGGTGCACGGCGGCCGCGCCGGTGCAGGTCACGCCGCGAGCGGCGCCGGGTCCGGTCGCGACTTTCGCCGCGTCGATCGTGGAGAACGGCTCCAGCGGCGAGTTCTTCGACGCGCGTCTCACCGGGTACACGATCGGCAGCGGGTCGACCGACGCCGACCTGTTCATGTATCGCTTCACGGCGGGCGCCGAGGGCAGCGAGAGCGGCGTGGTGCCGCTCGGCTCCTTCCTCACCGCCGGTGGCACCCAATACGGCAACCCGGTGAGCGTGCAGGTGAAGGCCTGCCGGGCCTACCCCGAGGCGACCCTGTGCAGCGCGGACTGGTCGCCGGCGTTCGCGCTCGGCATCCCGGTGCGCAACTCCGAACCGACCGGCCTCGTGCACGAGGCCGATGTCCTCAGCGGTGCCTGGCAGTGGCTGCAGCCGCCCGGGCCGGCGTCGTACGCCGCCGTCGACTACCGGTGCACGCCCGGCAACGATGACGACGGTTGGCTGCCGATGACCGAGAACGGCACCTGCGACACCGGTCTCGGCACCGGCGACCTCCGTGTGCGCATCTCCGCCAACAGCACGACGTATGAGCGCGAGTATTCGACGGGCTCCTATTGACCGCCGCCCCCGACCCGCGTTCGATTCCCACCCTCCCCCGGAAGGACCACCCATGAGCATGACCCCCGAGCAGGCCTCCGCGTTCCAGGAGACCTTCGGCCGCATCGTGGCCAACGTCGAACAGGTGCTCCTGGGGAAGACGTTCGTCATCCGCCTCGGCCTGGTCGCGCTGTTCAGCGAGGGCCACCTCCTGCTCGAGGACTTCCCGGGCACGGGCAAGACCTCGTTCGCCCGCGCGATCGCCCAGAGCGTGGCGGGCACGAGCAACCGCATCCAGTTCACCCCCGATCTGCTCCCCGGCGACATCACGGGGGTGAGTGTCTACGATCAGAAGTCGGGACTGTTCGAGTTCCACCGCGGGCCGGTGTTCGCCAACATCGTGCTCGCCGACGAGATCAATCGGGCCTCCCCGAAGACCCAGGCCGCCCTGTTGGAGGTCATGGAGGAGGGCCACGTGACCGTCGACGGCGCGACCCACGAGGCGGCCCGCCCGTTCATGGTCATCGCCACCCAGAACCCGATCGAGCAGGCCGGCACCTACCGCCTGCCCGAAGCCCAGCTCGACCGGTTCCTGCTCAAGGCCTCGATCGGCTACCCCGACCACGCGTCGACCCTGCGCATCCTCGAAGGCTCCGACGTCAAGGCGCACGAGGCGAAGCTCCAGCCGATCGTGACGGCGGATGCCGTGCTCGAGATGGCGGAGCAGGCGCGGCACGTGCACGTGGACCCGAGCGTCAACGACTACGTGTCGCGGCTCGTGGAGTCGACCCGCACGGCGACCGAGGTGCGCCTCGGCGTCAGCGTCCGCGGAGCCCTCGCTCTCATCCGCAGTGCGAAGACCCTCGCGGCGGCGAGCGGGCGGCATTACGTCATCCCGGACGACGTGAAGTCGCTCGCCGAACCGGTGCTCGCGCACCGCCTGCTGCTGGACCCCGAAGCGGAGTTCGACGGCGTGACGACGTCGGGCATCATCGGTCAGCTGCTGCTCGAGACCCCGCCGCCGAGCGACCGGCAGGCCGTGTGAGCGCACCGTCTCCCGCGCCGGGCCGCTCCACGCGCTCGCGTCGCGATCCCCGGGTCACGACCGCGACCCGGGCCGCATCCCTCGCCACGACCGGTGACGCCGGACTCGCCAACACCCGCACCCGTATCGTCGGCACCCGCACGGGTGCGCTCGCCGACCTCGTCGTCGCGATCGTGCGGCTCTTCGCGCTGGCCGCCGCCTCCCTCGGGCGGATCGCCTCCCGGGTCGCCGGTGTCGTGACCCCGCTCGGCTGGGTGATGCTCGGGGTCGTCCCCGCGGCGTTCGCCGTCGGGTACGCGCTGGGCTGGATCGAGCTCGTCGTCGTCGGCTGGGCGGGCGTCGTGCTCGCGGTGATCGCGGTGCTCTACCTGATCGGGCGGTCGCCGTTCGAGGTGAGCCTCGACCTGCCGCACCACCGCGTCGTGGTGAGCGATCCGGCACGCGGCGCGGTGACCCTGCACAACCCGACCGGACGGCGCGTCCTCGGCGTCACGGTCGAGATCCCCGTCGGGATCGGCCTCGCCGAACTCGCGATGCCGAGCCTCCGCGCGGGAGCGTCGTTCACGAACGAGTTCGCGATCCCCACCCTGCGCCGCGGCGTGATCCCGGTCGGCCCCGTCCGCACCGTCCGGGCCGATCCGATCGGCCTCGTGCGCCGGGAACTGGTCTGGACGCAGGTGCAGGATCTCGTCGTGCACCCGCGCACGATCGGCGTCCCGTCCACGTCGACCGGTCTCATCCGCGACCTCGAGGGCACGCCGACCCGCGACCTCACCTCGAGCGACGTCGCCTTCCACGCCTTGCGCGAGTACCAGGCCGGCGACGATCGCCGCTACATCCACTGGAAGTCGACCGCCAAGACCGGCACCTTCATGGTGCGGCAGTTCGAGCAGACCCGGCGCAGCCACCTCGTCGTCGCGCTCTCGCTCGCCACCTCCGACTACGCGACCGAGGAGGAGTTCGAACTCGCAGTGAGCGTCGCCGGCTCCCTCGGGGTGCGGGCGATCCGCGACGGACGCACCGTCTCGGTCGTCGTGAGCACCGTCACCCCGGAGTTCGCCAAGCGCAAGACCTATGCGGTGCGCTCCCTCGCGACCCACGTCCCGGCCCGCCTGCTCGACGACCTCGCGGTCGTCGAGGCCGCGTCGGCGGCCCTCGGAATCCGCGACGTCGGACGCATCGCCGCCGAGGACAACATCGGCATCTCGGTCGCCTTCCTGGTCTGCGGCTCCCTCGTCACTCCGGCCGAGCTCCGCGCCGCCTCGCACTCGTTCCCGATGGATGTCGCGGTCGTCGCGATCGTCTGCGATCCCGACGCGGTCCCGGGCTTCCGCCGCGTCGCCGGCTTGAGCGTGCTGACCATCGGCTACCTCGAAGACCTCCGCATCGCGCTCGCCCGCTCGGCGGCGGTCGCATGAGGCCGCGCCGCAGCCCGGGCGCGATCGCCCTCGACGTCGCCCTGCTCTGGCTGCTCATCGCGATCTCGGCCGCCGCCTTCTGGCCGGTCTACCGCGACGTCTCCTACCTCGTCGCCGTCGGCGGAGCCGTGGTGGCCGGGTCGGTCGTCGCGCTGATCGGCGCGCGCTGGCGTTGGCCGTCGTTCGCGGTGCTCCTGGTGGCGTTCGGCGTGTTCCTCATCCTCGGCGTCCCGCTCGCGGTGCCGGGTCGGGCGATCGCCGGTGTGCTGCCGAGCTGGGACGGCATCCTCGATCTGCTCTCGGGCGTCGTCTACGGCTGGAAGCAGCTCCTCACGATCACGTTGCCGGTCGGCGATTACCAGGCGCTCCTCGTGCCCGCCTACCTGCTGTTCTTCGCGACCGCCCTCACCTCGGTGACGATCGCCGTGCGCACCAGGTTCCCGGAACTCGCCGTCCTGCCGCCCGTGGTCGCCTTCCTCGTCGCGATCGCCTTCGGGCCCGACGAGGCCCCCTGGCCGATTCCGCTCGCGCTCGGCCTGTTCGCCGCCGTGCTCGTCGATCTGGTCTGGCACCGCTGGCGGCGGCGGCGAGAGGCGATCCGCACGCTCGCCCGCGCGACGCCGGATGCCGAGGGTCGTCCCCTCGAGACGGCGGGCGACGCGGCGCTCGGCATCCGCAGCGTCCTCGCCGGCGCACTCATCCTGGCGATCGCGTCGGCCGCGTCGGTCGGTGCCGCGATGGTCGCGCCGGTGACGGGGGAGCGGGAGGTGCTGCGCTCCGCCGTCGTGCAGCCGTTCGACCCGCGCGACTATCCGAGCCCGCTCGCCGGGTTCCGGCGCTATCTCCGGGACGACCGCGTCGACGACGTGCTGCTGCGCGTCACGGGGCTGCCCGACGGCGAGCGGCTGCGGATCGCCACGCTCGACAGCTACGACGGGGTCGTCTACGCGGTGGGCAGTTCGGCGGCCGACAGCGCGTCCGGCACGTTCGTGCGCATCCCGCAGTCCGTCGACCAGGCCGACGTGACCGGGGAGCCGGTCGATCTCCGCGTCGAGGTGGAGGGCTATCGCGGCGTGTGGGTGCCGGATGCCGGCGCCTTCGAGTCGATCGAGTTCGGCGGCTCCCGTGCCGCGGGTCTCACCGACGCGTTCTACTACAACGCCACCACCGGAACGGCGGCGGTCCTCGGCGGATTGCAGGCGGGCGACGCCTACCGGATCGTCGCGATCCTGCCCGACCAGCCGACCGCCGGAGAACTCGCCGACCTCACCCCGGGCGACGCCGAAGTCGCGCGTCTCGGCGAGATCCCCGAAGAGCTCGCGCTCTACCTGGAGGAACGGGTCCGTGCGATCACCGACCCGGGCGAGCGCCTCGTGGCGATGCTCGACGCGCTGCGCAGCGACGGCTACATCAGCCACGGTCTCGGCCGAGAGGTGGAGGGTGGCGAGGAGCCGCCGAGTCGCTCGGGGCACGGAGCCGACCGGATCGCCGAACTCGTCACGGCGTCGCGGATGATCGGGGATGCCGAGCAGTACGCGGTCGCGGCGGCCCTCATGGCCCGCCAGCTCGGATTCCCCGCGCGGGTCGTCTTCGGATTCGAGCCGCAGGCCGGCGTCGTCCGCGGCGACGACGTCACGGCGTGGATCGAAGTCGACACGGCCGAACACGGCTGGGTCGCGATCGATCCCGTGCCCGAGGAGCGCCCGATCCCGGAGGAGGAACCCGAGGAGCAGAGCCAGGTCGCGCGTCCGCCGTCGATCGTCCCGCCGCCGCCGGACCGTCCCGAGCCGCAGGCCGACCAGACGGCACCCGACAGCACGCAGGACGACCCCGACACCCTCGACCCGGTGCTGGCGGCGCTGCTCGCGGTCGTCCGCATCGTCGGCATCGGACTGCTCGCGCTCGCGGTGGTGCTCGCTCCCTTCCTGCTCGTCATCGCCGCGAAGGTGCGTCGTCGGCGCCTCCGACGCACCGCCCCGGACGTCGTGCAGCGCATCAGCGGAGGGTGGGACGAGTTCGCCGACTCGGTGCTCGACCACGGCTACTCCACGCCCCCGGCAGCGACCCGGTCGGAACTCGCCGCCGTCGCGGGGGGTCTCCCGTCGCGGGTGCTCGCCGCCGTCGCCGACCGCGCCGTCTTCGCCCCGGAGCGCGCCGACCCGGCGGATGCCGACCGCGTCTGGGACGCCGTCGCCGATTTGCGGGCCTCCCTCGACCTCGGACTCACCCGGCGTCAACGCCTCCGCGCTCTCGTCTCACTCCGGAGCTTGGGTGCCTATAGTGTTCGAAGTCTGTTCCGGCGTGAAGGGAGACGACGATGAACTGCCGATTCTGCGGCACCGCGTTGCCCGACGCCGCCCAGTTCTGCGGTGAGTGCGGCCGCCCCGCGCCGGTCGCCCAGGCTCCCGCCCGGACGCGCCCCGCGATGCCCGCCATCGTCTTCTCCTCGGAACCCGAAGGCGAGCGGTCCGCCGGCTCGATCGCCGTCGCGGAGAGCGAATACTCCTGCCCGCAGTGCGGCGAGCCGATCAGCGATGACGACGTCTTCTGCGGCGAGTGCGGCTTCGTGCTGACGTCGTCGTATCTGTCGGCCCCGGTGGATGCCCTCGGAGATCTCCACGATTCGGTCGAGCGGTCCGACTCCGTCGAGGCGGAGCCCGACGACATTCCGGATCCGGGGGAGCCCGCCGACATCCCGGAGCAGGCCGAAACCGAGTGGGATGCCGGGGTCACCGATACCGGTGAGATCACCGGCGTCTCGGGCTGGGTCGCGGTCGCGTCGGATCCCGCATCGGCGATCGAACTCGTCGCGGATCCCGAGCCCGAGGTCTCCGTCGCGCACGAACCGGAGCCGGTGATCGAGCACGAGCCCGCGCCGGTCGAACCCGCCTTCCTCGAGCCCGAGGTGATCGTCGAGCATCACCCCGCGCCCGTCGCCGCGCCGCCGGCCAAGATCCTCCGAGGGGTCCCGGACCCGTTCCCGTGGGGCAAGGACCCTCGCGTCCCGACCATCGATCTCGAGGCGACCCGCATCTCCGCGGCGCCGCTCGCCGAAGAGCGCTTCGTCTTGCAGTTCAGCACGGGGGAGAGCGTGACGGTGTCCGGCGCCGGCCTCGTGGGGCGCAACCCGGCGTCGCAGCCGGGCGAGTTCGTCGACCAGCTCGTCACCATCTTCGACGCCGGCAAGTCGGTCTCCAAGACGCACCTCGAGTTCGGGCAGGACAGCGGGCGCTTCTGGGTCAGCGACCGGTACTCGACCAACGGGTCGACGGTGCGCCAGCCGGATGCCGAGCCGAAGCGCTGCGAACCCGGACGGCGCTACTTCGTCGCACGAGGAACGCGTGTCGACATCGGTGACCAGTTCTTCGTCGTGAGCTGACCGCGGCGTCCTCCCCCGGGTCGACCGACTCCGGAGAGCTCACCCCTCCCGCGGGAATCGTGCCCGGTCGCGGGTGAACACTCGATCCTGATCGGATGATCCCGCCGCCGGCCGTCCGCATCCCGATGCCGCCCGGCCGCCCGCCGCCGCCCAAGCCCGCCTTCCCGCTCGTGGCGACGATCGCGCCCGTGGCCGTCGCGGTCGTGCTGTTCGTGGTGACGGGTTCGCCGTTCATGCTGCTGATGGCGGCGCTCGGACCGGTCATCGCCCTCGCGACCTTCGTCGACGGTCGTCGCCAGCGTCGGCGTGCCGACCGGGAGTCCGCGATCCGGGTCGCCGCGGCCCTCGCCGAGGCACAGGAGCAGGTGCGACAGGCCGTCCACGCGGAACGACGGCGCTTGGATGGCTTCACGGCCCTCGATCCGGACTGGGCGAGTGATGAGAGGCCGCTCGTGGTCGCCGTGGGCCGTGGCGCCGCCCCGAGCGGGATCGAGATCGGAGGCGTCGCCGACGAGTCGCCCGATGTCGCACGCCTGCGCGACGCGGCGGCGACGATCCCCGACGCGCCGCTCCTCCGGCTGGTCGATGCCGGTATCGCGGTCGAGGGGGCTCCCGTCGCCGCCGCCGCGGTGGCACGGATGCTCGCCCTGCGGATCGCCGCGCGGCGGTCACCGGCGACGACCTCCTGCGAGTTCCCACCGGGGGAGGAATGGGCGCAGCAGCTGCCCCACGAGACGCGTCGCGGCCCGGGGGGCCGCTACCGCTTCGCGACCGGTGACCGGGAGATCGTCGTCGGCTGGGGGGCGGGCTCCGAGACAGCCGGTTTCCGGATGTCGGCGCAGCATGCCGACGCGTCCACCCGGGCCGCCGCCCGGCACGCGGCCCTCCGGATGGCGGACGCGGCCGAAACCGCCGGACTGCGTGCTCCGACGGCGGGAGTCCCCGAGGCGGTCGCCCTGGAGGAGCTGCTCCCCGCCCTCGCGGGTCCCGGACTCAGCGCCCCGCTCGGGATCTCGGTCGAGGGCGTCGCCGTCCTCGACCTCGTCGCCGACGGGCCGCACGCGGTCGTCGCGGGAACGACCGGCGCCGGCAAGAGCGAGCTCCTGGTCTCCTGGGTGCTCGCGATGGCGGCGGGTCGAACGCCTGATGAGGTGTCGTTCGTGCTCGTCGACTTCAAGGGCGGGGCGGCGTTCGCCCCGCTCGACGGTCTGCCGCACGTGCTGGGCACCCTGAGCGACCTCGACGAGCGCCTGGCCCGCCGCGCGATCGAGTCGCTGCGGGCGGAGGTGCTCCGGCGCGAGCGCGCCCTGGCGGCCGCCGGCGCGCGGGCGATCGACGAGCTGGGGGCTGGAACGCTGGCCCGCCTGGTCGTGGTCGTCGACGAGTTCGCCGCCCTCATCACCGAGCGCCCCGAACTGCACGCGCTGTTCGCCGATCTCGCGGCGCGCGGCCGGTCGCTCGGCATCCACCTCGTGCTGTGCACGCAACGCCCCGCCGGGGTCGTGCGCGACGCGGTGCTCGCCAACGTCGCGATCCGGATCGCACTCCGGGTGGCCGACCGTGCCGACAGCCTCGGGCTGATCGGCGACGACGCGGCCGCCCGGCTGCCGGCGCATCCGCGCGGTCGCGCGGTCGTCGTCGACGGTGCGGGGCGACGCCGGACGGTGCAGGTCGCGCTGGCGTCCCCGGGCGACGTCGCCCGCGTCTCGACCACCACGACCGCCGGATCCTCGAGCCGACCGTGGTGCGATCCGTTACCCGCCGTGATCGCGCACGCGAGCCTCCCGGCGGCGGACGGCATCCCCTTCGGGCTCCGCGATCTGCCGGCGGAGCAGCGGCAGCCGACCGCGGTCATCGAGGCCCGCCACGGCCACGTGCTCGTGCTCGGAGCCCCCGGTGCGGGCGCGACGACGGCTCTCGCCGCGGTCGCGGCCGGAGCGGGCGCGTCGGCGCGCTGGCTCCCGACCGATCCGGTCGAGCTCTGGGGCGTGCTCGCCGAACCTCAGCTGATCCCCGGCAGCACGGTGCTGCTCGCCGACGACCTCGACCTGGTCCTCGGCCGCTGCGGAGCGGACCACTCCCCGGAACTGGCCGACCTCGTCGCCCGCGCCCTCCGCGACGCCCCGGCCCGCGGCATCCGGATCGTCGCGGCCGCCCGACGGCTCACCGGCCCGCTGCACGCGCTCGCCCCGTTCTTCGGAGCGCGGCTGCTGCTGCGGCTGGGCAGTCGCGACGAGCACGTCCTCGCCGGGGGAGAGGGCGCGCT
>NZ_JBIIAW010000040.1:0-24182 GCF_044239695.1 Pseudolysinimonas sp. | reverse complement strand
ATCGAGCGCAAGATCCTCATGAAGCTCGGGGTCGGTGCCGAAGGCAAGGCCGCGGCCGCCGAAGCCTCGAACGTCGCGTCGATCGCGGCCGCCGCCGAGAAGTCCGCCGCCGAGGCGCCGGCTCTCAAGGCAGCGGGCGAGTAACCCGTGCAACGGCTCGACGACGGCGCGCTCGCGCGCGTCACCTACCTCCCGGGAGTGCTCCCCCCGCACCCCGAGGAGACCCCGTCGAGCCGTTCCGCCTTCTCGGCGGAGGAGGAACCCGCTTGGGCCGTCCCAGGCGCCGGTGCGGCCGATCCGGCGCCGGTGGGGGCCGCGCATCACGTCTCGATCACCGCGCTCTCTCGCCGCGGCCTCTCCCGCCGGGAGACCGAGCGTCATCTCCGCGACCGGGGCTTCGAGGAGCAGGAGATCGCCGACGAGGTGAGTCGCCTCGAACGGGACGGCTACCTCGACGACGTCGCCCTCGCGCAGAACCTCGTCGGCACGCTCCAGGAGCGCAAGGGCCTCGGTCGCTCGGCGATCGCCGCCGAACTCACCCGCCGACTGCTCGCCCCCGCGGCGATCGAGTACGCGCTCGACCTCATCGACTCCGGCGACGAGCTGTCCCGCGCTCGCGACGTCGCCGTGAAGCGGGCGGGCCAGCTCCGCAACCTGGATCGTGACGTCGCCGTGCGTCGGCTCAGCGCGTTCCTCGCGCGTCGCGGCTACGGCGGCAGCACCATCCGCGCTGCCGTCGACCACGCCCTCCCGCTCGTCCCGCGTCGCGGCGTCGTCTTCCGCTGAGCCGCAGGTGTCGGCCGGGCGTCGGCGCGGCAGCGGCCAGACAGCAGGCGTCCACCCGGCGCACTTAGGATTTCGAGCATGACCTTGCTCGCCGAGACCCCGTCGGGTGCTGCGTCCCGCCCGCGTACCTACGAGGTGCGCACCTTCGGCTGCCAGATGAACGTGCACGACTCCGAGCGCCTCTCCGGCTCGCTCGAGGCCGCCGGGTACGTCCGCGCCGACACCTTGCCGGCGGATGTCGTCGTCATCAACACCTGCGCCGTGCGCGAGAACGCCGACAACAAGCTCTACGGAACCCTCGGGCACCTCGCGAGCACCAAGCGCGAGCACGACGGCATGCAGATCGCCGTCGGTGGCTGCCTCGCGCAGAAAGACAAGTCGGTCATCCTCGACAAGGCGCCGTGGGTCGACGTCGTCTTCGGAACCCACAACATGGGCTCGCTGCCCCGCCTCCTCGAGCGCGCGCGCCACAACGAGGAGGCGCAGATCGAGATCCTCGAATCGCTCGAGGTCTTCCCGTCGACCCTCCCCGCGCGTCGCGACTCGACCCACAGCGGCTGGGTCTCCATCTCGGTCGGCTGCAACAACACCTGCACGTTCTGCATCGTCCCGTCTCTGCGCGGCAAGGAAAAGGACCGCCGACCCGGCGACATCCTCTCCGAGATCCGGATGCTCGTCGACGACGGCGCGATCGAAGTCACGCTGCTCGGGCAGAACGTGAACTCCTACGGCGTCGAGTTCGGCGACCGGTTCGCGTTCGGCAAGCTCCTGCGCGCCGCCGGAGAGATCGACGGCCTGGAGCGTGTGCGCTTCACCAGCCCGCACCCGGCGGCCTTCACCGACGACGTCATCGACGCGATGGCCGAGACCCCGAACGTCATGCCGCAACTGCACATGCCGCTCCAGTCCGGCTCCGATCGCATCCTCAAGGCCATGCGCCGGTCCTACCGGTCGGAGAAGTTCCTCGGCATCCTGGACCGGGTTCGGGCGCGCATGCCGCACGCGGCGATCTCGACCGACATCATCGTCGGCTTCCCCGGCGAGACCGAGGAGGACTTCGCCGAGACCCTGCGCGTCGTCGAGCAGGCGCGGTTCGCCTCCGCCTTCACCTTCCAGTACTCGATCCGTCCGGGCACGCCGGCCGCCGAGCTGCCCGACCAGTTGCCGAAGGAGGTCGTGCAGGAGCGCTACGAACGTCTCATCGCCCTGCAGGAGCGCATCTCCGCGGAAGAGAACGAGAAACTCATCGGTCGCAGCGTCGAGGTGCTCGTCGCTGCCGGCGAGGGACGGCGCGACCTGCAGCGCGGACGGATGTCGGGGCGCGCGGAAGACAACCGGCTCGTGCATTTCGACGTGCCCGACGGCAGCGCGATGCCGCGTCCCGGTGACGTCGTCACCGTCGAGGTCACCCGTGCCGCGCCGCACTACCTGATCGCGAGCCCGGTCAGCGGCGTCCTGCCCGTGCGTCGCACCCGGTCGGGCGACGCCTGGGATCGCGCCGACGCCGAGTCCTGCGCGGTGCCGGCACCCGCGGCCGAGACCGGCGGACGGGTCAGCCTCGGGCTCCCGACGATCGGCCTCCCGACCGGGCTGCACACCGCCGGGAACTGACCCGTGCTCGTCGCGGTCGTCGGTCCCACCGGCACCGGCAAGTCCGCGCTCTCGCTCGACCTGGCTGAGCGCCTGCGCGCGGTCGGCCGGGAGGTCGAGATCGTCAACGCCGACGCGATGCAGCTCTACCGCGGGATGGACATCGGGACGGCCAAGCTCTCGGCCGGGGAACGCCGCGGCGTCCCGCACCACCTCCTCGACGTGCTCGACCCGCGCGACGAAGCGAGCGTGGCCCGCTACCAGGTCGAGGCGCGCGCGGTGATCAGCGAGCTGCTCGATCGGGATGTCGTCGCGATCCTCGTCGGCGGCAGCGGGCTCTACGTCTCGAGCGTCCTCTACGATTTCCGCTTCCCCGGCACCGATCCGGCCATCCGGGACCGCCTCGAAGCGGCCCTCGAGGCGGAGGGTCCCGGGATGCTCCACCGTCGTCTGCGCGAGGTGGACCCGGTCGCGGCGGACGCCATCGGTGCGGCGAACGGTCGGCGCCTCGTGCGCGCTCTCGAGGTCGTCGAACTGACCGGGGAGCCCTTCGGGGCCGGCCTCGGTGCCGAAGAGCGACCCTGGCGCCCGAGCGTCACCGTCGGGCTGCGCCTCGACCGGTCGGCCCTCGTCGAGCGGCTCGACGCTCGCGTTGCCGGGATGTGGCGCGACGGGCTCGTCGCCGAGGTCGCGGGGCTCCTCCCGTCCGGCTTGGGCGTCACCGCCGGTCGAGCCATCGGCTACGCGCAGGCCGCGGCACAACTCGGCGGAGAGCTGACCGAGGCCGAGGCGATCGAGCAGGCCGCTCTGCTGACCCGCAAGTACGCCCGGCGACAGGTGAGCTGGTTCGGTCGCTTCCCCGACACGGTGTGGCTCGACGCCGACGACCCGGCTCGCGTCGAGGTGGCGCTGGCAGCGACCGCCGCCGGCCCCGGATAATCTCGATCTCGTGACCACCCTGCCGCACGCTCGCCGGATCGCCTTCACCAAGGGGCATGGCACCGGCAACGACTTCGTGCTGTTCGCCGACCCGGATGGGCTCGTCGACCTCGACGCCGCCGACCTCGCGGCTCTCGCCGACCGGCACTTCGGGGTGGGCGGCGACGGGATCATCAGGGCCGTGCGCTCGGCGAACCTGCCGGAGGGGGGCGCGGCCCTCGCGGAGGATCCGGCCGCCGAATGGTTCATGGACTACCACAACGCCGACGGCAGCCCCGCGGAGATGTGCGGCAACGGCATCCGCGTCTACGGTTCCTACCTGATCGAACAGGGTCTGCTCGAGCTCGCGGTCGGGGAGACCGTCGCGATCGGCACGCGCGGCGGGGTGCGCGACCTCACCCGCACCCCTGACGGGTTCGAAGTCGACCTCGGACCTTTCGTCGTCGCGGGCGACGCGATGGTCGCCGCCGACGGCCTCCACGTCGATCGGCCGGGTCTCGCCGTCGGCGTCGGCAACCCGCACGTCGTGGTCGCCCTCGCCGACGACGCCGAGCTGGATGACCTCGACCTCGGCCGCGCGCCGGTGGTCACCCCCGTGCCGCCGGACGGCGTGAACGTCGAGTTCGTGGTGCCCGCCGAACCTCTCGTGCAGGATGGCGTCGGCCGCATCCGGATGCGCGTCCACGAGCGCGGCTCGGGGGAGACCCTGTCCTGCGGAACCGGCGCCGCCGCCGCCGCGCTCGCGACCCGGCACTGGGCCGGAGCCGCCGCGCCCGATGCCTGGAGCGTCGACGTCCCGGGCGGAACGGTCGGGGTGCGGGTTGTGCCGACCGCGAACGGCGACCACGTCCTGCTGTCCGGACCCGCCGAGCTGGTATTCTCGGGAACTATGAAGCTTCTCTAGAGATCCCGGTCCGCTCGGACCTCGTCGATCGGTTGAGGCAGGTCAATCACGCCTGTATGGCCCGAACGACGCCGGCAGCGCAGCACTCGGTAGCCCTTGTTGGTCGCCGCGCGCAGGACCGCGAACTCTCTCGGAAGCTCCGCCTGCAGCCACCGCTGCAGCGAGTCGGACCCCAGGTTGCGTTGCACGACGAGCCAGGCGTCCGAACCGGGTTCGAGGCGCGGCAGCCAGTGCAGCAGCATGGCGTGCAGTTCGTTCTTGCCCACCCGGATCGGCGGATTCGACCAGATCGAGGTGAACACCGCATCCGCCGGCACGTCCTCGGGGCGCACCGCGTTGATGTTCGTCAGCCCGAGGTCGGCGGCGTTGCGCCGCACGAGATCGAGCGAGCGCTCATTGACGTCGACCGCCCAGACCGTGGCCCGCGGGGATTCGAGAGCGAGAGAGATCGCGATCGGCCCCCAGCCGCAGCCGAGGTCGAGCAGATTGCCCCCGGGCGGTGGGGCCGGGACGTTGGACAACAGCACCGAGGTGCCGACATCCAGCCGTTCCGGGCTGAAGACGCCGTTGGCGGTCGTCAGTTCCAGCTCCCGGCCGGCCAACCGCACCGAGATCGTGCGGGGTTTGAACTCACCGCCCGGGGTGTCCGAGAAGTAGTGCTCGGGGGCGGGCATGCGTAGAACCTACCGAAAACCGAAGTCGACCAGAACACAGAACTAGGGTGAATTCCACAATGACCGATGCGAACACCGTGAAGTCCGACACCGCAGTGTCCGACGCCGAACTCGACCGCGTGCTCGCGACCGAGGAGTCCCGCGCCTCGGTGCGGCGCTTCGGCGACCGCAGGGCCGAAGCCCTCCACGAGGACGAGACGAGCACCGCCGACCTCGACGGCGAGCAGCTCGACCGCGAGGACCGCGCCGCGTTGCGACGGGTCCCCGGGCTGAGCACCGAGCTCGACGACGTCACCGAGGTCGAGTACCGGCAGTTGCGACTCGAGAACGTCGTACTCATCGGTGTCTACTCGCGCGACGTCGAGGATGCCGAGAATTCGTTGCGCGAACTCGCCGCCCTCGCCGAGACGGCGGGAGCGACCGTGCTCGACGGGTTGCTCCAGCGGCGCCCGCATCCCGACCCGGCGACGTACTTCGGGCGCGGCAAGGTCGAGGAGCTCGCCGCCATCGTCGCCGGGCTCGAAGCCGACACCGTCATCGCCGACACCGAGCTCGCGCCGAGCCAGCGGCGCGCGCTCGAAGACCGGGTGAAGGTCAAGGTGATCGACCGCACGGCCGTCATCCTGGACATCTTCAGTCAGCACGCGAAGAGCCGCGAGGGTCGGGCGCAGGTCGAATTGGCCCAGCTCGAGTACCTGCTGCCGCGTCTGCGCGGCTGGGGCGAGTCGATGTCGCGCCAGGCCGGTGGCCAGGTGGGCTCCGGCGGCGCGGGCATGGGAAGCCGTGGTCCGGGTGAGACGAAGATCGAACTCGACCGTCGCCGCATCCACGACCGGATGGCGAAGCTGCGCAAGCAGATCAAGGGCTTCGCCCCCGCCCGGGAGGCCAAGCGCGCCAACCGCGACAGGTTCGAGGTGCCGAGTGTGGCGATCGCCGGGTACACGAACGCCGGCAAGTCGAGCCTGCTCAACCGCCTCACCCAGGCGGGCGTGCTCGTGCAGAACCAGTTGTTCGCGACCCTCGATCCGACGGTCCGGCGCTCGGCGACTCCCGACGGCCGGGAGTTCACCCTCGCCGACACCGTGGGCTTCGTGCGGAGCCTCCCCACCCAACTCGTCGAAGCGTTCCGTTCGACGCTCGAGGAGGTGGGGGCCTCCGACGTGATCGTGCACGTCGTCGACGGTGCGCATCCCGACCCGGGCGCGCAGCTCGCGACGGTGCGCGACGTGATCGGGGATGTCGGCGCCCGCGACCTGCCGGAGATCATCGCGTTCAACAAGAGCGACCTCCTCGACGACGACCGACGTCTGCTGCTGCGGGGTCTCGAGCCCGACGCGATCTTCGTGAGCGCCCGCACGGGGGAGGGCATCGCCGAACTCCAGCAGCGCATCGCCGACACGCTGCCGCAATGGGATGTCGAACTCGACCTGCTCGTGCCCTACGACCGCGGCGAGATCATCTCGCTCGCGCACCAGAAGGCCCGGGTTCTCGAGACCGAGTACGAGGAGGACGGGACGCGCATCAAACTCGTCGCGACCGAGCGCATCGCGCGCACCATCCGGGCGGCGCTCGAGGGCTGAGCGACCATCACGCGGAGTCCAAGGCGGCGTTCAGCCGGGATGCGTAGCCTCCCCTCATGCGACTGGCCGTGCACGTCTCGGGGGCGGGGGATCGCACCGCGGTGCTCATCCACGGGATGATGTCCGACCACCGGGCGTGGCACCGGGTCTCCGCGGAGCTCCGGGATGTCGGCTATCGCGTCGTCGCCGTCGACCTCGCCGGGCACGGCGTCAGCCCGCGCTCGCGCCGGTACTCGCCGCGGGGGTGGGCCGATGACGTGATCGAGTCCCTCGAGCCCGTGCTCGCCGGGCCGCCCGATCTGATCATGGGGCATTCGCTCGGCGGCCTCGTGGCGAGCCTCGTCGCCGACCGCTTCGGCAGCCGGGCGGCGGTCTACGTCGATCCGGCCTTCGCCTTCCCGCGCGGCGTGCGCGGCGTCGCCCTCAAGGTGATGTTCACGCTCGCGCCCCGCCCGAGCGCGTGGATGCTCCGGAAGCTCAATCCGCGCTGGGATGACGACGACGTGGCGCTGGAGCGAGCGACCCTGCGCCTCTGGGACAAGCGCACGATCCTCGGCTTCGTGAACACGCGCTCGCTGCGGTCGCCGCGCTCGCTCGTCGCGCCGTCACTCGTGATCCTCGCCGAGCGCAGCCTGCTCGTCTCGGCACGGGACGTCGCGCGGATGCGCCGAGACGGGATGACCGTGCAGGTCATGCGGGGGGCAGGACACACGGTCTTCCGCGACGACCACGTCGGCTTCATGGACGCCGTGAACGGCTGGCTCGCGCAGCACGTGCCGGCGCGCACTCCAGTGGTCGAGTAGCGGCCGACGGGCCGCTCCTCGAGAGCGGTCAGACCGAGCGCAGGACGGCGACGATCTTGCCGAGGATCTCGGCGTCGTCGCCGACGATCGGCTCGAAGGCCGAGTTGCGCGGCAGCAGCCAGACGTGGCCGTCGCGCTGCCGGAAGACCTTGACGGTCGCTTCGCCGTCGAGCATCGCGGCGACGATCTCGCCGTTCTCGGCGCTCTTCTGCTGGCGCACCACGACCCAGTCGCCGTCGCAGATGGCGGCGTCGATCATCGATTCGCCGACGACCTTGAGCATGAAGAGGTCGCCCTTGCCGACGAGCTGACGGGGGAGGGGGAAGACCTCATCCACCTGCTGGTCGGCGGTGATCGGGATGCCGGCCGCGATGCGCCCGACGAGCGGCACCATGGCGGCGTCGCCGACCGGGATGCCGGAGTCCGAGGATTCGGTGCCGGGGAGTTCGATCAGCACCTCGAGGGCGCGCGGGCGGTTGGGGTCGCGGCGCAGGTAGCCGGAGAGTTCGAGCTGCGTGAGTTGGTGGGTCACGCTGGACAGCGACGACAGCCCGACGGCGTCACCGATCTCCCGCATGCTCGGCGGGTATCCCCGGGAGGCCACGGAGCGCTGGATCATCTCGAGGATCGCCGTCTGCTTCTCGCTCAGCGAGGTGCGGCGGCGCGTGCCCTGTCGTTCCAGGGCGTCCGGTTCCTGCGTGTCGTCCATCGTGCGCTTCCTCTCGTGGGCGGAGCCCTCGTCGGCAGGTCCGGCGATCCGGGTCGGCACCGATGTCGGTGGTCGGTGATCGAATCGTTCCTGCGATCGAAACTGTATCCGGTCTCGATCGCTCCGGCAAACATCTGTTCGAGTGTGTCGGCCGATTCGAGGCGATATCGCCGAGAACAGGTTGAACATATGTTCGATCGAAGGTATGTTCGGAACACAGATTCGCTTCCGGGGCTTCGGCCCGGCCGCTGGGGCCCCGGAGGCGGCTGTCCACACGAATCAGGAGGACGACATGACCGCAGTGATCTCATACCTGCCCACCGCGCAGGCTCGTGTCGTTCCGCGACTGCGCCTCACTCGTCGCGGTCGCGCAGTGTTCGCGACCCTCGCGGCGATCCCGCTCGTCATCGCCGGCCTGGTGTTCGGTCTCGGCGCCTCCGATGCGGTCGCCACCCGGGATGCGGCCTCCGACTCGCTCACCTGGGTGACGGTGGATGGCGGGCAGTCGCTCTGGGATCTCGCCGCCGAAGTCGCGCCGTCCGCCGACCCGCGGGAGTTCGCCGCCCAGGTCCTCGCCTTCAACCAGCTCGCCTCGAGCGAGATCCAGCCGGGTCAGCAGCTCGCGATCCCCACCCAATACGCCGACTGATCGGCACCGACGGATCGGCACCGACGGATCGACACCGACGGATCGGCCGCACCGCTTTAGACTCCTGCGAGTGGTCTCCCTCTCCGATCTCCCGCTCCGCGACGACCTGAGGGGCGCGTCCCCCTACGGCGCCCCGCAAGACCCGGTGCGCTACGCGCTGAACGTCAACGAGAACACGCACCCCATCCCGGAGGGCGTCGCCCGCGACATCGTCGAGTCGCTCGCCCACGCGGTGCTGGGCGTGAACCGCTACCCCGACCGCGAGTTCACCGAGCTGCGCGACGCCTTCGCCGGCTATCTCGGTCATGGTCTCGGCGCATCGAACATCTGGGCCGCGAACGGCTCGAACGAGATCATCCAGCACATCCTCCAGGCGTTCGGCGGCCCGGGCCGGCGGGTGCTCGGCTTCCCGCCCACCTACTCGATGCACCCCATCATCGCCGCGGGGACCGGCACCGAATGGGTCCCGGCCGACCGGGATGCCGGGTTCGCGATCTCCCCGCAGACCGCCGTCGCGGCGATCGAACGCACCGATCCCGATCTGGTCTTCCTCTGCGCCCCGAACAACCCGACCGGCACGCCGCTGTCCCTCGAGACGATCGAGGCCGTCTACGCCGCCTCGCGCGGCATCGTGTTCGTCGACGAGGCCTACGCCGAATTCATGCCGGCGGATGTGCCGAGCGCCCTCACCCTGCTGCCCGGACGGGAGCGCCTCATCGTCTCCCGCACGATGAGCAAGGCCTTCGCGTTCGCCGGGGTGCGGGTCGGCTACCTCGCGGCCGATCCCGCCGTGACGGATGCTCTGCGGCTCGTGCGGCTGCCCTACCACCTGTCGGCGCTGACCCAAGCGGCGGCGCTCGCGGCGCTGCGGCACGCGCCCGAGATGCTCGCGATGGTCGACGACATCCGCGGTCAACGCGATCGGATGCTGGCCGAGTTGCCCGTGCTCGGCTACCGCGCGCACGAGAGCCAGGCGAACTTCGTGCTGTTCGACGGGGTGGACGATCCCGCCGCGACCTTCCGGGCTCTGCGGGAGCGCGACATCCTGATCCGTGACGTCGGCCTGCCCGGCGCGCTGCGGGTCACCGCCGGCACCGAGGAGGAGACCACCTACTTCCTCGCCGCACTCGCCGAACTGGGCCCGGGCGGCGCGCGCTGACCCCTCGCTAAGCTCGGGGGTATGGCCTCCCGCACCGCGACGCTGTCGCGACAGACCAGCGAGTCGTCGATCGAGCTCAGTCTCGACCTCGACGGCACGGGCACGTCGAACATCGACACGAGCGTGCCGTTCTTCGACCACCTGCTGACGGCCTTCAGCAAGCACTCGCTCGTCGACCTCACGGTCAAGGCATCCGGCGACACCGAGATCGACGTGCACCACACCGTGGAAGACACCGGCATCGTGCTCGGGCAGGCGATCAAGCAGGCGCTCGGCGACAAGTCGGGCATCGGCCGCTACGGCGATGCCCTCGTGCCGCTCGACGAGGCGCTGGCGCAGGCGGTCGTCGACGTCTCCGGCCGCCCCTACCTCGTGCACTCGGGGGAGCCGGAGGGGTTCCAGCACCACCTGATCGGCGGGCACTTCACCGGGTCGATGGTGCGGCACGTCTTCGAGGCGATCGCCTTCAACGCCGGTCTGACGATGCACATCACCGTCGTCGCCGGACGCGATCCGCACCACATCGCGGAGGCGGAGTTCAAGGCGTTCGCGCGCGCGTTCCGGCGGGCGGTCGAACCGGATGCCCGCGTGCGCGGCATCCCGTCGACGAAGGGCGCGCTGTAGCCGTGACAGCCCAGAAGTCTGTGGTCGTGCTCGACTACGGCTCCGGCAACGTGCACTCGGCCGTCAAGGCACTCGAGGCCGCGGGGGCCGACGTCGAGCTCACCGCCGACCGCCAGAAGGCGATGGATGCCGACGGCCTCCTGGTGCCGGGCGTCGGGGCGTTCGCAGCGGTCATGGCGGCGCTCAACGACGTCCGCGGGGGCGAGTTGATCGAACGACGGCTGGCCGGCGGGCGTCCGGTGCTCGGAATCTGCGTCGGCATGCAGGTGCTGTTCGACCGCGGGGTCGAGCGCGGCGTCGACACCGAGGGGCTAGGCGAGTGGCCCGGCGTCGTCGACGAGCTCGACGCCCCCGTGCTGCCGCACATGGGGTGGAACACCGTGGAGGCGCCCGAGGGCTCCGTGCTGTTCGACGGGATCCGCGACGAGCGCTTCTACTTCGTGCACTCCTACGGCGCGCGGTCGTGGGATCTCGACGTCTACGGCGCGTTCGCGCGGCCGCAGGTGACCTGGGCCGAGCACGGCGGGCGCTTCGTCGCGGCCGCCGAGAACGGGCCGCTCTCGGCGACGCAGTTCCACCCGGAGAAGTCGGGGGAGCCCGGCATCCGGCTGCTGCGCAACTGGATCGGGTCGCTGTAAGGGAACGCGCTCGGGGAACGGGTACGCTTTCGACCTTGTGACCGGTTTCAACTCCGCCCCCAAGCTCACCCTTCTCCCCGCCGTGGACGTCGCCGACGGCAAGGCGGTGCGGCTCACGCAGGGGGCGGCCGGCAGCGAGACCAGCTACGGCGACCCGATCGAGGCGGCCGACACCTGGGCGAGCCAGGGCGCCGAATGGATCCACCTCGTCGACCTCGACGCGGCCTTCGGTCGTGGCAACAACCACTCGGTCATCAAGAAGGTCATCAAGAACACCCCGCGCAAGGTCAACATCGAGCTCTCCGGCGGCATCCGCGACGACGCGTCGCTCGAGGCGGCGCTCGCGACCGGTGCCAAGCGCATCAACCTCGGCACCGCGGCGCTCGAGAACCCGGAGTGGGCGGCGCACGTGATCGCCGAGTTCGGCGACGCCGTCGCGGTCGGGCTGGATGTGCGCGGCACGACGCTCGCCGCCCGCGGCTGGACGCAGGAGGGCGGCGACCTCTGGACGGTGCTCGACCGGCTCGAAGCCGCCGGGTGCTCGCGCTACGTCGTCACCGATGTGACCAAGGACGGCACCCTCAAGGGTCCGAACCTCGAGCTGCTCAGCCAGGTCTGCGCGCGCACCGCCCGGCCGGTGATCGCGTCGGGCGGCATCGCCAACCTCGACGACATCGCCGAGCTTCGCGAGCTGGTGCCGCAGGGCGTTGAGGGCGCGATCGTCGGCAAGGCGCTCTACGCCGGGGCCTTCACCCTCGCCGAGGCGCTCGACGTCGCCGGCGACTGACGTCGCCGACCGCATGACCCCGCCGACCGCATGACCGCCCACGCCGACTCCGCCGGCATCCCCTTCGACGGGCGGGAGTTCCACGAGAACCCCTCGGCAGGGGACGACGGTTCGGCGGACCCGCGGCTCGTCGAAGCCGTTCTGCGCTTCCGTACTCGCGAACTCGGGGTGCCCGAGGTGCTCGCCGCGCTCGGGTCGGCGCGACTGCTCGTCCCGCTGGTCACCGACCGCGGCGACGAGGGCGTCGGACCGCACGGGCAGCTCGTCGACAAGACGCAGGAGCTCGCCTTGGTCACCGTTGCCGGACCCGACGGTCGCACGGTGCTCCCGGTGTTCTCGTCGGTGGCCGCGATGACGACCTGGAACCCGGTCGCCCGCCCGATCCCGGTGACGGCGCCGCGCGCCGCGCTAGCTGCCGCCGCCGACGGAGCCGGCGCCCTCGTGCTGGATCCCGGGTCGCCGACGGAGTTCGCCGTGCGGCGGACCGCGTTCGAAGCCCTGGCGACCGGTGTCCGCTTCGACCCGTGCTTCACCGACGAGCGCGTCCTCGATGCCTTCCTCGGCGCGAGCGCCGGCGAGCCCGCGGTACGAGCCGTACAGCTCGCGCCCGGCGACCCCGACGCCCGGCTGAGCGGACCCGAACTGCTGGTGCAACTCGCGCTCGATGCCGGGCTCTCCCGGGACGACCTGGATGCCCTGCTCGCCCGTCTCGGAGATGCCTGGGCGGCATCCCCCGTCATCCTCGATCGCGTCGACTCGATCGGCGTCCGGCTCGAATCCCTCTGAGTCGCGGCCGGCTCTGATTACCATCGGCTCATGGCCACAGGGACCGCGCTGCACGCGGCGGACGATCTGGATGCCGTCCTCGTCGGGCCCTGGGTCTGGCCGGGGTGGCTGATCCGGTTCCGGTTCGCGCTGGTGCTGCTGCTCGCGGCGGATGCCGCACTGCTGCCGCTCACCTTCAGCGGGGTGTCGTGGGTCTTCTCCGCGGTCGTCGTCGGCGTGCTCGCGGCGTACGCCGTGCTGATCTTCGTGCTCGTGATGCAGGCGAAATCGGGGACTCGGCTCGTCGGCTACTCGCCGCGCGGGGTCTTCGCTCCCGACCTCGTGCCGTGGGAGCGCGTCGCGCGGGTGACCGTCGGGAAGACGGCTCGGGCGGGACGTGCCGTCACGATCGAGCGCGCGGACGGGGATCCGGTCGAGGTCGCCATCCCTCCGACGGTCACCGAGCCCGAGTACCGGGCGTTCGCAGGCGCGTTGCGGGCGCAGGCGACGGCGCGGGGCATCCCGGACTAGGTGACGGGGCCGGTGTACTTCTCGCCGGGACCGGCGCCGATCGCGTCGGGAATCGGCGAGGTCTCCCGGAAGGCGAGCTGGAGCGAGCGCAGCCCGTCGCGGAGGGGCCGGGCGTGGCTGTCGGAGATTTCCGGCGCCGCCGCGGTCACCAGCCCGGCCAGCGCGGTGATCAGCTTGCGGGCCTCGTCGAGATCGATCTCCTGCGCCGCGTCGGGTCCGTCCCCGAGCCCGAGCTTCACGGCGGCGGCCGACATGAGGTGCACGGCGACGGTGTTGATCAGCTCGACCGCGGGGACTTCGGCGATGTCGCGGATCTCGGGGTCGACCGTCAGCGGGGCGTCGGCGACCGGGCGGCCGAAAGCGTCAAGTGCCAAAAGGGGAGTCCTCTGCTATTCTCATACGGGCTCCGGGGCCATCTCCCCGGTAACGAAGCGGAGAATCCTCCCACCTGCAAGCCGCTCCTAGGCTAACGGGTCGAATTTCACTCCGCCGGTCGTGCTCTCGAAACAGAGTCGGGTCGGTAGACAGGGTGAAGGCATGAGCGCTGTTCCTGTGGGCGAAGCTCGTGCGTGGATGCTTCCTTCGTGTTCTGCAACGAAAGGAACCCACTAATCAGCGATCCCAGAACGAACGACCGGATCCGCGTGCCCCAGGTCCGCCTGGTCGGTCCCGCCGGAGAACAGGTCGGCGTCGTCCGCATCGAAGACGCCCTGCGTCTCGCGCAGGAGGCCGACCTGGATCTGGTCGAGGTTGCCCCGAACTCCGTCCCGCCCGTGGTGAAGATCATGGACTTCGGCAAGTTCAAGTACGAGCAGGCTCAGAAGCTCAAGGAAGCCCGGCGCAACCAGGCGAACACGATCCTCAAAGAGGTTCGGTTCCGCCTCAAGATCGACAAGCACGACTACGAGACCAAGCGCAAGCGGGCCGAAGGATTCCTTCAGGCCGGCGACAAGGTGAAGGCCATGATCCTCTTCCGCGGCCGGGAGCAGTCCCGCCCGGAGCAGGGGGTGCGTCTTCTCCAGCGCTTCGCGGAGGACGTCGCAGATTTCGGCACCGTCGAGTCGACCCCGACCATCGACGGTCGCAACATGGTCATGGTGATCGGCCCGCTGAAGAGCAAGGTCGACGCGAAGGCCGAAGCCCAGGCCAAGAAGGCCGACGAGAAGAACAAGAGCCGGGCCGCATCATCCGATGAGGTCACGGCCCCCGAACCGGCAGCTGAACCAGCCGCAGCAGAAGAGGAAAGCAGCAATGCCTAAGCAGAAGACGCACTCCGGTGCCAAGAAGCGTTTCAAGGTCACCGGAAGCGGCAAGGTCATGAAGCAGGGCGCGGGCATGCGCCACAACCTCGAGGGCAAGTCCTCGAAGCTCACGCGCCGCCTGAACCAGGAGGTCGTCCTGAAGCCTCAGGACGCCAAGGTCATCAAGCGTCTTCTCGGCAAGTAAGCCCGGACCGGACTAAGGAAACAAGAACATGGCAAGAGTCAAGAGAGCGGTCAACGCCGCCAAGAAGCGTCGTACGATCCTCGAGCGCGCGGAAGGCTACCGCGGTCAGCGGTCGCGCCTCTACCGCAAGGCGAAGGAGCAGGTCACCCACTCCCTCGTCTACGCGTACCGCGACCGTCGTGCGAAGAAGGGCGAGTTCCGTCGCCTCTGGATCCAGCGCATCAACGCCGCGGCCCGCGCGAACGGCCTCACCTACAACCGTCTGATCCAGGGGCTGGGTCTGGCCGGTATCGAGGTCGACCGCCGCATCCTCGCCGAGCTCGCCGTGAACGAGCCCGCGACGTTCGCCGGACTGGTCGCCGCCGCGAAGGCCGCGCTGCCGGCCGACGTGAACGCGAAGGCCGACGCCGCGTAAGCAGATCTCACCGTCGCGAGGGCGGCATCCCGAACTGGGGTGCCGCCCTCGCTGCGTTTCATCACCTCACGTTCATCGGGGCCCCGTAGCCTGAGGGCATGATCGACAACCCGCGCTCTCCGCGGGTGCGATCCGTCGCGAAGCTCGCGAAACGCCAGGCCCGTGCCGAGACCGGGCTGTTCCTCGTCGAGGGCCCGCAGGCGGTCGCGGAGGCTCTGGCCTACCGGGCCGACCTGATCGTCGACGTCTACATCACGCCGAAGGCCCGCGACCGCTACGCCGAACTCGTGCAGACGGCGACCGGCCTCGGGCTCGACGTCGAGACCGTCTCCGAGGCCGTGCTCGAGACGATGGCCGACACCGTCACCCCGCAGGGCGTGCTGGCGACATCGCGGCAGTTCACGATCTCGCTCGCCGACCTGCTGTCGTCGAAGCCGCACCTCGTCGCGATCCTCGAGGAGGTGCGCGATCCGGGTAACGCGGGCACCATCATCCGGGCCGCGGACGCCGCCGGCGCCGACGGGGTCATCTTCACCGGCAACAGCGTGGATGCCTACAACCCCAAGGTCGTGCGCTCGACGACCGGGTCGATCTTCCACGTGCCGGTCGCACAGAACGGCACCCTCGACGAGGCCCTCGCGGCGGTGCGCGCCGCCGGGCTCCAGGTGCTCGCCGCCGACGTCAAGGGCGCCGATCTGCCGCGGGTGCGCGATCTGCTCGCCGCACCGACCGCTTGGGTGTTCGGCAACGAGGCGCACGGGCTCCCGGACGAGCATCTGCGGCTCGCCGACCGCGTCGTGAAGGTCCCCATCTACGGCAACGCCGAGTCGCTCAACCTCGCCACCGCCGCTTCCGTCTGCCTCTACGAGTCGGCGTTCGCGCAGCGTTCCTGAGGCGCGCCCCGCGCTCGGGCTCGGGCTGATCTCCGCGAGCAGGCAGAAACCCGAGGGCCACGTCAAGGCCCTAGTCCCCCGGACGGGGTACATGCTCCACTGAGCGGATGGAGCCCCTGCTCGTTCTGGATGCCGTCGACAAGCACTTCGGCGACCTTCACGTCCTGAAGAGCATCTCCACCGCCGTCGCCCCTGGCGAGGTCGTCGTCGTCATCGGGCCCTCCGGGTCGGGCAAGTCGACCCTCTGCCGCGCGATCAACCGGCTGGAGACGATCGACTCGGGCCGCATCCTCATCGACGGGGTTCCGCTGCCGGAGGAGGGCCGGGCGCTCGCGACGCTGCGCGCCGACGTCGGCATGGTCTTCCAATCGTTCAATCTGTTCGCCCACAAGACGGTCCTCGAGAACGTGACGCTCGGCCCGATCAAGGTCCGCGGACTCAGCGTCGCCGCTGCGAAGGAGCGCGGGATGGAACTGCTCGACCGCGTCGGCGTCGCGAACCAGGCCGACAAGCTGCCCGCCCAACTCTCGGGTGGCCAGCAGCAGCGGGTCGCCATCGCCCGGTCGCTGGCGATGGAGCCGAAACTGATGCTCTTCGATGAGCCGACGTCGGCCCTCGACCCCGAAATGATCACCGAGGTGCTCGACGTCATGGTCGGCCTCGCGAAAGACGGCATGACGATGATCGTCGTCACGCACGAGATGGGATTCGCCCGGAAGGCCGCCGATCGCGTGCTCTTCATGGCGGACGGTGCCCTCGTCGAAGAGGCCACCCCCGAGAACTTCTTCACGAAGCCGAGCTCCGATCGAGCGAAGGACTTCCTGTCGAAGATCCTCGCCCACTGATTCGGTGGGGGAGGAACCGCATGGAGATGGAGGGAACCATGAGAGTCCACAGCACACGCACAGCAAGGTTCACCGTCGGAGCACTCGCCGTCGTCGGTGCGATCGTCCTCGCGGGATGCACCGATTCGTCGGCGCCCGACCCTGACACCGACCCCACCGAGGAGAGCTCGGGCATGCCGGAGGTGCCCTACGAGGAGGGCACCACGATGGCCGACCTCGCGGAGTCCGGCACCATCCGGATCGGCGTCAAGACCGACCAGCCCCTCTTCGGGCTCACCGACGCCACGACCGGCGACCCGGAGGGGTTCGACGTCGAGATGGGCAAGATCATCGCCGACCAGCTCGGCATCGATGAGGGCAGCATCGAGTGGGTCAACACGGTGTCCGCGAACCGGGAGCCGTTCCTGCAGAACGATCAGGTCGACATCGTGATCGCGACGTACACGATCAACGACGCGCGCAAGGAACTGGTCGGCTTCGCCGGGCCGTACTACATCGCGGGTCAGGACATCCTCGTCGCCGCCGGCAACCCCGAGGGCATCACCGGACCGGAGTGGTTCGAGGAGAACCCCGACGCGACCATCTGCACGCAGACGGGTTCCACATCGATCAACAACATCGGCGAGTACACGTCGAACGTGCTGGCGTCCGGAAGCTACGCCGATTGCCTCGAGCCGATCCGCAACGGCCAGGCCGTCGCGGTGACGACCGACAACGTCATCCTCTCCGGGCTCGCCTACGCGAACGAGGGCGAGTTCGAACTGCTGAACGCGCCGTTCACCGAGGAGCCCTACGGCATCGGCGTGCCTCTCGACGACACCGAGTTGCGCTCGTGGATCAACGACGTGCTCGACGCGGCGTTCGAGTCGGGTGAGTGGGCGCGCGCGTGGGAGGACACCGTGGGGGTCGTCATCGACCTCCCGGATTCGACGCCGACCGTCGATCGCTACTGAGTGACCGGATGCCGGGGGTCGCGCGCCCCCGGCATCCGCTCCGTCTGCGCTCCCCGCCCGCCCATCGACCCCTGAGAGGAGACCGATGTCGGCCATCATCGAGAATCTCGACGTCCTGATCTCGGGATTCCTCCTCACGCTCGCCCTGCTCGGGATCGCCGGGGTGGGCGCGCTCGCGCTCGGCGCCGTCGTGGCCGGCCTGCGGGTCAGCCCGATCGCGCCGCTGCGCGGCATCGCGGTCGGCTACACCGAGATCTTCCGCAACACCCCGCTCACGCTCGTCCTGCTCGGTTCGGCGTTCGTCCTGCCGTTCCTGGGGGTTCGCTTCCCCGGGCTCTCGCCGCAGCAGTTCTACTTCGTGCTCGCCGCGATCGGTCTCACCCTCTACACCGCCCCGTTCATCGCCGAGGCGATCCGCTCGGGCATCAACAGCATCCCCGTCGGTCAGGCGGAGGCGGCCCGTTCGATCGGGTTGACCTTCGGCCAGACGCTGACCCTGGTGATCCTGCCCCAGGCGATCCGGGTCGTGATCCCGCCGATCATCAACGTGCTCATCGCGCTGACCAAGAACACCTCCGTGGCGGGAGGGTTCTTCGTCGTCGAGATGTTCGCCTCCGGCCGCCTCCTCATCGAACGCACCGCTGCCGCCGTGCCGATCCTGCTCGCCATCGCCGCGCTCTACCTCGTCATCACCGTCACACTCGGCCTCCTGGCCGGCGTCGTCGAGAAGAAGGTGGCGGTCCTGCGATGAGCACCGTCCTGTACGACGCACCCGGGCCGAAGGCCCGCCGCCGAGCCCGCGTCATCACCGTCGTCGTGCTGCTCGCACTCGCCGGCGCGGTCGCCTTCCTCGTCGTCGCCTTCGTCTCGCCGCGCACGTCGGTGTCGGGCGCCGAACTGCGCCCGCTCTCGGATCCGTCGCTGTGGGTCATCCTCAACGACCGCGCGATCTGGCGATTCCTGCTCGGCGGTGCCCTCGCGACCCTCCGGATGGCCGCGCTCGCGGCGGTGCTCGCTCTCGTGATCGGCGTGCTGTTCTCGTTCCTGCGCACCGCGCGGTCACGCTGGATCCGTCTGCCGTCGACGATCGTGCTCGAGTTCTTCCGCGGCATGCCGGTGCTGCTCATGATGCTGTTCGTGCTGCTGGTGTTCTCGACCGGTGCCTACGGGGCGGGCGTCACCGCCCTCGCTCTCTACAACGGTGCGATCATCGGCGAGATCCTGCGTTCGGGCGTCGCGGCTCTGCCGCGCGGACAGCGCGAGGCGGGGCTCACGATCGGCCTCACGCCGCTGCGGACCCGGTTCCTGATCGAGTTTCCGCAGGCGGTGCGGCACATGCTGCCGATCATCATCGCCCAGTTGGTCGTGCTGCTGAAGGACACCGCGCTCGCCTATGTGATCTCGTACGACGACCTGCTCTTCCGCATCGACACGATGCGCAAGGGGGACGGCAACCTCATCTTCACGCTGTTCCTGGTGGCGCTCGTGATGTACCTGGCGATCAACCTCACCCTCTCGACGATCGCGCGCCTGGTGGCGAGGCGGGTGCGTCCGGGCGGCGGATCGCCGCGGATCCCCGGGCGCGGGGTCTTCGGTCGGCGGCGCAGCGTCGCTCCCGATCCGATGGTGGCGACCCAGGGGAAGCCCGCTCCGTAGCGCTACTAAGCTCGTCACTCGTGTCCGAGATCACCGAGTCCGCCGTCAGCACCGCCGTCGAGCAGGCGCTCGCGGCCTTTGCGGCCGCGACGGATTCGAGAGAGCTGAAGGCGGCACGTGCCGCCCACACCGCCGAGGGCAGCCCGCTCGCGAAGCTCAACGCGTCGATGCGCAGTGTGCCGAACGACCAGAAGGCCGCCGCCGGGAAACTCGTCGGCGAGGCCCGCGGTCGGGTGAACGCCGCCGCCGCCGAGGCGGAGGGCCGCATCCTCGCCGCGGAGGAGGAGGCGCAGCTCGCGGCCGAAGCCGTCGACGTCACCGCCGTCGCCTCCCGCCGCCGGCTCGGCGCCCGGCATCCGCTGTCGCTGCTCATGGAGCAGATGGGCGACATCTTCGTCGGGATGGGCTGGGAGGTCGCGGAGGGCCCCGAGCTCGAGCACGCCTGGTTCAACTTCGACGCGCTCAACATCGATCCCGACCACCCGGCGCGTGGCGAGCAGGACACCTTCTACGTCGAGCCGGCCGACCGCAACCTCGTGCTCCGGTCGCAGACGAGCAACGTGCAGATCCGGTCGCTGCTCGACCGGCCGCTGCCGCTCTACGTCGTCGCGCCCGGGAAGGTGTTCCGCAAGGACGAGTTGGATGCCACCCACACCCCGGTCTTCCATCAGCTCGAGGGCATCGCGATCGACCGGGGACTCACGATGGCGCACCTGCGCGGCACGCTCGAGCACCTCGCCCGGGCGATGTTCGGCGACGGCGCGCAGATCCGCCTGCGCCCGAACTACTTCCCGTTCACCGAGCCGAGCGCCGAGATGGACGTCTGGCAGCCGAACGCCAAGGGCGGCGCGCGCTGGGTGGAGTGGGGCGGCTGCGGGATGGTGAACCCCAACGTGCTGCGAAGCGCCGGGGTCGACCCGGCCGAGTACCAGGGCTTCGCGTTCGGCATGGGGATCGAGCGCACCCTGCAGTTCCGCAACGACATGAACGACATGCGCGACATGGTCGAGGGCGATGTGCGCTTCTCGCAGCAGTTCGGGATGGTGGTCTGACGTGCGTATTCCGATCAGCTGGCTCGGCGACTGGGTCGACCTCCCCGACGACGTCACCCTCGAGCACCTCCATGCGGCCCTCGTGAAGGTCGGCTTCGAGGAGGAGGACGTGCACGGCTTCGGCGTCATCGGCCCCGTCGTCGTCGGCCGCATCCTGTCCTTCGAGGAGGAGCCGCAGAGCAACGGCAAGACGATCCGCTGGGTGCAGGTGGATGTCGGCGAGCCCGAGCCGCGCGGTATCGTCTGCGGCGCGCACAACTTCGAGGTCGGCGACCTCGTACCGGTGTCGCTGCCGGGCGCCGTGCTGCCGGGGCCGTTCCCGATCTCGGCCCGGAAGACCTACGGGCACACCTCCGACGGGATGATCGCCTCCGAGCGCGAACTGGGCCTCGGCGAGGACCATGACGGCATCCTGCGTCTGCACACCCGCGGACTCGTCGCCGAACCGGGGGAGGACGCGATCGCGCTCCTCGGCCTCGACGACGCCGCGGTGGAGATCAACGTCACGCCCGATCGCGGCTACGCCCTCTCGGTGCGCGGCGTCGCCCGGGAGTACTCGCACTCGACGGGCGCGACGTTCCGCGACCCGGCACTCGAGGTGACGGTGGGTTCGGCGGACGGGTTCTCCGTCGTCGTCGACGACCGGGCGCCGATCCGCGGCCGTGCGGGCTGCGACGCCTTCGCCGCCCGCGTCGTGCGCGGCGTCGACGCCACCCGGCCGACGCCGTCGGGGATGGTCGCGCGGCTGAAGCTCGCCGGCATCCGCTCGATCTCGCTGCCGGTCGACATCACCAATTACGTGATGCTCGAACTCGGGCAGCCGACGCACGCCTACGACCTCGCGAAACTGCGGGGCGGCATCGTCGTGCGTCGCGCCGCCGCGGGGGAGACGCTCGTCACGCTCGACGGGCAGACGCGCAAGCTGGATGTCGAGGACCTCCTCATCACCGACGACTCGGGCCCGATCGGCCTGGCCGCGGTGATGGGCGGACTCGACACCGAGGTCACCGCCGCGACGACCGACATCCTCATCGAGGCGGCGCACTTCGACCCGGTCACGGTCGCGCGCACCGCCCGCCGGCACAAGCTGTGGAGCGAGGCCTCGAAACGCTTCGAACGCGGGGTCGACCCGACCCTCGGCCCGATCGCCGCCCAGCGCGTCGCCGAACTGCTCGTGCAGCTCGCCGGCGGCACGATCGACCCGCTCGGCGCCGCCGTGCCCTACCTCGGTCAGCCGGTCCCGATCGCGTTCGCGCCCGGCGACGCGGCCGCGCTCATCGGGGTCGCGTACACCCCCGCCGAGGTGCAGGCGACGCTCGAGCTGATCGGGGCGACCGTCGACTCCACGGTCGACCGCTGGACGGTGACGCCGCCGCCCTGGCGTCCCGACCTGATCGACGCGCCGAGCCTCGTCGAGGAGGTCGCCCGCATCACCGGGTACGACCGGATCCCCTCGGAGCTGCCGACCGCCCCGCCCGGGCGCGGCTGGACACGTGACCAGGTCGCGCGTCGCCGTCTCGCGAACACCCTCGCCGCGGCGGGGCTCACCGAGGTGCTCGCCTACCCGTTCCAGTCGGCGGCGACGATCGAGCGCTTCGAGCCCGGGGCGCCGGCGGTCCAGCTGGCGAACGCCATCGACCCGCAGGCGTCGTTCCTGCGCCGGTCGCTGTTGCCCGGGCTGCTCGAGACCGCCCGCCGCAACCTGTCGCGCGGGCTCACCGACCTCGCGATCTTCGAGATCGGGCACGTCTACCTGCCGACCGCCGGGGCGTCGCACGGCACCGCCGAACTGCCGCCGGGTGCCGTCGAACTCGAGCCGTCGGTGCTCGCCGAGCTCACCGACGGACTGCCCGCACAACCTCGTCGCGTCGCCGTGCTGTTCCTGGGCGACCTGACGCCGCGCCAGCCGGGTGCCGCCGCCGTGCCGTCGGGACTCGCCGACGCGCTCGACGCCGTCGCCGAGGTCGGGCTCGCGCTCGCCGCCGGCATCCGTCCCGTCACGGGGGCGCACCCCGTGCTGCACCCGGGCCGCACCGCCGAACTCCGGGTCGGGGACGCGGTCGTCGGCGTCGCGGGCGAGTTGCTGCCGTCGCTGGCGCGCGAGCTCGACCTGCCCGGCGTCGTGGCAGTCGCCGAGCTCGACCTCGACGCGCTGCTGGCGGTCGGAGCCACCGAGATCGCCGCGCGTCCGATCGGCACGCTGCCGGCCGCGACGCAGGACCTGTCGCTCGTCGTCGCGGCGGACGTCCCCGCGGGCGACGTGCGAGATGCCGTCATCGCCGGTGCCGGGGAGCTGCTGGAGGAGGCGCGGCTGGTCGACGACTACCGCGGCACGGGTGTTCCCGAAGGCTCGAAGTCGCTCACCTTCGCGCTCCGCTTCCGCGCCGCTGATCGGACGCTGACCGCGGCGGAGGCGACCGAGGCGAAGATGACCGGAGTCGCACTCGCGGGCCAGCGCTTCGGCGCGACCTTGCGCGAATAGCAAACCGCGGATTGAGTGCCGCGTAGCGGTGTATCGAAATCCGCCGTCCGAGTGACTCAGGGGGGCGGTTTCGATACACCCGGCTACGCCGGGCACTCAACCCGCGGTGAGGGTGCTGGTTACTTCTTGCCGCCGCCCAGCAGGCCGCCGAGAAGGTCGCCGAGCATGTCGCCGCCCGAGGACGACGAGGAGCCGCCCCCGAGGAGGCCGCCGAGCAGGTCGCCGATGCCACCGGAGGAGGATTCCTCCTTCGCGGCCGGCTCCTCCTTCTTGCCGCCGAGGAACTGCTCGGCGAGCCACGCCAGCACGATCGGCGCGACGATCGGGAGGATCTGCTTGATGATGTCCTGGGTCACGTCGCCCGCGCCGGACGCCTTCGTGGCGGTCGCGGCGAGCTTGGTGGCGACGGCATCCTGCTTGTCGCCGTAGACGTTCTTGACGATCTTCTTGCCGTCTTCGACGTCGACGTCCGCGACCTTCTTCTTCAGACCGCCGCGGTCGTGGCTGACCGCCTTGGTGAGCGATGCGGCCTTCTCGGGGTCGGCGGCGTTGGCGGCCATTCCCGCGACGAGGCCGGGCACGATCTGCTGCACGGCGGCCTCGGCGACGGACTCGTCGATTCCGAGCTGCTTGGCGATGTCGCCGACGGGGATTTCTTTGAGCAGCGAGCTGAGGTCAGCCATGGGTACCTTCTTCCAGTTCTTCAGGCTTCGTGGAGCCCGATTTCAGCATCAGATTATCGTTCCGCCGCTTTCGCGCAGTAGGGTCGGAGCGTGGAACAGACGCGGAACGGATTCCGGGGCCTCGAGCTCCGTTCGCTCCGCCGTGCGCGCCGACGTCAGGCGACGTCGCACCGCTGAGCCCCCGAGTTCACGCGACGTCGCCGCTGTCGAGTCCACGTCCCGTCGAACCGAAGGTCCCTTCCATGTCTGTATCCGTCGCCGTCGCCGGCGCGAGCGGTTACGCGGGCGGTGAGCTGCTCCGGCTGCTGTCCGCCCATCCCGAGTTCGAGATCGTGACCGTCACGGCGCATCAGAACGCCGGACAGCCGCTCTCGGCCGTGCATCCGCACCTCGTCTCGCTGCGCCACCTCGTGCTGCAGGAGACCACCCCCGCTGTGCTCTCCGGCGCCGACGTCGTCTTCCTCGCGCTCCCGCACGGCGCCTCGGGGGCGATCACCGCGCACCTCCCCGACGACGTGCTCGTGATCGACTGCGGCGCCGACCACCGGCTCACCGATCCCGACGCGTGGGCGGCTTTCTACGGCGGCGAATACCACGGGGCGTGGACCTACGGGATGAC
>NZ_JBIIAW010000158.1:0-4901 GCF_044239695.1 Pseudolysinimonas sp. | reverse complement strand
TCGAGCACTACAACACTCGACGCATCCACTCCGCCCTCGGAGCCCCACCGATCAGCCGACTGTCACCAACGTGACTGCCGAGTACACCTAGGCCCGCCCTCGAGGAAGCCCGTCGCCTAGGCTGCCCGCATGTTCGCCTTTCCGATTCCCGTCCCCGAAGGTGCGCCCATCTGGCTGCTGAACGTCGTCTTCGTCGCCGGGGGCGCGGTCGTGCTCGTGGTGCTGATCTGGCAGGCTGTGCGCTTCTTCCGCACCACGCGCGACGAGGACTGAGGCGAATCCGCGGCGCGTCTGCGTCGCGCTAGGTCGGAGGCTGCGGCGGGGCTAGGCTGGCCGCACAATCGAACATCGGGCCGCAGGCGATGCGGGAGAGCCCACGAATTCGTGTGGGCACCGAAGGAGCAAGCCTCCCCGCCAATCTCTCAGGTACACGTACCGCATCGCGCAGGCCGCTCTGGAAAGAGCCCGGGAACCGACCGGGCCGCCGTCGGTGAAAGCACCCCTCGTAGGGTCGCGAAACTCTCAGGCACCATGACAGAGGGGGAGTTCTCGCCGCCTATTCGATGGAGAACTCCGTGTCCGAATCCTCCCGTCTCTCGCCGCTCGACGCGGTGCACGTCGCCGCGGGCGCGTCGTTCACCGACTTCGCCGGCTGGAAGATGCCCGTGCGCTACGGATCCGACCTCGCCGAGCACGAGACCGTGCGCTCGGCCGCCGGGCTCTTCGACCTGAGCCACATGGCCGAGTTCCTCGTCGGCGGCACGCACGCCGCGGCATTCCTCGACGCGGCGCTCGCCGGGAAGGCCTCGGCGATCGCGGTCGGCCGGGCCAAGTACTCGCTGTTGCTGGCCCAGGGTGAAGGACCGGCAGAGGAGGGCGGCATCCTCGACGATCTCGTCGTCTACCGCCTCGACGAGCACCGGTTCTGGGTGGTTGCGAACGCCGCCAACCACGACGTCGTCGCGGCGGCGTTCGCCGAACGACGCACCGACTTCGACGTCACGATCGACGACGAGACCGAGCGCTCGGCGCTGTGCGCGGTTCAGGGCCCGCGTGCGCTCGAGGTGCTGTCTCGACTCGAGAACCTCGTCCTTCCTGAACCGCGCACGTTGGACGGCATCCCGTACTACGGCATCGTCGAAGCGAGCTATCGCGAGACGCCGGTGCTCGTCGCCCGCACGGGGTACACCGGCGAGGACGGTTTCGAGCTCTACCTCGACGCCTCGGCCGCCCCCGCGCTGTGGAACGATCTCGTCGCCGCGGGCGCGGTGCCGTGCGGCCTCGCCGCCCGCGACACCCTGCGGCTCGAAGCCGGGATGCCGCTCTACGGTCACGAACTCACCCGCCAGACGCGTCCCGTCGAAGCCGGCCTCGGCCGTCTCTCCGACGCGAGCACGCCGGGCGCGCGCGTGCTCGTCGGGCTCGCCGCGGAGGGCAAACGCGCCGGTCGCGCCGGCTACCCGGTGCTGCGCGACGGGGAGGTGATCGGCGAGATCACCAGCGGCGCGCTCTCGCCGACCCTCGGCATCCCGATCGCGATGGCGTATGTCGAGCCCGACGCGTCGGCGATCGGCACGCAACTGGCTCTGGATGTCCGCGGCACGGCGATCCCCGCCCGTGTCGTCGCTCTTCCCTTCTACTCGCGAAAGGCACGCTCATGACCGAAACGCACTTCACCAAGGACCACGAGTGGATCACCGTCGACGGTGATGTCGCGACGGTCGGCATCACGACCTACGCCGCCGACAAGCTCGGGGACGTCGTCTACGTCGACCTACCCGTCGCCGGGGTGAGCGTCGCCGCTGGCCGCGTCGTCGGCGAGATCGAGTCGACGAAGTCGGTGGGGGAGCTGTTCGCGCCGGTCGACGGCGAGATCGTCGAACGCAACGAGGATGTCGTCGCCGACCCGGCGCTCGTCAATGCCGACCCGATGGGAGCGGCCTGGCTCATCAAGGTGCGCTTCACCGAGCTGCCCCAGCTGCTCACCGCCGCCGAGTACGAGGAGCTGACGCAGGCATGACCACCTTCGCCGAGCGCCACATCGGCACCGACGCCGCGACCCAGGCGATCATGCTGCAGGCCGTTGGCTACTCATCCGTCGACGACCTGATGGATGCCGCCGTCCCGTCCGGCATCCGGGCCGCGGCCGCGCTGTCGCTACCCGAAGCCCGTTCCGAGCGCGAGGCGCTCGCCGAGCTCCGCGTGCTCGCCGGGCGCAACCGGATGCGGCACAGCATGATCGGGCTCGGCTATTCGGGCACCATCACGCCCGCGGTCATCCAGCGCAACGTGCTCGAGAACCCGTCCTGGTACACCGCATACACGCCCTACCAGCCGGAGATCTCGCAGGGCCGGCTCGAGGCGCTCATCAACTTCCAGACGATGGTCGCCGACCTCACCGGACTCGCGACCGCCAACTCGTCGATGCTCGACGAGGGCACCGCCGTGGTCGAGGGGATGCTGCTCGCCCGCCGCGCCTCCGGGTCGACGTCGAACGTCTTCCTCGTCGACGCCGACGCCCTGCCGCAGACCCTCCGCCTGCTCGCCCACCGGGCGGAGCCGCTCGGCATCGCGCTCGAGGTCTCGGACTACACGGGCGAGCTGCCCGAGGCCTTCGGCGCCTTCATCCAGTACCCCGGGGCGTCGGGTCGCGTGTGGGATCCGCGTTCGGTGATCTCCGCCGTGCACGACAACGGGGGTCTCGCCGTCGTCGCCGCCGACCTCCTCGCGCTCACCCTGCTCGCCTCCCCGGGCGAACTCGGTGCCGACGTCGCGGTCGGCACGAGCCAGCGCTTCGGCGTGCCGATGGGGTTCGGCGGACCGCACGCCGGGTACCTCGCCGTGCGCACCGGACTCGAGCGGCAGATGCCCGGGCGTCTCGTCGGGGTCTCGGTGGATGCCGCCGACCACCCCGCCTACCGGCTGTCGCTGCAGACGCGGGAGCAGCACATCCGCCGCGAGAAGGCGACGAGCAACATCTGCACCGCGCAAGTGCTGCTCGCCGTGATGGCCTCGATGTACGCCGTCTACCACGGCGCCTCGGGGCTCAAGCAGATCGCGCACCAGGTCAACCGGCTCACCCGGTTGATGGCGGATGCCCTCGGCTCGCGGGTCGTGCACGCCGAGTACTTCGACACCCTCGTCGTCGAGGTCCCCGACGCCGCCGCCGTGGTGGCCGAGGCCGCGGAGCGGGGCTACCTGCTGCGCCTCGTCGACGACTCCCACGTCGCCGTATCGCTCGACGAGACGACGACGGCGCACGACGTCGAGACGGTGCTGGGCGCGTTCGGCCTCGACGTGCAGCTGGGGTTCAAGCCGGTCTCGGTCGCTGTTCCCGAGTCGCTCGTGCGCACCTCGCGCTACCTCGAGCATCCGGTCTTCTCGGCGCACCGTTCCGAGACGACGATGATGCGCTACCTCAAGCACCTCGCCGACAAGGACTACGCGCTCGATCGCGGCATGATCCCGCTCGGCTCCTGCACGATGAAACTCAACGCGGCGACCGAGATGGCCGCCGTGACCTGGCCCGAATTCGCCGACATCCACCCGTTCGCGCCGGACGCCGACACCGAGGGCTATCGCGACCTGATCGCGCAGCTCGAAGGCTGGCTCGCCGAACTGACCGGCTACGACGCGGTCTCGCTGCAGCCGAACGCCGGATCGCAGGGTGAACTCGCCGGGCTGCTGGCGATTCGCGGCTATCACCTCGCGAACGGCGACACGGGCCGCACGGTCTGCCTCATCCCGTCGTCGGCTCACGGCACGAACGCCGCCTCCGCGGTGCTCGCCGGGATGAAGGTCGTCGTCGTCGCCTGTGACGACGAAGGCAACGTCGACCTCGCCGACCTGCGGGCGAAGATCGACCAGCACGCCGTCGACCTCGCCGCTCTGATGGTCACCTACCCGTCGACGCACGGGGTCTACGAGCACGAGATCCGTGCCGTGACCCAGGCGGTGCACGACGCGGGCGGGCAGGTCTACATCGACGGCGCCAACCTCAACGCCCTGCTCGGCTACGCCCGCTTCGGCGACATCGGCGGAGACGTCTCGCACCTCAACCTGCACAAGACGTTCTGCATCCCGCACGGCGGCGGCGGCCCCGGCGTCGGACCGGTCGCGGCGAAGGCGCACCTCGCGCCCTACCTCCCGCGCGGCGACGCGAACCCGGTGTCGGCGGCGCCCCACGGCAGCCCCAGCATCCTGCCGATCTCCTGGGCCTACGTGCGGATGATGGGACCCGACGGACTCACCCGGGCCACCGGCGCCGCGGTGCTCTCGGCGAACTACATCGCCGCGCGGCTGCGCGAGCACTACCCCGTGCTCTACGCCGGCGACAACGGGCTCGTCGCGCACGAATGCATCCTCGACCTGCGCCCGCTGCGCGACGCGACCGGCGTGACCGTCGACGACGTCGCCAAGCGGCTCATCGACTACGGCTTCCACGCGCCGACGATGTCGTTCCCCGTCGCCGGAACGCTCATGGTCGAACCGACCGAGAGCGAGGACCTCGCCGAGATCGACCGGTTCATCGACGCGATGATCGCCATCAAAGCCGAAGCGGATGCCCTCGCCGCGGGGGAGTGGGCGGCCGACGACAACCCGCTGGTGAACGCCCCGCACACCGCCGAATCCGTCATCACCGGAGAGTGGTCGCACCCGTATCCCCGGGAGCTCGCGGTGTATCCGGCGCCGGGTCAGATCCGCGCCAAGTACTGGCCGCCGGTGCGGCGGATCGACCAGGCGTACGGAGATCGCAACCTCGTGTGCGCGTGTCCGCCCGTGGAGGCGTTCGCGTAACCCCACCGCGGGTCGAGTGCCCGCGCAGCGGGTGTATCGAAACCGCTCCGGGTAACTCGACGGTCGGTCTCGATACACCGGGCTGCGCCCGGCACTCGACCCGC
>NZ_JBIIAW010000132.1:0-6718 GCF_044239695.1 Pseudolysinimonas sp. | reverse complement strand
GCGGCGATGCGCGCGGGGGTGGCGGAGATCGCGGCTTCGAGCGCGTCGAGGTGCCGGCGTGCCGCCTGGTCCCCGCCGGCGACCGCGAGCGGCATCTCCTCGACGAGGGCGCGCAGACTGCCGATCATCCGGCGGGTGTGGATGCGGGGACGGTACCGCAGCAGCACGGTGAGCATGAGCACGGGCAGGGCCGCCCCGACGACGACGCCGCCGAGGATCCACGGCAGATCGCTCCACTCAGGGCGGGCGATCGCGACCGCCGTGAAGCCCGCGACGCCGCCGAGCGCGACGATCGCGCCGGCCGTGCCGAGCAGCGTCGAGGCGAGCACCGCGACGGCGAGGGCGACGACGACGAGGGCGGTGACCACCGCGTCGCCGGCGACGAGCAGCCCCAGGGTCACCCCGACGCTCCCCGACGCCGCCAGCACGAGCAGCGGCACGAACCGGAGGCGCTCGCGCGGCCCCATCCCGATGGTCATGCTGCCGACGGCGGCGACGAGCATCCCGGCGGTCGCGAGTGACCACTCGAGCCGCAGGGCGCCGCAGATCGCGAAGAGCACCGCGACGGCGACCGACCAGCTCGCCGTGGCCCGCACGGCGGCGCCGAGGCGACGCAGCCCGGGGTCGGCGGCGGAGAGGGCGAGCCGCAGAGTGCGCACGGGCGCGACTACGCGGTGACGACCGGCAGGACGATGAGCGCCCCGCAGAGGGCCGCCCAGGTCATGCTCACCAGGGTGCCGATGATGAACCGTTCTCGCGCCTCAGGGGCGTCGAGTTCCGAGAACCGGCCGAGGCCCTTGATCGCGATGACCGCGGCGACGATCTCGAAGTGGCCGACGGCGATCGCGCCGACGACGGCGAGACGCTCGAGGTAGCCGATCCAGGTGCCGCCGCGCAGCACCTCCCGGGTCTTCGTCGTGCTCGTGGCGCCCTTCGCCGTCGGCTCCGCGACGAGGATGCCGCCGTGATCGCCGCCGTCGACGTCGCCTTTCGCGGCGCGCCCGAGTACCCAGACGGTGAGCGGGTTGCCGCCGATGATGGCGAGGGCGGCGAGGGCGAGGGCGACGAGGCCCGGCCACGGCGCCGGCGCCGGGAAGGTGTCGCGGATGCCGAGGGCGATCGCCAGGATGCCGAGCCCCACCGGCAGGAGCCCGAAGAGCGCCACGATCGGTTGCTGGAGGCGGATCGCGAGAACCGCGATCGCGACGGCGGCGAGCACGAAGACGAGGGCCCCCGTCCAGACGACGATGGCGGCGAAGTCCTGCATCCCGAGGATCTGGATCATGCTCCGATCCTTTCACCCTCGATCGTGAGCATCGAACCCAGCACCTCGCGCGCCTCGCGATCGAGGCGCGATCCGGCGGTCAGGGCGCGTTGGCTCGCCGCCTGCACGCTGATCCCGAGCCGCGCGGCCGCGTCGGTCAAGGTGAGTTCGGGGGAGACGTCGAGCAGGTCGGACAGTTCCCAGCCCTCGGGCGTGCGTCGCTCGCGGAGAGCGAGGAGCAGGCGGATGAGCGGATCGAGGTCGGGGGCACCGGCATCGGCGACGAGGGCGAACCTCGCGGGACGCTTCTTCGCCGCGGTCACCGCCTCCCGGGCGTTGACGAACGCCGTCCCGGTCATCGCCCGCACACTGTCCCCGCGGGGGGTCCGCACGTCGCCGACGCCCAGCCCCACGCTCCAGTCGCCCGTGCGGACCAGCAGAAGCGCGATCTCGAGGGCGGCGGGGCCGTCGTCGGTCGCGACCTGGAATTCGTCGCCGGCGGTCCGCTCGGGGGCGGTCGCCAGGCGATCGCCGAAGGCCGACTCGAGGCGGGCCAGGATCGGCCCGACCTGATCGGAGCGATGTCGGCTATCGATCTGGTCGACGGTGAGGACGAACATTCCTCAAGGGTATGGACTTGATTCGCAATTATCAAGGTCGGAAACTTGATCCACGAACTCGTCCGCCGTCACACCGTACTCTGTGCCGGTGGCCCGCTTCACGTCCGTCGAGATGATCATCGACCGGGCGGCGCACGGTCTGCTCGACCGGCTCCCGCCCACACGGGCCGGGTCGCTCCTCGCCGAGTTCCTCGTCTTCGGCGCGAAGCAGGCCTGGGCGGCCCTCTTCGGTGCGCTGCTGCTCGTCGCGATCGTCGCCACGCGCGTGTTCTCCCCCGACGACGCCCTCCTCGCCCGCAACGACGTGCTGACGATCCTCGCCGTCCTCATCCAGATCGGGATGCTCGTCGGTCGCCTGGAGACGATCGGCGAGTTGCGCGTCATCCTGCTCTTCCACGTCGTCGGCACCGTCATGGAGCTCTTCAAGACCGACGTCGGCTCGTGGGCGTACAGTCCCGGCGGGGTGCTGCACCTCGGCGCGGTGCCCCTGTTCTCGGGGTTCATGTATGCGGCCGTCGGCTCGTACATGGTGCGGGTGGTGCGCCTGTTCGACATCCGCTTCGACCGCTATCCACGGCGCTGGCTCACCGCGGTCGTCGCGATCGCCTGCTACGTCAACTTCTTCACGCACCACTACGTCGTGGATGTGCGTTGGCTGCTGTTCGCCGCGATCGTCGTGCTCTACTGGCCCACCGTGCTCGAAGCGCGGGTGCTGAAGGCCCGGCTGAGGTTGTCGGTCCTCATCTCGTTCGTGCTCGTCGCGCTCTTCATCTGGATCGCCGAGAACGTCGCGACCGCCGGGCAGGCGTGGATCTACCCCGACCAGGCCGACGGCTGGACGCCGGTGTCGCTCGCGAAACTCGGATCGTGGATCCTGCTGATGATGATCTCCGTCGTGCTCGTCACCTGGGTCTACCCGCCCGAGCCGCCCGGCGCCGAGCCGCCCGACGCACCGGGGAACGAGGCCGAGAACGCCGACACCCGAGCCGAGTGACGGCGTCTGCCGGGTACTCTGTCTCGGTGCCCGCATCCGCCAGCTCCGACGAGCAGAGACTCGCGCAGCAACGCAACGACCCCGCCTTCGACGACGTCTGGGACGAGCTCGTCTATCGCGGACTCGTGCACGTCTCGACGGATGCCCCGACGCTGAAGGCTCTGCTCGCCGGCCCCCCGGTCGTCTTCTACTGCGGTTTCGACCCGACGGCGCCGAGCCTGCACCTCGGCAACCTCGTGCAACTGCTCACGATGCGCCGCATCCAGCTGGCCGGCCACCGTCCGCTCGGACTCGTCGGCGGCTCGACCGGCCTGATCGGCGACCCCCGTCAGACGGCGGAGCGGGTGCTCAACACCAAGGAGACCGTCGCGGAGTGGGTCGCTCTGCTCCAAGCCCAGGTGGAGCGCTTCCTCTCCTTCGACGGCGATGCCGCGTTCGAGCACCGCAACGCGGCACGGATGGTCAACAACCTCGACTGGACGGCGCCGATGTCGGCGATCGACTTCCTGCGTGACATCGGCAAGTACTTCCGGGTCGGCACGATGGTGAAGAAGGAGATCGTCGCGACCCGACTGAACTCGGATGAGGGCATCTCGTACACGGAGTTCAGCTACCAGGTGCTGCAGGGGATGGACTTCCTCCACCTGCACCGGGAGTACGGCTGCGTGCTGCAGACCGGCGGCAGCGACCAGTGGGGCAACCTCACGAGCGGCGTCGACCTCATCCACAAGGCGGACGGGGCGTCGGCGCACGCCATCGGCACCCCGCTCATCACCAACAGCGACGGCACCAAGTTCGGCAAGAGCGAAGGCAACGCGGTCTGGCTCGACCCGGCCCTCACCTCGCCGTACGCGTTCAGCCAGTTCTGGCTCAACACCGACGACGCCGACGTCATCCAGCGGCTCAAGGTGTTCACGTTCCTGCCGCGCGCCGAGATCGAGCGGCTCGCCCAGGCGGTTGCGACGGAGCCGTTCCGGCGGGAGGCGCAGCGTACGCTCGCCCGCGAGGTGACGGCGCTCGTACACGGAGCGGCCGCGACCGACGCCGCGTTCGCGGCCGCCGAGGCGCTCTTCGGCAACGGCGACCTCGCGGCGCTCGACGAGCCGACGCTGCGCGCGGCGATCGCCGAACTGCCCTCCGCGACCGCGGACCCCGGGGCGACCGTGGCGCAACTCCTGGTGGATGCCGGCCTCACCTCGAGCGTGAGCGAATCCCGCCGCGCGATCGAGCAGGGTGGCGTGTACCTCAACAACGTCCGGGTCGAGACCTCCGACGCGACCGCCGACGGGGCCTTCCTGCACGGCGGGCTGGCGGTCCTGCGGCGGGGGAAGAAGACTCTCGCCGGGCTGCACGCGACGACGGCGGTCGGATGATGGGGCCGGTTCCCATTCCATTCCCGGGCTTCCGGGTGCTCGCCGCCACGGGGAGTCGCTTAGGCTCGCGGAGGAGGGCGAAGTGAGTTTCAACAACGACGAAGACGGCGACGGCCTGGCCGCACTGTTCGGGGGCATCACCCCGCAAGGGGCACCCGACGCGGAGCCGGGGCCCCGTCGCGCCGCGCAGCAACCCGCGGATGCGCCCGCCGCGCCCCCACCCTCGCCGGCCCCGCAGTATCCGGGCCTCGCGCCCGAACCGTACGGCGCCCCGCCTGCTCCGTCCGCGCCGGCACCGGTGACACCGGCGTGGGAGATGCCGGCTCCGGCACAGCCTCCGCAGCCCGCCGGCCAGCCCTACCCGCAGGCGACCCAGTTCCCGCACGCGCCGCAGTATCCGCAGACGCCGGCCTACGAGATGCCGGCTCCGGCGGCTCCGCCCGCCTACGAGATGCCGGCTCCGACGGCGCCGCCCGCGTACGAGATGCCGGCTCCGGCGGCGCCGCCTCAGCCGACCTACGGCGCGCCCCCCGCGCCGCACTACCCGGGCCTGACACCGGCATCCCCGTACCCGCCGACGGCGCAGTACCCCGCACCGGTGGATCCCGTCGCGTCTCCGCCGCCCGCATCCGATGAGCCGCCGATGTACCGGCCGCGCGCCGCCGACGCGGCACCGGCTGACGACCCGCGCCGCGCGTACGACCGGCCCGTGGCGTACGACGCGCCGGCTGCGTACGATCCGCCGGCGCCGTCCCGCGCCGACGACCCCGCGCTTCGAGCGGCTCCGCAGCCGGTCGTCGAGCCTCCGGCCTTCGGCGGGTTCGACGCGCTCGGCCTCCAACCGCCGGAGCCCCGTTCCGCCGAGACGCCGGGCGGCATGCCCGCGGCCGAGCATCCGCTCGTGCGGGCCGACGCGGCTCCGCTCGCCACCGTCTTTCCGCCCGGGCCCCTGCTGCCCGACTCGACCGCTGCCGTCGAGTCCCCTGAGGAGCTGGGGCGTTCGACCGTCGTGGAGAGGATCGGGCTGGTACTCGCGGTCCTCACGGGGCCACTCGGACTCCTGATGGCCATCGTGACCGCCGCGCGAGGCGTGAGGCGCCGAGGCTGGCTCAACGGCATCGGCCGAGCATCCCTCGCTCTCGCCGTGATCTCGACGATCATGGCCGGGATCGGCGGGTACGTCCTCTGGAATCTCCGACTCGATCAACTCGAGCACGACGAGGTGGCTGCGGCGAGTGCGGAGTTCTGTGCCGCCGGTGCCGCCGATCCGGCGATCGTGTCGGCGCCCCTCCTCGGGTGGCCGAGCCCGGGGGCGACGATCTCGGACTCGCTCACGAGCATGCAGGCGTGGACCGACGAGTGGGTGGCGCTCGCCGCGACGTCCCCGGCGGAACTTCGCGACGGGCTGGACCTGCTGGCCGCTCGAGGTCAGACGATCATCGACGCCGTGGCGGGCTCGCGCATCATCGACCGGGAGACCAACGAGCAGCAGATCACCTCCATCGAGGGGCAGTCCGGCGTCGCCGGCTGGTACGCCACGTATTGCGCAGAACCTTGATTTTCCGGGCATCCCGGGCGCGACACGCCCGGGATGCAGCCAGGATTTGGCAGAACGCCCCGATCCACGTAACGTAATCACTCGTCACCCCAAAGGTGCCGGAAGCCGCAGTGTGAACAACGCCGCTGGAGCAACCGGGCCCTCAAGTGGGACACCTCCCCTCGAAAGATCGCAAGATCTGTGCTGACAAGCGCGGAACGGCGAGCTAGAGTGGGGAGCCCAGCGCGAAGAACCTCTTCGGTTCCGCGTGTCGCTTGACACGCGTGCTCGCGCTGGTAGGTTAGAGCAGTTGCCCTGAATCCAACCCCGAAACGGCGAGGGTTCTGGCGCGCCCGATCCTTGAGAACTCAACAGCGTGCACTATGTCAAATGCCAAATACCTCTGTCGGTGACCTCGGTCATCGACGAGATTCCTTTGGATTGACGGATTGTCAGTAGACAATCCTTTAGTCAGATCAACTCGCGCAGTCTCGATCCATTCCGGTCGAGGTGCGCACCGGTTTGCCGCAGACTTCGGTCTGCGTGCTACCAAACCTTACGGAGAGTTTGATCCTGGCTCAGGATGAACGCTGGCGGCGTGCTTAACACATGCAAGTCGAACGGTGAAGCAGGAGCTTGCTCCTGTGGATCAGTGGCGAACGGGTGAGTAACACGTGAGTAACCTGCCCCAGACTCTGGGATAAGCGTTGGAAACGACGTCTAATACCGGATACGAGACGAGAAGGCATCTTCATCGTCTGGAAAGAATTTCGGTCTGGGATGGACTCGCGGCCTATCAGGTAGTTGGTGAGGTAACGGCCCACCAAGCCTACGACGGGTAGCCGGCCTGAGAGGGTGACCGGCCACACTGGGACTGAGACACGGCCCAGACTCCTACGGGAGGCAGCAGTGGGGAATATTGCACAATGG
>NZ_JBIIAW010000131.1:0-6857 GCF_044239695.1 Pseudolysinimonas sp. | reverse complement strand
GCCCGGCCGGCGATCCAGCCGGTGGCATCCGAATCGGCGGGTCCGCCGTGCGGCGGGTTGTACTTGAATCCGCCGTCGCGCGGCGGGTTGTGGCTCGGCGTGATGACGATGCCGTCGGCCTGCGCACCTCCCGGCGTCAGCGCGCGATTGAACCGGATGATCGCGCGCGAGACCGCGGGCGTCGGAACGAAGCCGCCCTCGGCATCCACGAGCGCCGTCACGCCGTTGGCCGTCAGCACCTCGAGGCAGGTCTGCTGCGCGGGTGCGGAGAGCGCGTGGGTGTCGGCGCCGACGAAGACGGGACCCAGGATGCCCTGGGTGGCCCGGTACTCGACGATCGCCTGCGTGGTCGCCGCGATGTGGGTGTCGGTGAAGGCGCCGTCGAGGCTCGAGCCGCGGTGGCCGCTCGTGCCGAACACGACCGGCTGGTCGGGCGCGGGCGGGGCCTCGTAGGCCCGCAGCAGGGCGTCGACATCGACGAGGTCATCCGGGAGCGCGGGGGTTCCGGCGCGGCCAGCGCCAGCCGAACTCACGGCTGGATCTCCATGCGCGAGATGAGGTCGTCGGCGAGCTCGAAACGGAAGCCGCTCGTTCCGTTGAACCCGCCGCCGGAGACCAGGACGGCGTCGGGGGTGAAGGCGGCGCCGAAGGCTTCATGGTCTCCGGCGTTGGTGGCATCGATCGTCCGCTGCACGGCGGAGGGAACCTCGGTCATGGGGCTAGTCTCCCAGCCTCGGTAGGCTCGCAGCCATGCCCTTGCCCGCCGCCCCGGAGCCGTACAGCTATCTCGGACCCGCCGGCACGTTCACCTGGCTCGCACTGACGCAGGTCCCGGAGGCGACCGGCGCCGAGTGGCGCAGCGTCAACAACGTCGGCGAGGCGCTCGACGACGTGCTCTCGGGCCGCAGCGTCGCCGCGATGATCGCGATCGAGAACAGCGTCGAGGGCGGCGTCAGCGCCACCCAGGATGCGCTCGCCAACATCCCGGGTCTGCGGATCATCGGCGAGTATCTCGTCCCGGTGAACTTCTCGCTGGTCGCCCGGCCCGGCACGAAGCTCGCCGACGTGCGGGTCGTCGCCGCGCACCCCGTCGCGTACGCGCAGTGCCACCTCTGGCTCGACGCCGCGCTGCCCGACCACGAGCACCTGCCCGCCACGTCGAACGTGAGTGCCCCGGCCGGGCTGCTCGAGGCCGACGCCGTCGCGGATGCCGCCATCGCCCCGCCGGGGATCGAGGATCAGCTCGAGGTCGAGGTGCTGGCCACCGGCATCGGGGACAACCCGAACGCCGTCACCCGATTCGTGCTCGTGTCGTCGAGCCTGGCCATCCCGGAGCGCACCGGTGCCGACAAGACGAGCGTCATCGTCGAGCTTCCGTCCGACGCCCCCGGGGCGCTCATGGAGATGCTCGAGCAGTTCGCCACGCGCGGCGTCAACATGAGCCTGCTCGAATCCCGCCCGATCGGGGATGCCCTCGGTCGGTACCGGTTCGTCGTCGACCTCGACGGGCACCTGCACGACGAGCGCGTCGCCGACGCCCTCCTCGGGCTCAAGCGGTTCAGTCCGAACGTCATGTTCCTCGGGTCGTACCCGCGCGCCGATCGCACCGACGTCGAGGTGAACCCGCGCTACGGCGACGAGGTGTTCGTCGAAGCCCGGGATTGGCTGCGCGGGATCTTGTCGGGGGAGCCCCCCGCGTAGGAGGCTGAGGCATGGCCGATTCAGGGATCGATCCGCGCTATGCCGCGCAGTTCCAGCGGGGGTTCGACCCCGCCCAGCACGCGCCCGTTCCGCCCCCGCAGAGGCGGGGCCCCGAGCCGATCGAGAGTCTCCGGCCACCGGTCGTTCTGCGGGTGCCCGACCCGCCGCGGATCGCCGAGAGTCCGCCGCCCCTCCCGGTGCCCCTCGTCGCGGAGCTGGATCCGAGCGCGGCCGACGATTCCGACGTGCCGGTGCGGTCCCGGTGGGAGTGGACGCTCCCCGCGCTGGCGGCGGCGCTGATCGTCGCGGCGGCCCTCCTGTTCTGGACGACTGCGACCGAGACGGGAATGAACGACGGCACGTGGGGTCAGGCGGATTACGTCGCGAACAGCATGCGGATGCTGCTGCCGGGCCCGCTGCTCGTCGCCGGCGTTCTCGCCCTCACCGTGTGGATCGTGGCGCGCGGACTGACCTCGCGGGCGGCGCCGTGAGTCGGCACCGACTCGCGATCGTCCTGGGAGCGCTCTGCCTCGCCCTCGGAGTCGGCGCGATTGCGGCGGCATCCACCGTCGTCGACGTCAGTCTCCAGATCAACGAGTACTGGTCGAGCGGCCCGACCGCTCAGCCGGGAGACCCCGAGTTCGATCGGATGAACGCCCTCCAGACGGTCATCTCGGTCCTGGGTCAAGCCATCCCCTGGATCGTGTTGGCCGCGGCGGTCCCGGGCATCGGGGCCCTCGTGCTCGCCGGCTCGGCGACTCAGGTCGCGGGCTCGGTCTCGGCGACGGCGGCGCGGGTGGCTTCGAGCGACTGAGCCACTTCTTCGGGGTCGGGCACGTCGATCTCGCGGTCCTCGGGGATGCGGATGCGCACGGCGCCGGCATCGACGGTGCAGCGGAAGCCGGTGACCATCCCGAAGTCGTCGCCGTCGAGCTCGAACTCCTCGGGGTGATCGAGGATCAGCTCGAAGCGCGCGGCCTTGAGATAGCGCAGGGCACGCACCTCACGCGTCATCCCCATCAGCTTCCGACCGACGGTGGAGCGGCGCAGCACGCCGTTCTCCCAGAAGATCTTGACCCAGACCTGGGCCCAGCCGACGAAGCTCTCCGGCCGGAGGCTGACGATGTCGAACAAGCCGTCATCGACGGCCGCCTCGGGCAGCAGCAGGATGTTGCCGGGCAGCGAGCCGCAGTTGCCGACGAGCACCGTATGGGCCGTCATCGCCTTCGTCGGGCCGTCGTCGACGCGGAACTTCACCCGCATGCTGTTGCTGTCGCGCACGGCCTTGCGGATCGCGTCGATGTAGGCGATCCAGCCGACCCTCTTCTTCAGCTCCTCGTCGGAGTTGGCGATCATCTTCGCGTCGATCCCGATGCCGGCCATGACCAGGAAGGCGTGCTCCTCGGTGGACCCGTCCTCGCGCCGCAGCTCGGCGATTCCGAGGTCGACGGGGCGGTCTTTGCCCGTGAAGGCGGTGCGCACCGAGTCGCCGAGATGGTTGAGCGTGAGCTCGAGGTTGCGCGCCAGCAGGTTCCCGGTGCCCGACGGGAGCAGAGCGAGCGCGGCATCCGAGTCGCGCAGCCCTTCGGCGACGGCGCGGACGGTGCCGTCGCCCCCCGCCGCGAGCACGACCTCGGCGCCCTGTGCGGCGGCTTCCCGCGCCTGCCCGATCCCCGGATCCTCGACGCTCGTCTCGAGCCAGAGGGTCTCGCCCCATCCGGCGTCCTTCGCTGCGGCGTCGACGGTGGCGCGGAGCTCGTCGACATCCACCTTCACCGGGTTGTAGACGACCGCTGCACGTCGAGCAGGGGAGGTGGGGGCGGCCATGCGATAACGGTATCCCTCCGATGCGACCTGAGCCGGGGCTTGTGGTGGCGTCAATAGGATGGGAACGTGATCGACCCGCAGCTGCTGCGCGAGAATCCCGACGTCGTCCGCCGCTCGCAGGAGGCCAGGGGGGTGTCCCCGTCGACGGTCGACGAGGCCATCGCCGCCGACGCCGCCCGCCGAGCCGCCCTCGCCACGTTCGAGAACGCCCGCGCCGAGCAGAACGTCTTCGGCAAGACCGTCGCCGCCGCCCCCAAGGACCAGAAGGCGGCGCTCGTCGCGCAGGCCCAGGAGATGGCGGCCGCGGTCAAGACCGCTCAGGCCGCGGTGACCGAGGCCGAGGCCGAGTTCCTGGCGGTCGTCGGCGGCATCCAGAACATCGTCATCGACGGCATCCCGGCGGGCGGCGAGGAGAACTTCGTCACCCTCCGCGAGGTCGGCACCCCGCGGGTGTTCGACCCGGCGGAGTTCCCCGACGGACCCCGTGACCACCTCGCGATCGGTGAGATCCTCGGCGCGATCGACATGGAACGCGGTGCCAAGGTCTCCGGCTCGCGGTTCTACTTCCTCAAGGGGGTCGGCGCGCTCCTGGAGATGGCGATCGTGCGGATGGGGCTCGACCGGGCGCTCGCCGCCGGCTTCGAGCCGCTCATCACCCCGACGCTCGTGCGCCCCGACATCATGGCGGGCACCGGCTTCCTCGGCGCGCACTCCGACGAGATCTACTACCTCGAACGCGACGACCTCTACCTCACGGGTACGAGCGAGGTCGCGCTCGCCGGCTACCACAAGGACGAGATCATCGACGTCGCGGAGCCGATCCGCTACGCCGGCATCTCCACCTGCTACCGCCGCGAGGCCGGTTCCGGCGGCAAGGACACCCGGGGCATCATCCGGGTGCACCAGTTCCAGAAGCTCGAGATGTTCTCCTACGTCGACCCCGCCGACGCCGAGGCCGAGCACGAGCGGCTCCTCGCGATGGAGGAGGGGATGCTGACCGACCTCGGCCTCGCCTACCGCGTCATCGACGTGGCCGCCGGCGATCTCGGCTCGAGCGCCGCGCGCAAGTTCGACACCGAGGCCTGGGTGCCCACGCAGGGCGCGTTCCGCGAGCTCACGTCGACGTCGAACTGCACCACGTACCAGGCGCGACGCCTCGACATCCGCTATCGCACCCCGGAGGGCAAGACGGCTCCCGTCGCGACCCTCAACGGCACGCTCGCGACCACCCGCTGGATCGTCGCGCTGCTCGAGACGCACCAGCAGCCGGACGGCTCCGTGCTCGTGCCGGAGGCGCTGCGGCCCTATCTGGGTCTCGACGTCATGTCGCCCCGATGACGTCCGACCGCTGGCTCGTCGGGCTCGACGTCGACGGCACCATCCTCCACGAGGACGGCACGCTGACGGATGCGCTCCGCGACGAGATCCGACGGGTGCGCGACCTCGGGCACGAGGTCATGATCGCGACCGGACGCTCGGTGTCGATGACCCTCCCGGTGCTCGACCAGTTGGGGATCACCCCCGACTACGTCGTCTGTGCGAACGGCGCCGTCGTGCTGCGCCGCGACGCGGCCGCTCCGGTCGGGTACGCGCGCGACCACGTCGAGACGTTCGACCCGACCGAGGTGCTCACCACCATCCGCAGCCACCTCGGCGACGCCTCCTACGCGGTCGAGGATGCCGAAGGCGTCTTCCGCTACACGGGCCACTTCCCCGACGGTGCGCTCGCCGTCTCCAGCCGCAAGGTCGAGTTCGCCGAACTGCTCGACGTCGCCGCCACCCGTGTCGTCGTCATCTCGCCCGGTCACGCGATCGAGGACTTCCTCGCGGTGGTCGAGCGGATGGGGTTGCACAAGGTCACCTACAACGTCGGCTGGACCGCGTGGCTCGACATCGCGCCCGACGGAGTCAACAAGGCGACCGGGCTGGAACGGGTGCGCGCGGCGCTCGAGATCCCGGCATCCCGGGTCTTCACGGCGGGGGATGGCCGCAACGACATCGACATGCTCGAGTGGACGGCGGCCGGCGGCGGCGTGGCCGTCGCCATGGGCCAGGCGCCGCCTGAGGTGATCGCCGCGGCGACCGAGACCACCGGCACCGATCTGGACGACGGGCTCGCCGAGGCTCTCTCACGGCATTTCCCCGGTTTGGGCACCTAGCGTCCGTTACGATCGGGATTCGGATTCGCCAGGGAGGGCTGTCCGAGTGGCCGATGGAGCCAGTCTTGAAAACTGGTGGGCAGAAATGTCTCGTGGGTTCGAATCCCACGCCCTCCGCTGCTCCCGCCCGCCGTATGCGCCGTATGTAGGAAACGAGGACCCGACGTGAGCGAACTGCGTCAGCGCTCCGCGCGCACGCCCGAACCGACGGGTCCGGCCGGCATCGCCCGGCACGGTCGCCTCAAGGGCGGCGCCGCCTGGCGCTCGGCGCTCGCGATCATCGCGGGCGGGCTCGCGGTCGTGTTCGTCGCGGGAGCCTCCGTCGCGGGGATCGCCGCGTGGCAGCTGCAGAACAGCATCGAGACGGTGGAGATCGAATTCGACACCCAGGGCGCCCCCCCGGCGATCGGTGCGTTCGAGGGCGGGTTCAACATCCTGCTCGTCGGCAGCGACACGCGTGACGGCCAGGGGTCCGCGTTCGGCAACGAGTCCTCGACACTCAACGACGTCAACATGCTGCTGCACGTCGCGGCGGATCAGAAGAGCGCCGTGCTCGTCAGCATCCCTCGAGACATGGTGGTGCCCCTCCCGGAGTGCGAGAACGGCGGGCCAGCGACGGGCGAGCCCATCAACACGACGCTGTTCTACGGCGGCCTCAGTTGCACCGTCGAGACCGTGCAGAACCTCACCGGCCTGCCGATCCAGTTCGCGGGATTGATCACCTTCAACGGGGTCATCTCGATGTCGTCGGCGGTCGGCGGCGTCGAGGTGTGCGCGACCGAGGCGATCAAAGACCCGTACACCGGCCTCGACATTCCCGCGGGGGCGAGCACGCTCGAAGGTTGGCAGGCGCTCGCCTTCCTGCGCTCGCGACACGGCGTCGGCGACGGCAGCGACCTGGGTCGCATCAGCTCCCAGCAGGTGTTCCTCTCGTCGCTCGTGCGCAAGATCAAGAGCGACGACACGCTGACCGACTTCGGGAAGCTCTACGGCATCGCGCAGGCGGCGACGCAGAACATGACGCTGTCGGAGAACTTCGCCCGGCTCGACACGCTGGTCGCGATCGCCCTCGTGCTGAAGGACATCCCGCTCGAGAACATCGCGATGGTGCAGTACCCCAGCAAGACGGGTGGCACGGGGATCTATCTCGGCAAGGTGCAGCCGATCACG
>NZ_JBIIAW010000039.1:0-25004 GCF_044239695.1 Pseudolysinimonas sp. | reverse complement strand
CATGGACGAGATCATGGAGCACGTCTCCTACGCGGCGATCGACGAGTCGGCCGACCTCGCCCAGGAGCGCGGGGCGTACGACAACTTCGCGGGCAGCCGCTGGTCGCAGGGTCTCGTGCCGTTCGACTCGATCGCCCTCACCGAGGCCGACCGCGGCGTCGAGATCAAGGTCAACCGGAAGACGCGCCTCGACTGGGACGCCCTGCGCGTCAAGGTCAAGGGCGGCATGCGCAACGCGACCCTGATGGCGATCGCGCCGACGGCATCCATCGGTCTCGTCGCCGGCACCACGCCGGGTCTCGACCCGCAGTTCTCGCAGATCTTCAGCCGCTCGACGAGCAACGGCAAGTTCCTCGAGGTGAACCGCAACCTCGTCGAGGCGCTGCAGGAGCGCGGGCTGTGGGCCTCGACGCGGGAGCAGATCCTGCGGTCGCAGGGTGACATCCAGAACATCGAGTCCATCCCGGACGACGTCAAGGCCGTCTTCAAGACGTCGTTCCAGCTCTCGCCGTACTCGTTCCTCGAGGTCGCGGCGCGCGCGCAGAAGTGGATCGACCAGTCGATCAGCCGCAACATGTACCTCGAGACGCGTGACCTCGGCGACATGATGGACATCTACTACGCGGCGTGGGAGCGGGGCGTGAAGACGACCTACTACCTGCACATGAAGCCGCGTCACACCGCCGAGCAGTCGACGGTGAAGGTCAACAAGACCGAGGAGATCGAGTCGAAGGCGGAAGCCCCCGTCGAGGGTGCAGCCGCTTCGACCACGTCTGCGCCCGCGCGCCGCGGATTCGGAGGCCTCAAGTGACCGGCCCGTTCGACACCTACCCGACCGCATCGGTCGACGCGGTGGACGGCTACGCCGTCCCCGTCGATCCGATGGACGACCTCCAGTGCGAAAGCTGCCAATAACCATGGGAATTCTCGGAACAGGCATCAAAGAAGGCCTGCTGCTCAAGCCCGTCACCTACCAGTGGGCGATGGACCTCTACGACCAGGCTGTCGCGAACACCTGGTTCCCCAACGAGATCCAGTTGGGCGAAGACATCGCCGACTTCAAGAAGATGACGGATGAGGAACGCCACGCGATCACGTTCCTCATGTCGTACTTCAACCCCAACGAGCTGCTCGTCAACAAGGCGCTCGCGTTCGGGGTCTATCCCTACATCAACGCTCCCGAGGCGCACCTCTACCTCGCGAAGCAGATGTGGGAGGAGGCGAACCACTGCATGTCGTTCGAGTACGTCCTCGAGACGTTCCCGATCGACCGCAACGAGGCCTACAACTCCCACGTCGACGTGCCGTCGATGGCCCGCAAGGAGGAGTTCGAGATCTCCTTCATCCGTCGCATGACGGAGCAGACCCTCGACATCACGACGACGGAGGGCAAGCAGGACTTCATCCGCAACCTCGTCGCCTACAACATCATCCTCGAAGGCATCTGGTTCTACTCGGGCTTCATGGTGGCGCTCTCGTTCCGTCAGCGGAACCTGCTGCGCAACTTCGGCTCGCTCATGGACTGGGTCGTGCGCGACGAGTCGCTGCACCTGAAGTTCGGGATCAACCTCATCCTCACGGTGCTCGACGAGAACCCCGATCTGCAGACCCCGGAGTTCGCGAACGAGATCCGCCAGATGATCCTCGACGCCGTCGAGATGGAGGAGGAGTACAACCGCGACCTCCTGCCGAACGGCATCCTGGGCCTCAACGCCAACTACATCAACCAGTACGTGAAGTACCTCGCCGACCGCCGGCTCGAGGAGCTCGGCTTCGAGACCGAGTACAACGTCACGAACCCGGCCAAGTGGATGGCGACGGCCAACGACACCCTGCAGCTGGTGAACTTCTTCGAGTCGACGAACACGTCGTACGAGTCGAACGCTTCCGCGGCGTCGGGCGCGAAGAAGGCCTGACGCGTCAGCCCGCGAGGGCCGCGTCCACCGCGGCCCTCGCGTGCAACGCCGTCGTGTCGAACACCGGCACGGGGGAGTCGTCGGCTCCGACGAGCAGCGTGATCTCGGTGCAGCCGAGGATGACGGAGTCGGCTCCGGCGCGCACCAGGCGGTCGATCACGGCCCGGTACTCGGCGCGCGACGCGTCGGTGACGACGCCGTGCACGAGTTCCTCGTAGATGACGCGGTGCACCGTGTCGCGATCGTCGTTCCCCGGGACGACGACCTCGAGCCCGAACCGCTGCTCGAGCCGTAAGCGGTAGAAGTCGCGCTCCATCGTGAAGCGCGTGCCCAGCAGCCCGACCGTGCGGTGGCCGGCGGCGACGAGAGCCGCGCCCGTCGGGTCGGCGATGTGCAGCAGCGGGATGCCGGCGGCCGCCTCGATCCCGTCGGCGACGAGATGCATCGTGTTGGTGCACAGCACCAGCAGGTCCGCCCCGGCGTCGGCGAGGGAGCGGGCGCGGGCGCCGAGCAGCGTCGTCGCGCCGGCCCAGTCGTCGGCGGCCTGCATCCGCTCGATCTCGGCGAAGTCGACGCTCGCCATCAGCAGGTCGGCGGAGTGGTAGCCGCCGAGCCGCTCCGCGACGCCCTCGTTGATCGCGCGATAGTAGAGAGCTGTCGACTCCCAGCTCATCCCGCCGAGCAGCCCGAGGCGGTTCATCTGATCACCTCAGCGCGGGGCGAGGCGCAGGACGGGGATCTGCCGCCCGGCCGCCCGCTGCTTGTACTGGTCGAAGCCGGGGGAGCGGTCGACGAACCGGATCCACGCGGCGTCGCGCTCCGTGTCGGCGAGCACGGTCGCCCGCACCGGCACGGTGTCGATGCCGCCGCGCAGATCGGGGACCTCGATCGTCGCGTCGGGCTGAGCTACGAGGTTGTGGAACCAGGCGGGATGCTCGGGCGCCCCGGCCTTCGACGCCACGATGAGCCACCCGTCGCCGTCGCGGATCGCCAGCACCGGGTGGAGGCGCTCCGCCCCGCTCTGCGCGCCGACCGTGTGCAGCAGCACGAGGTCGGTGCCGAACTGGTGCACGGCTCCGCCGTTCGCGCGGAACTCGTCGATCACCCGGGTGTTGAAATCACTCACCCGTCCATCATGCCGGGCCGTTGTCAGCCCGTCAGCGCCTTGCGGATCCGTTGCACCGAGACCGGCCCGGCGGCTCCGAGGTGCTGCGCGAACAGCGACAGCCGCAGCTCCTCGAGCATCCACCGCACCTCGGCGAGGCGCGCCGGGGTACCGGCGGTGAGCGGCAGCTTGCCCTGGTGGTCGAGGTAGAGCGTCGTCGCCTGCTCCACCTCGGTCTGCCAGGCGCGATCGCGGCCGGGGTTCTCGGACAGCCTCGTCACCCGGTGCAGCAGCCCCGCGAGGTACACCGGCATGCGTCGTAGCCGGGTCAGCCCCGCGATCCCGGCGAACCCGGGATGCACGAGCCCCGCCAGCTGCGACCGCGCGTCGGTCAACGGCCCCATGAACGCGAGTGAGGATGCCGACGAGATCGCCTTGTCGACCTCCCGCGCGTCGGTGAGCACCTTCGCCATCAGCGCGACGGTGTCGAAGAGGGCGTCGACCAGTCCAGCCGACACCTCGATGCGGAGGGCTTCGAAGGAGGCCGCGTCGCGCGGGGACCGGTCGCGGACGGCGGCGGCCAGGGTGGCGAGCAGCGCGTCGTCCCAGAGTGCCGCGGTGGACGGGTACGGGCTCGCTGCGAGAGCCAACTTCTCGGCTCCCGTCAGGTGCTCGCGGACGTAGCTGACCGGATTCGGGACCGTCAGGGCGAGCAGCCGCAGCACGCCGCGCGGGTGCGCGGTCGCGGCCTCCTCCTCGGTCGCGAACACCTTCACGCCCACCGAGGCGCCGGCGTCGACGAGCGCCGGGTAGCCGCGCACTCCGCCCGCCTCGACCACCGGGGGGAGGGCGTCGAGATCCCAGGACGTCAGCCCCGCGCGCTCGAGTTCGCGCCCCGGGGTCGCCTGCGCGGTGACGCGGGCCACGGTCGCCCGGGTCTTCTCGGCGAATCGCGCGCGCAGTTCGTCGAGCGATTTCGAGGTGCCGAGTCGCTTGCCGTCGCGATCCACCGCGGCGTACGTCATGCGCAGGTTGGCCGGCATCCGCTCGAGCTCGAACGCCGCGGGATCGACGACCGTGTGCGTCGCGGCGCGGATCGCGGCGGCGAGTTCGGGCAGCAGCGCGCCCTCGGGGTTCAGGGTGGGGAGCAACCGCCGCGCCCAGTCGGCGGCCGGAACCACGTTCTTGCGGATCGCCTTCGGCAGCGCCCGCAGCAGCGCGGTCACCAGCTCCTCCCGCAGGCCGGGGACGAGCCACTCGAACGGCGCGGCATCGACGGCGGCGAGGCGCTCGACGGGGATCTCCACGGTGACGCCGTCGTCGGGGGCGCCGGGCTCGAAGCGGTAGCGCAGCGCGAGGTCGTGCAGGCGGTCGGGGAAGGCGTCGGGGTCGAGGGACTCCTCGTCCTCCTCGTCGAGGAGGTCGGCGCGGGTCAGTGTGAGCAGCGCGGGTTGCTCGCGGCGCGCATCCTTCCACCATCGTTCGAACGAACGCACGTCGGTGATCTGGCGCGGGATGCGGGCGTCGTAGAACTCGATCACCGCCTCGTCGTCGGCGAGGATGTCGCGGCGGCGGGTGCGCTCCTCGACCTCGGCGAGTTCGTCCCGCAGGGCGCGGTTGGCGCGGTCGAAGTCGTAGAGGCCGTTCTTCGCGATGGCGAACGGCCAGTCGCCCTCGATCAGGGCGTGCCGCAGGAACAGCTCGCGCGCCTCGACCGCGTCGATCCGCCCCAACTGCACCTTGCGGCGGGCGACGATCGGCAGACCGAACAGCGTCACCCGTTCCCAGGCGACGGCGGAGCCCTGCTTCTTCTCCCAGTGCGGCTCGGAGTACGACCGCTTCGCGAGGTCGCCCGCGAGCTTCTCGGCCCACGCCGGATCGATCGCCGCGACGGTTCGGGCGAACAGGCGCGAAGTCTCGACCAACTCGGAGGCCATCACGAACTCGGGGGTCTTCTTCGCGAGCGACGAGCCGGGGAACAGCATGAACCGCTGCCCGCGGGCACCCAGGTAGTCGCGTTTCTCGCGATCGCGCATCCCGAGTCGGGAGAGCAACCCGGCGAGCAACGACCGATGGATGCCCGCGGCGTCGGTGGATCTCTCGCCCGGCACGATGCCGAGCGGTTTCGCGGCTCGGATGAGCTGCCGGTAGAGGTCCTGCCACTCGCGGATGCGCAGGTAGTTGAGGTACTCGGCCTTGCACATCCGCCGGAACGCGCTGCTCGAACGCTCCTTCTGCTCCTTCTCCAGGTGGTTCCAGAGGTTGAGGAGGGTGATGAAGTCGCTCGTCGGGTCGACGAAGCGGGCGTGCTGCTGGTCGGCCTGGGGCCGCTTCTCGACCGGCCGCTCGCGCGGATCCTGGATGCTCAGGCCCGCGACGATCGCCGCCACCTCGCGCACCACGCCGTGCTGCTTCGCCTCGACGAGCATGCGGGCGAAGCGCACGTCGACGGGGAGCTGGGTCAGCATCCGCCCGGTGGCGGTGAGCCGGGCACCCTCGACGGCGCCGAGTTCGCTCAGCAGGTCGAGCCCGTCGCGCACCCCGCGCTTGTCGGGCGGCTGCAGGAACGGGAACGCCATGATGTCGCCGAGCCCGAGCGCCATCATCTGCAGGATGACCGCGGCAAGGTCGGTGCGCAAGATCTCGGGGTCGGTGAACTCCGGCCGCCGGGTGAAGTCGTCTTCGGCGTAGAGGCGGATCGCGATGCCGTCGCTCGTACGGCCGGCCCGGCCGGCGCGCTGATTCGCCGAGGCCTGCGAGATCGCCTCGATCGGCAGCCGCTGCACCTTCGCGCGCGGGCTGTAGCGCGAGATGCGGGCCTGGCCGGCATCCACGACGTACTTGATGCCCGGCACCGTGAGGCTCGTCTCGGCGACGTTGGTCGCGAGCACGACCCGACGGCGGATGCCGGGCTGCCGCTTCGTGTCGAAGACGCGGTGCTGCTCGGCCGCACTCAGGCGCCCGTAGAGCGGCACGATCTCGGTGTGCGGCCGGCTGCTGAGGGCGTCCTGGGCGTCGCGGATCTCGGCCTCGCCCGACAGGAACACCAGCACGTCGCCCTCGGGTTCGCGGGCCAGCTCGTCCAGGGCGGCGGCGATGCCCTGCAGGTAGTCGAGGTCTTCGACGGGTTCGCCCTCGTCGTCGGGTGCCATCTTCTCGGAGACGAGCGGCCGGTAGCGGATCTCGACCGGATAGGTGCGACCGCTCACCTCGATGATCGGAGCGGGGGTGCCGTCGGGCGCGGCGAAGTGCTTCGCGAACGACTCCGGGTCGATCGTCGCCGACGTCACGATCACCTTGAGGTCGGGGCGCCGGGGGAGGAGCTGCGCGAGGTAGCCGAGCAGGAAGTCGATCGTCAGCGATCGCTCGTGCGCCTCGTCGATGATGATCGTGTCGTAGCGTCTCAGATCGCGGTCACGCTGGAGTTCCGCGAGCAGCACGCCGTCGGTCATCAGCTTCACCCGGGTGTCGCGGCCGGCCCGGTCGTCGAAACGCACCTGATAGCCGACCACGCCGCCGAGCTCGACCTTCAGCTCCGACGCGATGCGCTCGGCGACGCTGCGGGCCGCGATGCGCCGAGGCTGGGTGTGGCCGATCTTCTCGCGACCGAGTTCGAGCAGGATCTTCGGCAGCTGAGTGGTCTTGCCCGAGCCGGTCGCCCCGGCGACGATGACGACCTGATTCTCGGCGATGACGCGCGCGATCTCGTCCCGCACGGCGCTGACGGGCAGCTCCGGCGGGTAGGTGATGACGAGATCGGTGGGAGACATCAGCCGTTCAGCTTAGGTCTCCCACCGATCCGCGTCAGGCGTCGACGAGTTCCCGCTCGAGGCGCTGGTACGAGGCCTCCATGCCGTCGGTCATCCCGGTCGCGAGGATCATGTCGCGCTGGGCGGCGTCGGCGTAGGTGATGTAGAGGGTCATCAGCGTGACGCCGTCGGCCTCGTCGAAGGTGAGGTCGTTGACGGTGCCGGGGGCGTCGAGCCCGGTCATCCGCTCGGTGGTGACCATGCGCCGCTCGGGATCGATCACCAGGTTCTCGCCTTCGAAGCCGAACGGTTCGCCCTGGGTCGGGTCCTCCGGCGCCCACGCGTTGCGATAGGAGCCGCCGACGACCAGGTCGTTCTCACAGATCGTCATGACCCAGCCATCCGGTCCGAGCAGCCAGCGCGTCATGAGCTCGGGCTCGGTGTGCGCCCGCCAGAGCAGGTGGCGCGGCGCCTCGAACGCGCGGGTGATCTTCACGTGGGTGTCGTCGAGGATCTCGGTGATGGTGCCCTTGCCCAGCGCGTACTCGCGCAGGTCGGCGAGCACGGTGTCGAGCTGGCCGAAAGCCTGGGTCATCCCCTCCACCTGGCCCATCGCGATCACCTGTTCGAGAGCCTCCGCCGTCGGCGAGGCCGACACGACGGTGACACGCGAGCCGACCGCCGTGCTCTCGAAGGTGAGGGTCATGCGTCCGGCCGGGATCGAGGCGTCGATCTCGCCGTCGGCGTCGGCGAAGGCATCCCGCGCGACGATGCGGAGCGGCTCCTCGACCTCTTCGAAGTCCCAGCGGCCGAAGAACCGCTCGCCCTCGGGGCTCGTCATCCAGTAGTGGGCGACGCCGCCCGGGCGCAGGTCGTAGCCGCCGAACGTCGCCGGGTAGCCGGGCGGGCCCCAGAAGCGCTCGAGTTTCCGCGGGTCGGCGAAGGCGCCCCAGAGGCGTTCCACAGGTACGGGGAAGTCGCTCACGAGGGTCATCGTGAGCGCCTCGGGGTCGGTGGTCATGGACGTGACGGGCATGGCGGTGTTCCTTTCGTGGGTGTCAGTCGTCGGCGGCGAGCACGGCATCGAGTCGATCGATGCGGCCGCGCCACAGGTCGGCGTAGGCGTCGAGCAGCGCTCGAGCGCGGGCGAGGATGTCGGGGTCGGCGCGCACGAGGCGCTCCCGTCCGCGGCTCTCTTTGGTCACGAGTCCGGCCCCTTCCAGCACGGCAACGTGCTTCTGCACGGCGGCGAACGACATCGCGTAGGCACCGGCCAGTTCGCTCACCGAGGCTTCCCCGGTGAGGGTGCGGCGCACGATGTCGCGACGGGTCGCGTCGGACAGGGCGTGGAAGATCTTGTCGACGTCCGCGTCGCTCAACTCACTTTGTACAACCATTTGGTTGTACGTTAGACCTCGGGAGGTCGGGCGTCAACCCCCGTAGCCTGAGCAGTATGACGACGCCGCTCCTGATCACCCCCGCGGAGCTGCACGAGGTGCTCGGCGCCGTGCACCTCCTCGACGTGCGCTGGCGGCTCGACCGGCCCGACGGACGCCCCGACTACCTGGCCGGCCACATCCCGGGCGCCATCTACGTCGACCTCGACGCGGAACTCGCCGACCACGGGCGACCCGCGACGGCGGGGCGGCACCCGCTGCCGTCTCAGTCCGCCGTGCAGGCCGCCGCCCGCCGCTGGGGCGTCCGCCGGGGCCGCACCGTCGTCGTCTACGACGACCTGAACAACATGTCGGCGGCGCGCGCCTGGTGGATGCTGCGCGATGGCGGCATCGACGACGTGCGCGTGCTCGACGGTGCGCTCGGCGCCTGGCGGGCGGCCGGATACGAACTCGAGACGGGGGAGGTCGTGCCGATGCCGGGCGACGTCATCCTGCGTCGCGGCGTCATGCCGTCGCTCGACATCGACGAGGCCGCTGCGTTCCCGGAGTTCGGCACCCTGTTCGACGCCCGCGCGGCGGAGCGCTACCGGGGCGAGGTCGAGCCGATCGACCCGCGTGCCGGCCACATCCCCGGTGCGGTGAGTGCGCCGACCGCCGCGAACGTCGACGCCGACGGCCGGTTCCTGGCGCCCGACGTGCTGCGCCAGCGCTTCCTCGACCTCGGCGCGAACCCGGGCGGCCCGGTCGCCGCCTACTGCGGGTCGGGCGTCACGGCCGCGCACGAGGTGCTCGCGCTCACTCTCGCCGGCTTCTCGCCCGCGCTCTTCCCCGGGTCGTGGAGCGCGTGGTCGAACGATTCCGACCGACCACTCGCGACGGGGGCAGAGCCGCGATGACCGTCGTGCGCACCGCGACGGTGGCGGATGCCGACGCCGTGTGGGCGCTCGTGCGGGATTTCGCGACATCGTTTCGGCCCGAGCGCGCGGCCTTCGACCGCCTGTTGCCGGAGCTGCTGGCGCGGGACGACGTGTTGGTGCTGGTTGCCGAGGACGACGCTGTCGTCGGGTATCTGCTGGCGAGCGAGCATCCGACCTTCTTCGCCAACGGGCCGGTCGCCGGGATCGAGGAAGTCATGGTCGCCCCGGATCGTCGGCGGTCCGGGATCGGTGCCGCCCTGATGGCGGGGGCGGAGGCGTGGGCGGCCGGACGCGGGGCCGGCTACGTGTCGCTCGCGAGCCGCCGTGCGGGCGATTTCTACCTCTCCCTTGGGTACACCGACTCCGCCGTCTTCTACAAGAAGTCGTCAGGTGCTCCCTTCTAGGCTGGAGGAATGACCCCCAGCATCCCCACCGTGAAGCTCAACGACGGCCACGACATCCCCCAGCTCGGCTTCGGCGTCTTCAAGGTCGACCCCGACGAGACCGAGCGGATCGTCAGCGATGCCCTCGAGGCCGGGTACCGGCACCTCGACACCGCCGCGATCTACGGCAACGAGGAGGGAGTGGGCCGCGCGATCGCGAAGTCGGGCATTCCCCGTGACGAGCTTTTCATCACCACGAAGTTGTGGAACTCCGACCAGGGCACCCAGTCGGCCTTCGACGCGATCGACCTCTCGCTCGAGAAGCTCGGGCTCGACAGTGTGAACCTCTACCTCATCCACTGGCCGCGTCCCGACCTCGACCGTTACCTCGAGACCTGGCTGGCGATGGAGCAGATCCGGGATGCCGGCAAGGCCACCTCGATCGGCGTCTCCAACTTCCACCGCTCGCATCTGGAGAAGATCATCGCCGGATCCTCCACCGTGCCGGCGATCGACCAGCTCGAGCTGCACCCGACGTTCCAGCAGCGGGAGCTGCGCGCCTTCGGCGCCGAGCACGGCATCGCGATCGAGGCCTGGGGCCCGCTCGGGCAGGGCAAGTACGACCTGTTCGGGATGCCGGCGATCGCCGAGACCGCCGCGGCGATCGGGGTGACCCCGGCTCAGGTCGTGATCCGCTGGCACCTGCAGAGCGGCATCATCGTCTTCCCGAAATCGAATTCGTCGGATCGCATGCGGGCCAACATCGACGTCTTCGGCTTCGAGCTCTCGCCCGAGCAGATGGCGGCGATCGACGCCCTCGACGCCGGCAACCGGGTCGGCTCCGACCCCGAGACCGCGACCTTCTAGAGCGCGATGCGCGCGCCGCGCGGGGTGGCCACCAGCAGATCGGCCACCCCCGCGGCCGCGAACGCCGTCTCGAGGTCGGCGCGGCTCTCGCTGAAGTGTTCCCAGTCCTCGGTGTGCACGCCGACGACGGCGCGGGCCCCGAGTATCCGCGCGGCAGCGACGGCGTCGGCCGACGTCAGCGTCAGGGCCGCGTCGATCTCGGGCACTCGTGCCGCCCCCGCGAAGAGCACGGCGAGGTCGATCGACGGGAACCGGGCGGCGATCTCGCCGACGGCATCCAGCTCGGAGTTGTCGCCGCTCACGTAGACGGTCGGCGCCCCGGGCGCTTCGAGCACGAACCCCGTCACCGGGCCCACGATGTCGCCGGCGCCGTGCGACGCGGGCACCGCCGTCACGGTGAAGCCCCGCCGCGCCGTCGCCTCCCACGGCTCCAACCCGCGCACCTGCGGCAGGGCGAGCGCGGCGGCCGCGTGCGGCGTCGTCAGGGTCGGGATGCCGGACCGCACCAGGGCGAGGCCGGCGTCGTCGAGATTGTCGGGGTGGTCGTGGTGGCTGAGCAGAATCAGATGCATCGGGGGGAGGGCATCCACCGTCAGCCCGGGGGCGTGCGTCTTCACGAGCGTCGTCGACCCGGGGTCGGGGTAGGAGCGCGGGTCGTCGAAGGTGGGGTCGGTGAGGATCGTCAGCCCGGCGTACTCCAGCAGCACGGTCGGTCCGCCCAGGTAGGTGACGGTCACGGGGGATGCGGAGGGGCCCGTCATAGGGTGAGCCTATGGCCGAGCGGTTGCGCGATTCCACGAGTCCGTACCTCCGCTCGCACGCCGACAACCCGGTCGACTGGTGGCCCTGGAGCGAGGCCGCATTCGCCGAGGCCGCCCGTCGGGATGTGCCGGTGCTCATCTCGATCGGGTACGCCACCTGCCACTGGTGCCACGTGATGGCGCGCGAGAGCTTCTCCGACCCGGAAGTCGCGGAGCAGCTCGCCGCGGGGTTCGTCGCGATCAAGGTCGACCGTGAGGAGCATCCCGACGTGGATGCGGCCTACCTCGCCGCGGCGAGCGCGTTCACCCCCTCGCTCGGCTGGCCGCTCACCGTGTTCACGACGCCCGCCGGTGCGGCGTTCTACGCGGGCACGTACTTCCCGCCGCGCCCGGTGCAGGGGATGCCGGCCTTCCGCGAGGTGCTCGACGCGATCACCGACGCCTGGACGCAGCGCCGCGACGGGGTGGAGGAGACGGCGTCGTCGCTCGTCGCCGCGCTCACCGCCGATCGTCCTGTTGCGCAGCAGGACGGGCTGCCGCGCGCGGCGCTCGACGACGCCGTGCAGACCATGCTCGGCCACGAAGACCACGAGTTCGGCGGCTTCGGCACCGCGCCGAAGTTCCCCACCACCCCGGCGCTCAGGTTCCTCCTCGAGCACGGTGGCGCCTCGGCGCGCGACCTCGCCGAGCGCACCCTCGCCGCGATGGCGGTCTCGCCGCTGCGGGACGCCGTCGAGGGCGGATTCTTCCGCTACGCCGTGCACCGCGACTGGTCGGAGCCCCACTACGAGCGGATGCTGACCGACAACGCCCAGTTGCTCACCGCCTACGCGGCCGTGGGCGACGAGGCGACGGCGACGGGGATCGCGTCGTTCCTGATCGAGGTGCTCGCCGTGCCCGGCGGGTTCGCCTCCGGGCAGGACAGCGAGAGCGTCATCGATGGCATGCGGAACGAGGGCGGCTACTACGCCCTCGACGCCGCGGCCCGCGCCGCCCTACCGCCCCCGCCGCTCGACGGCAAGGTGCTCACCGGGCTCAACGGGCTCGCCATCGGCGCGCTCGCCGACGCCGGGGTGCGCTTCGCCCGCACCGACTGGATCGACGCGGCGCGGCAGGCGGCGGATGCTGTGCTCGCCACCCACGGGGACGCGGCGCCGCTGCGGCGGGCATCCCTCGACGGCCGCACCTCCACTGCCGTCGCGACGCTGGAAGACTACGGCGGCCTCGCCGGGGGACTGCTGCGGCTCGCCCTCGCTCTCGGCGAGCCGCGCTACGCGGTGATCGCCCGGGCGCTCGTCGAATCGTGCGTGGCGGGCGATGACGTCACCGCGCCGTCGGGGGCCGACCCGGTGCTCGTGGCGCGCGGGCTGGCTCTTCCCGCCGAGGTGTCGGACGGGGCGACGCCGTCGGGACGAGCCCTGCTCGCCGACGCCGCGCTGCTGCTCGCCGCGCTCAGCGGTGACGACGCCCATCACCGGATCGCGGAGCGGGCGATCGCCCCGGCGCTGCCGCTCGCCCCCGCCCAGCCGCTCTCGTTCGGGGCCGCGCTCGCCATCGGTTCCCGGCTCGGGCGACCGGTGAGCCAGCTCGTCGTGGTCGGCGAGGGCGGGACCCCGCTGGCGGACGTCGCCCGGCGGTGGGGTGGCCCTTCTCGCGTGCTCGCCCTCGTGACCGAGTCGGCCGCCGCATCCTTCGCCGCGGAGGGGTTCGAACTGTTCGCCGCCCGCATCGGTCAGGACGGGGTCGACACCGCCTACCTCTGCGAGCACTTCGTCTGCGACTTGCCGATCACCGACGGGGCGGCCCTCGCCGATAGGCTCGCCGTATGAAGGTTCGACAGCTCGCGGAAGGTCAGGCCGCCGGACGCATCCGTGCCGTAGGGCTGCTCGGCATCGGCCTCGCGGCCGTGCTGCTCGCGGGCTGCACGAGCGACTTCCTCTCCGAGGGGGGCGGAGGGGGCCCCGCGCCGACCGAGACGATCGCGACGCCGGAGCCCACCGTCACCGACGCGGCGCCGGACCCCGCCGACGAACTCGACTGCGTCAGCCTGCTGATCGACCGTCCGGGCAACTACGTCGTCGGCGAGTGCGGCACCGTCACCCTCGAGGGCAGCGGCATCCGGCTCACCTTCACCTCGATCGCCGAACTCGTCATCCGCGGCGACGGTGCGGATCTCGTGGGCGAGACCGTCGGTACCGTCGAGATCCAAGGTCAGGGCGCCGACATCTCGGCGGTCAGCATCGGCGACGTCGTCATCCGGGGCGAGGAGAACGTCATCGTGGCGGAGTCGACGATCGACACCGTCAACGTGCAGGGCAACGAGAACGTCGTGACGGCCGGTGAGGGCATCCAGTCGCCCGTCGTCGACAACGGGCTGCTCAACGAGATCGGCTGACCGTCCCGCTGCCCGCCGTGACCAGCGGAGCGTCGGGATCGGCGGCCCACTCGTTGAGCGAGCCGTCGTAGATCGCGACCTCGGTCTCGCCGAGCCGCACCAGGTGCAGCGCGGCGGCGGCTGCGGCGATCCCGCCGTTGCAGTAGGTCACGACGCGCGGGGCTTCGCCGATCGGCGCGAACAGCTCCTGCAGGTCGGCGTCCGGGAGCGCCGTGCGTGCGTCGCGGTCGACGAGTCGTGCGGCCGGCAGTGACCGCGAACCGGGGATCACGCCCGCGCGCTCGCGGCTCGGCGCCTCGCCGGTGAACTCCTTCGGCGGGACGGCGCAGATCAGCTCGGCGGACTCCACGCCGGCGACGATGCGTTCGACGTAGGCCTTGTCGACCCAGGCGTCGGAGCGCTCGGTCGCCGCGAACACCGTCGGCGTCGGCTCCACGTGACCCCGCTCCACCGGTCGCGCGTCGGCGGTCCAGGCGGTGAGACCGCCGTCGAGCACCGCGGCGGAGTCGTGACCGAAGGCGCGCAGCAGCCACCAGAACCGCGCCGCCCACTGGCCGAGCGCGGTGTCGTAGACGACGACGGTCGTGTCCGGTCCGATGCCCACGGCACCCGCCGCGGCCGCGAAGCGCTCGGCGTCGGGACGGGTGAACGGATACCGGCCCTCGGGGTCGGAGAACTCCTCGATGAGATCGGCGAACACCGCCCCCGGCACGTGACCGTCGGCGATGTATTGCTCGTGCCCGCTGAATGATCCCGGCTTGCCGTTGGGCTGGGTGAACGTCACGACCGACGCGTCGACGACGAGAAGGTCGTCGGCACCGAGGTGGTCGGCGAGCCACTGCGCCGAGACGAGCGGCGAGGGCAGCGAGGTGGTCATGCGAGTCACGGTAGCCCGGCATCCCCGGGCGGTCACCGTCGCGCGCAACCTGCCGTAACGTCGCGGGTCAGCGGAGGGTCTTGCGCGAGGTGATCTGCCCGGTGTCGAAACCGAGGAGGTGCAGGCCGCCGTGGAAGCGGGCGTGCTCGACCTTGAGGCAGCGGTCCATGACGACGGTCAGGCCCTTCTCCTCGCCGTAGTACGCGGCATCCTCGTTCCAGATGCCCAGCTGCACCCAGACGGTCTTCGCGCCGATCGCGATCGCCTCGTCCATCACCGCGGGGATGTCGCTCGCCCGGCGGAACACGTCCACGATGTCGGGCACGACGGGCAGATCGGCGAGAGTCTTATAGACCTTCTGCCCGAGGATCTCGTCGGCGTTCGGGTTGACGAAGTAGAGCTCGTAGTCGCTCGACTGCTGGAGGTAGGTGGCGACGAAGTACGACGACCGCGCGGGGTTCGGCGACGCGCCGACGATCGCGACGGTCTTCGCCTCCTGGAGGATCTTCAACCGGTCCTTCGCGGACGGCCCGACCCAGGTGCGCTTCGACTTCAGCAGCTTGGCGAGCGGCGAGGATGCCGGGATGTCGCAGGTCAGCCCGTTGGAGAGCTGGACGGTCTCGAGGTCGGGAGTCGCGGTCGACATGACCCGATTATCCCTTCACCGCGGCGGCGAGCGCTTGGTCGAGGTCGTCGATGATGTCGTCGACGTCTTCGATGCCGACGCTGATGCGCACGAGGCCCGGGAGCACGCCGGCATCCACGAGCTGCTGTTCGGTGAGCTGGGCGTGCGTCGTCGAACCGGGGTGGATGACGAGCGTCTTCGCGTCGCCGATGTTGGCGAGGTGCGAGGCGAGGTTGACGCTCTCGATGAACGTGCGGCCCGCATCCCGACCGCCCTTCACGCCGAACGAGAAGACCGAGCCCGGGCCCTTCGGGAAGTACTTCGCCGCGCGCTCGAAGTGCGGGTGCTGCGGCAGGCCGGCCCAGTTGACGAACTCGATGCGGTCATCGGCATCCAGCCATTCCGCGACGGCGCGAGCGTTGTCGACGTGCGCCTGCATCCGGTAGGGGAGGGTCTCGACGCCCTGCGCGAGCAGCCAGGCGGAGTGCGGCGCCAGCACCGGGCCGATGTCGCGCAGCTGCTCGGCCCGGAGGCGGGTGAGGAACGCGTACTCGCCGAAGTTGCCGTGCCAGTTGAGTCCGCCGTAGTGGGCGACCTCGGTGTCGAAGAGCGGGAAGCGCTCGTTCGCCCAGTGGAAGCGACCCGACTCGACGACGACTCCGCCGAGGGTCGTGCCGTGGCCGCCGAGGAACTTGGTGGCCGAATGGATGACGACATCCGCCCCCCACTCGATCGGACGGTTGAGGTAGGGGGTCGCGACCGTCGAGTCGACGATGAGCGGCAGGTGGTGCGCGTGCGCGACCTCGGCGAGACCCTCGAGGTCGGCGATGTCGCCTGACGGGTTGGTGATCGACTCGGTGAAGATGAGCTTCGTCTGGTCGGTGATCGCCGCCGCGTAGTCCTCCGGGTCGGTGCCGGTGACGAACGTCGTCTCGACGCCGAACCGGCGCAGGGTCACGTCGAGCTGGGTGACGGTGCCGCCGTAGAGGGAGGCGGCCGAGACGATGTGGTCGCCCGCGCCGGCGAGCGAGGCGAAGGTGATGAACTCGGCGCCGAGGCCCGAGGACGTGGCGACGGCGCCGAGGCCGCCCTCGAGCGAGGCGATGCGCTCCTCGAACGAGGCGACCGTGGGGTTCGCGACGCGGCTGTAGATGTTGCCGTACTTCTGCAGCGCGAAGCGGGCCGCGGCATCCGCGGTGTCGTCGAAGACGAAGGCGCTCGTCTGGTAGATCGGCAGGGCCCGGGCCCCGCTCACCGCATCCGGGATGTTGCCCGCATGGATGGCGCGCGTCTTGAACCCGTACTCTCTGTCAGCCATCCCGCCAGATTATCGGCCCGTTACGCCGTGTTTCCTGCGGTTACGCGTCGACCTTCTTCTGCTCGGCGGCGGCCGCCTTCGCGTCGGCCCGGACGAAGATGATCCACACGGCGAGCGACACCAGACCGAACACCGCGAACACGAGGAGCCAGACGCCGTAGTCGGCGACATCCGTGCCCTCGACCGCCGTCGGCAGCACGAGCAGGGCGAACGCCGTCGACACGATGAGGAACGCGGCGACCCAGAGTCGCTTCGACACCTCCCACAGTTCGCGACCGTCGAGGAACTTCAGCGGGAACACGGCGATCAGTGCACCGGTGAGGCCTTCCGCCGTCACGGCGACCATCGTGTCCTCGACGAGCATCCCGAGGAAGTCGTCGCCCGGGGTGAAGAACGAGTAGACCACCCAGGCCGCCAGCGCGAGTCCGGTGACGACACCGAGCTGCACGAACACCGCCTTCGCGGTGACCGTTTTCGACGCCTGCAGCAGTTCGAGGCCGATCGCGATCCCGATCAGGAAGCCGGGCGAGAACTCGAGGATGCGCGCCACGATCACGCCGACGACGGCGAACAGGATGATCGACGGCTGCATCGCGACGACGCCCATCGCCCCCCAGGCCCGGCGGATGATCATGCCGGAGATCCAGGACGCGACGAAGCTCAGGATGAAGAAGGCGATCGCGAGCGAGAGCACGAGCCGCAGCGACACGACGTCGAATCCGAAGTCCGGGTCGACGAAGCCGTAGATGATCGCGATGACGACGGTCAGGATGGCGGCGGCGATCGCACGGGAGCGGGTCACCCCGATCAGCCAGTCCTGCGCCTTCGTCATCCCGCCGTCGATCGCGCCGTAGACCCGGCCGAGTCGCGAGGTGTTGGACGACAGTGACGAGTTGAGCAGCTCCGTCGGCAGGGCGACGAGGAACAGCAGCGCGAGGGCGAGGCCACCCGCGATGGCGATCGTCGCCGGATTCGCCGCGATCGCCGAGAGCGGCGCGAGCCCGTCGCTCAGCGCGCTGGGCGCGGCAGGATCGGTGCGGTCGGCCGAGCCACCGCCCTCGCCCTCGTCGAGCACCGGCTCGTCCGTGACCGCCTCGGTCGGGAGGGCGCCGCCGGTGACCATCGCATCCGAGGTGAAGAAGTACTGCGTGCCGAGCGGGGTGACGCCGATCATCTCGATCTCGTGGGGTCCGGACTCGATGTCCTCCGGAACGGTCAGCTGCAGCGCCATCGGGGCGCCGGTGCCGGTCGCCGTGCCGATGAGCCTCGGCGTCGAGTGCATCCAGACCTCGATCTCGGTGCCCTCCGGCATGCCCGAGACGTTGAGGGTGAAGGAGTCACCCGGCTTGAGGTCCATGAGGTCGCCGCCGAACTCCAGGAACCAGTTCACCAGGGCGATCGGCTCCTCGGGAACCACTGTCAGGGTCGGGACGAAGACCGGGATGGCGCGCGCAGCCGAGTAGGCCGACATGCCGCCGGACTGCGCATCGATGTCGATCACCCGTGCCGAGGAGGCCGACGACTTCGGGAACTGGCAGGCCCAGGTTCCCGCCCCGGTGACCGTCGTCGCGCACAGCTGGGCTCCGCTCGAGCGTTCCACGCGCAGCAGGTCGCCGGGAGTGCCGTTCCCCCTCAGAATGACGGAGTTGACCGTGCTCGCCGTCGTCGTGATCGATGCGGCCGGGGGGATGCGGAACAGGAAGTGGTGCGGCTCGTAGTCGTACCCCGAGAGCCCGTCGCTCACCGTGTAGTACGCCTCGTAGTCCCCCGGCGCGAGCCCGGAGAAGGAGCAGTTCGACGGGCTGCATCCGGGGAGCGTGTCGTACTCGTAGGTGGAGCCCTGGGTGAAGGGCAAGCCCGCGTTGTCGCCGCAGTACCCGCGAGGGCCGAACTCGTCCGTGTTGGGGCCGGACACTTCGCCGGTGTACGACAGGATCTCGGCGACGGACAAATTGTCGAGAGCCTGAGCGCCGCTCGCCGCGAAGCCGCCGTTCGGGCTGAATCCGCAGGTGAGCGTCGGTGTGGCGGGCGGGACGATCTCCAGCGTGTAGGTGAGCGAGAAGCTGGTGGCCTCGTCCGGGATCTCCTGCCAGATGTACACGTTGTAGGTGCCGAGGTCGTTGTAGCCGAGCAGGTCGACCTGGCACGCCCATCCCGAGCCGTCGTCGTCGTCCTGGCATTCCTCGGTCACCGAGTCGCCCAGTTCGACGACGACGTGGACGGTGGCGCCCGGGTAGGTCGATCCGCCGGAGAAGTCGGAGTACTGGGTGCCCCGCACGTGGGTGAAGCCGGTCTGGTCGACGTCAGGGGTGGGCAGGATGACGGTGATGTCGACCTGGTCGTCGGTGAACCCGACCTGCTGGGCGGTCAAGAAGTGGTCGCCGAGGTCGATCGCCGGCGTGTCACACGACCAGTTCAGCGCGGGGGCGGCCGTGCACATGAAGAACTCGCCGTCGAGGTAGACGTCGACCGGTTCGGTCGCGCTCGGCGACGTGCCGGAGACGGTGATGCCGTCGGCCGACCACACGACCTCGTCCTCCTGCGCTGGCGACGTGATCCGAAGGTCGTTGGCGTCCTCGACGATGAACGTAATCTCGGTGACCGCGCTCGACGCGCCCGTGGCCTGGTGGAGCACGCGGAGGGTGAACGTGCCCTCGACGGGGTCGTCGTCGAGGCCCATCTCGCACGACCAGGTGCCGTCGCTCACGTCCGAGTCTGCGCAGGTCATCGCCCGCTCGAAGACCGTGACGCTCACGCTGCCGCCGGTCCAGGAGTTGGTGCCGGTGAAGGTCACCGGTTCGCCGTAGGGGACGACGATTCCGTCGGCCTGGTCGACGGTCGGCGCGGGCGGGTTGAGGGTGAAGGTGCGGGTATCGGAGTTGGTCGCCTGGAACACCCGGAGGTCCTTGAATCCTGCGCTGAGCGTCGCGGAACATGACCAGGTGCCGCTCGAGGGATCGAGCCCCGCGCAGGAGGAAATCAGCACGCCCGCGCCGCTCGACCAGTCGAAGACGTCGACCGTGTCGGTGTAGAGAGTGTTTGTGGTCGTGCCTTCGAGCACGTAGGCGGTGGGCGTCCAGATGCTCGTCGACCCCTGCGCGGGTGTTGCGCCGCCGAAGTTGATGACCGCATCGGCGCTGGCGACGATGGCACCGCCGAACACGAGCGTGCCGGTGAGTGCCAGGAGAGCCGCGAAACCGGCTGCGAAACGGCGACGACGCGTCATCGGGGGTCCTTCGTGATCTGCGGATCCCCCGCGGAGATTCTAGGACGCGTCATATTCCAGGCGTGTTACAGATTTTCGCGCCAGGGAACGCGCCGGGGAGAAGTGGGTGCCATCATGCTACTGCGACGTAGCCGGCCGAAGGCAACGAAAACTCAGAGCCAGGACGGCAGCCACAGGTGGATGCGGAAGAACCAGTCCGGCACCGACATCGCCGTCCAGATCGGGAAGAAGAACGCGCTCAGCGCCAGACTCACGCCGAGGAAGATCCCCACGGCCTGGATGCCGGCCACCCGGCGGCGTTCCGGGTCGGCCGCGGTGCCCAGCAGCATCCCGAGCGCGGCCGTCAGCGCGAGGATCAGGTACGGCTCGAACGCGATCGTGTAGAAGGTGAACACGGTGCGGTGCAGGTACAGCAGCCAGGGCAGATACCCCGCCGCGAGGCCCACGAGGATCAGCACCTCCGATGAGACCGCCTCGCGGCGCCGCAGCCGCAGGGCGACCCGCACGACCAGGTACACGGCCGCCGCCGTCGACGCCCACCAGATGAGCGGGTTGGCGATGCCGAGGATCGTCTGGATGCTGCCGTCTGAGAAGCCCTGGTAGTACATGCTCGTCGGCCGCACGAGGAACAGCCAGGTGAGCGGATTCGACTGGTAGCCGTGGGGCGTCGACTCGCCGACGTGGTAGTTGTACACGGCCACCTCGTAGTGCCACCAGTTCTGGAACCAGGTCGGCACCCAGGCGAGTCCGTCGGTCCACGCCTCGCCGCCGCTCTCGATCCAGTGGCGGTGGTAGCCGCCGTCGGTGACGAACCAGCCGGTCCACGACGCCAGGTAGACGGCCGCGGCGAGCGGCACGAGCAGCAGGAACGTGACGGGCGCCTGCTTCAGCAGCCCGCCGGTCGCCCAGAACTCGATGCCGGCCTTCCGGCGCAGCAGCAGTTCGCTCACCACCACGTAGACGCCGAAGATCGCCAGGAAGTAGGCACCGCTCCACTTGACCCCGGTCGCGAGGCCGAAGGCGACGGCGGCAGCGAGCAGCCAGGGGCGCCAGGCCAGCACCGGTCCCCAGCCCGAGGTGCCGCGGGCATCCACCCATCTTTCGAGGCGCCGCTTCGCGAACCCCCGATCGAGGAGGACGAACAGCACCCCGAGCAGCGCGAAGAACGCGAGCATCGTGTCGAGCAGAGCGACCCGGCTCATCACGATCGCGTTGCCGTCGATCGCGAGCAGCCCGCCCGCGATCACGGTGAGCAGCGGGCGCCGGAACAGCAGGTGCGCGATCCCCATGGTGAGCACGACGAGGAGGATGCCGACGACCGCCACCGATATCCGCCACCCGAAGGGGTCGTCGGCGCCGAACAGAGCGAGGCCGGCGGCGATGATCCACTTGCCGACGGGCGGGTGGGCGACGAACGACGCCGCGGGAAGGAACCCCGACGGGTCGCCCGCGTTGAACGCGACGTTCGGGTCGGCGGGCCAACTGCCCTCGTAGCCGAGCTGGGAGAGGGTGTACGCGTCCTTGACGTAGTAGGTCTCGTCGAAGACGAGCACGTCGGGATGCCCGAGCCCGATCAGCCGCGTCGCGGCGGCGACCGCGGTGACGGCCGCGGGCCCGCCCCAGCGCCATGCCCTCCGTGCGGCCTCGGTGCTCTGCATCCGGCCCCACCAGTCGTCGAGCCGCGACCCGGGCAGCTCGACCACCGTCATCCCGTCATCGTAAGGGCGGGAGAATGGCGGGATGATCATCCTGGGCGCGACGCCGATCGGCAACCTCGGCGACGCGTCCCGTCGGCTCGTCGAGACGCTCGAACGCATCGGAACGGTCGCTGCGGAGGACACCCGGGTCACGGTGCAACTGCTGCGCGGCCTCGGCATCGAGAACCGGCCCCGGCTCGTCGCCCTGCACGAGCACAACGAACGGGAGCGCGCGGCAGAGCTCGTCGAGCTGGCGCGCACCGAGGACGTGCTGGTGCTGTCGGATGCCGGCATGCCGACCGTCAGCGACCCGGGCTACGCGCTCGTCGCCGCCGCGATCGACGCCGGGGTGCCGGTCACGGCGCTGCCCGGACCGAGCGCCGTGCTGACCGCCCTCGCGCTGTCGGGTCTGCCGACCGACCGGTTCGCGTTCGAGGGGTTCCTGCCGCGCAAGGGTCGGGTCGCGGCGATGCGGCCGCTCGCCGCCGAGACCCGCACGCTCGTGTTCTTCGAATCCCCGCACCGCATCGGCGACGCGCTGACGGATCTCGCCGAGGCCTTCGGCCCGACGCGGCGCGCGGCCGTCTGCCGCGAGCTCACGAAGATGTACGAAGAGGTCGCCCGCGGCACCCTGGAAGAGCTCGCCGCGAAGTTCGCCGACGGCGCCCGCGGCGAGATCGTGATCGTCGTCGAGGGCGCTCCGGCCGCCGCCGCGACCGCGGACCTCGCCACGGCGGTCGCGACCGTCCTCGAGCTGGCGGCGGGCGGCATCCGGATGAAGGAGGCTGCGGCGGATGTCGCCGGCGCCACCGGGCTGAACGCCAAGGCCCTCTACGAGGCGGCCATCCGGGCGAAGGGTCGTTCCTAACTCTCGGAGATCGGCGGGTTCGTGGATGAGAGATCGACGAAGGGTCGGATTTCAGAGAGTTGCGTACCGACCGAACTCGCCGCCGAGTAACACGGCGGCCCGAAAGCTAGGCTGGCACGCGTGTCACAGCCCGGCGGTTTCTACATCACCACCCCGATCTTCTATGTCAACGACGTCCCGCACATCGGGCACGCGTACACGGAGGTCGCGGCGGATGTGCTCGCGCGCTGGCACCGCCAGTCGGGCGACGACACCTGGCTGCTGACCGGCACCGACGAGCACGGGCAGAAGATCGAGCGCACGGCGGCCGCGAACGGGGTGACCCCGAAGGAGTGGGCCGACAAGCTCGTCGCCGACGCCTGGCTGCCGGTGCTCGACACCCTCGATGTCGCGAACGACGACTTCATCCGCACGACCGACGAGCGGCACGAGATCGCGGTGGCGAAGTTCCTGCAGCAGTTGTACGACGAGGGCCACATCTACGAGGGCGTCTACGAGGGGTACTACTGCGTCGGCTGCGAGGAGTACAAGCAGCTCGACGACCTGATGGAGACCGAGGTCGGCGACTACGCGGGGCAGAAGCTCTGCAAGATCCACTCGCGGCCGGTGGAGATCCTCAAGGAGAAGAACTACTTCTTCCGCATGAGCGACTTCGGTCAGGCGCTGCTGGATCTCTACGAGCAGCAGCCCGACTTCGTGCAGCCGGAGAGCGTGCGCAACGAGATCATCCAGTTCGTCAAGCAGGGTCTCGACGACCTGTCGATCTCGCGGTCGAGTTTCGACTGGGGCATCAAGGTGCCGTGGGATCCGACGCACGTCGTCTACGTGTGGTTCGACGCCCTCCTCAACTACGTGACCGCGATCGGCTGGGGCAGCGACACGGAGAACTTCCGCCGCCGCTGGCCGGCGACGCACCTCGTCGGCAAGGACATCGCCCGCTTCCACGCCGTCATCTGGCCGGCGATGCTGATGGCCGCCGGTCTCCCGGTGCCGAAGCAGGTGTTCGGCCACGGCTGGCTGCTCGTCGGCGGCGAGAAGATGTCGAAGTCGAAGCTCACCGGCATCGCCCCGAGCCAGATCACGGATGTCTTCGGCTCCGACGCGTTCCGCTACTACTTCCTCTCGGCGATCACCTTCGGGCAGGACGGCTCGTTCTCGTGGGAGGACCTGTCGGCGCGCTACCAGGCCGAACTCGCCAACGGGTTCGGCAACCTCGGCAGCCGGGTCATCGCGATGGTGCAGAAGTACCGCGACGGGGTCGTGCCCGCCGCCGAGCGCGACGCCGCGATCACCGACCTGGAGAAGAGCGTGACGGATGCCGCCCACGCGGCGATCGGCAAGCTCGCCATCCACGAGGCGCTGGCCTCGATCGCGACGCTCGTGGATGCGCTCAACGGCTACGTGACCGAGCAGGCGCCGTGGGTGCTGGCGAAGGATTCCGCCCAGTCCAGCCGCCTCGACCAGGTGCTCGCGACCCTCGCGCACGGCGTCGGCACCCTCGCGGTGCTCTATTCGCCGGTGATGCCGCAGGCCACCGCGAAGCTCTGGGCGGCGCTCGGCGAGCCGGGGGCGCTCACCGAGCAGCGCGTCGACCTCGCCTGGGATCGCACGGGCGGCGGAACGGTGTCGCCGCTCGAGCCCCTGTTCCCGCGGATCGAACTCGAGACCGAGACCGCTTCGTCGTGACCGAACCCTTCCTGCGGGCACGTGCTCGGGGCGCCGACGAGAAGGTCGTCGACTACCCGCCGCTGCCGGACCCGCTGGTCGTCGGCGTCTACGACAACCACACGCACCTCGAGATCGAGGACGGCGTCTCGTCGCTCGACTTCCGGGAGCAGCTCGACCGCGCGTCGAGCGTCGGGGTGCGGGGTGTCGTGCAGGTCGGCACCGACCTCGAGACCTCGCGGTGGAGCGCCGAGATCGCCGCGCACGAGCCGCGCGTGCTCGCGGCGGTGGCGCTGCATCCGAACGAGGCGCCGGAGCTCGCGGCCGCCGGGCTGCTCGACGAGCACCTCGCCGGGATCGCGGAACTCGCCGCCCGGCCGCGGGTGCGGGCGATCGGCGAGACCGGGCTCGACTTCTTCCGCACCGGCGAGGACGGCCGGGAGGCGCAGATCCGCTCCTTCGAGGCGCACATCGCGATCGCGAAGGAGCACGACCTCGCCCTGCAGATCCACGACCGCGACGCGCACGCCGATGTGCTGAAGGTGCTGCGCCGGGTCGGTGCCCCGGCGCGGACGGTGTTCCACTGCTTCTCGGGCGACGCGGAGTTCGCGCGCGAGGTCGCCGCCGAGGGCTGGTACCTCTCGTTCGCCGGCACCGTCACCTTCAAGAACGCCGGGCCGTTGCGCGACGCCCTCGAGGTCATCCCCCGCGCCAACATCCTGATCGAGACGGATGCCCCCTACCTGACCCCGACGCCGTGGCGCGGGCGGCCCAACTCGTCGTACCTGATTCCGCATACGCTGCGGTTCATGGCGGATCACCTCGGCACCGACGCGTCGATGCTCGCCGCCCAGATCACCTCGAACACCGAAGAGGTCTACGGGCGCTGGGACGACACGGCTCTCGACGCGCCTGCCGTCGGGGGTCGCTGATGGCCCTGCTCGGACCGGCCGAGATCCGCGACCTCGCCGCGCAGCTCGACCTCCAGCCGACCAAGAAACTCGGGCAGAACTTCGTCGTCGACGGCAACACGGTGCGCAAGATCGTGAAGACCGCGAAGGTGGAGCCCGGCGACGAGGTGCTCGAGGTCGGCCCGGGTCTCGGATCGCTCACCCTCGGGCTGCTCGAAGCCGGCGCCCGGGTGACGGCCGTCGAGATCGACGACCGGCTCGCCGAGCTGCTGCCGCACACGGTGTCGGTGCTGGCGCCCGACGCCGAACTGCAGGTGGTGACGGGCG
>NZ_JBIIAW010000130.1:0-6912 GCF_044239695.1 Pseudolysinimonas sp. | reverse complement strand
GCGCACCGGCGGCGGGGGGCTGGCGCTGCGCGACGACGCCGCGGCGCGGGCGCTGCTCGCCGTCGTCGAGACCGGGATCGGCCGACGCGAGCTGACCGCCGACCTCGCCGCCGAACTGCTCACCGGTCCGTTCGGCGGGCTCGACCCGATCGGCCTGCGCCGGCTGAGGATCGCGCTGCGCACTGAAGAGGCCCAGGCCGGCGGGATGCGCCCGAGCGGCGAGTTGCTCGTCGAGGCGCTGGCGGCCCCCGGACGGTTCGCCACGATCGACGCCCCGGTCGCCCGCACGGCCGAGCGGCTCGCCGTGACGCTGGACGCCCTGCGCAACGCCGACGAGGCCGCGACGGCCGAGGACCTGCTCTGGCTCGCCTGGGAGCGCAGCCGGCTCGCGAAGCCTTGGCGCACTCAGGCTTTGGGCGGCGGGGTCGCAGCGGCCGAGGCGAACCGCGACCTCGACGGGATCGTCGGGCTGTTCGCCGCCGCGAAGCGCTTCGCCGAGCACCGCGTCGACAACCCGGCGGCGAGCGTGTTCTTCGACACCCTCCGCGACGCCGAGGTCTCGGAGGACCTCATCGCCCCGACGCGCGCCGACGACGCGGTGCTCGTGACGACGCCGTCGGGAACCGTCGGGCTGGAGTTCGACACCGTCGTCGTCGCGGGGCTGCAGGACGGCGCCTGGCCGAACCTGCGTCCGCGCGGCTCGCTGCTCGCCCCGCAGGCGCTCACCCGGGCGGCCGTGGGGGAGGGCGGTCCGCTCGATGACCGCAAACTGGTGCTCGACGACGAGCTGCGGATGTTCGCGCTCGCGATCTCCCGGGCGCGCGATCGCGTGCTGCTCGCGGCGGTGGTGAACGACGACGAGTCCCGCAGCGTGCTCGTCGACCTGCTGCCGCCCGATCTGCCGGAGGCGCGCGTGCCGCTCCTCGCCGAGACGGCGCCCTTCACCCTTCGTGGCACGACCGGCCGCCTGCGCCGCCTGCTGACCTCGCGCGGGGTCGATCCGCGCACCCGGGCCGCCGCGGCATCCTCTCTCGCCCGTCTGGCGGAGCTCGGCGTTCCCGGAGCGAGCCCCGACGACTGGCACGGCCTGCTCTCCGCGTCGAGCGAGAGTCCGCTGTTCGAGGGGATGCAGGTTCCGGTGTCGCCTTCGAAGCTCGAGCGGTTCGAGGAGTCGCCGCTGGACTGGTTCCTCGAGACGATCGGCGGGTCGACCTCGACGACGCTGATGGATGTCGGCACGATCCTGCACTGGGCGATGGAGACCGCCGAGTCGCCCGACGCCGACGCCGTCTGGGCGCGGGTCGAGAAGCGGTGGGGTGAGCTGCTGTTCGAGTCGCCCTGGCTCGCCGAGCACCACCGACGCCAGGCGCGGGTGCTCGCCGACGGGATCGCGGCGTACCTCGGGGACTTCGAACGCGGCGGCGGGGTGGTCGTCGGGGCCGAGAAGTCCTTCGAGCTCGAGATCGACCGCGCGACGGTGCGGGGCACGATCGACCGGGTCGAGCGCGCGGCCGACGGCAGCGTGATGATCGTCGACCTCAAGACGGGCAACCACGTCACGCAGGCGAAGGTGGATGCCGCCGCCCAGCTCGGCGCGTACCAGCTCGCCTACCGCGAGGGGCGGCTCGACGAGGTGCTCGACGAACTCGGCGAGCACCGCGCCGGCGGCGCCAAGCTGCTCTACGTCAAGTCGGGCGTCGGCGGCAAGAAGTACCGCGAGGGCGTGCAGGCCCCGCTCGACGACGCCGGGCTCGAGGCGTTCCGCGAGCGCATCCGCCAGGTCGCGATCGGCATGGCGGCGGCCTCCTTCGAGGGCGTGCTCGAGGTCGGCGGCTACGGGCTCGGCGCGGTGCCCGAACTGCGGTTGCACCGCGTCGGGGCGGTGAGCGCGGAGTGACGGTGTCGATCAGATACTCGTCGATCGACATCGCCGACGCGCTCTCGAGCGTGCGCGGAAAGCCCGTGCCGCATCCGACGGCGCAGCAGCAGGCCGTGATCGAGGCGCCCCTGGCTCCCGCGCTCGTCGTCGCGGGCGCCGGGTCGGGCAAGACCGAGACGATGGCGAACCGGGTGCTCTGGCTGCTCGCGAACGGGCTCGTCGAGCCGGCGCAGGTGCTCGGCCTGACCTTCACCCGCAAGGCCGCGGGCGAACTGGGGTTGCGCATCCGGGAGCGCATCGCCGAACTCGACTCCGCTTTCGGGGGCGCCGGGCTGCTGCCGGAACGGGATGTCTTCGACGCCCCGCACGTCGCGACCTACAACTCGTTCGCGAACACGCTCTACCGGGATTCCGCGATCCTGCTCGGGCGCGAGGGCGACGCGCCGGTGCTCGGCGAGGCGGCGGCCTGGCAGCTCGCGCGCGGCGTGGTCATGCGCAGCCGGGATGCCCGCCTGCCCGAACTCGGCAAGAACCTCGACGCCCTCACCAAGGCTGTCCTGACGGTCGCGCGCGGCGTCGCGGAGCACGCCGGCGACCTCGACGAGGTGCGCGCGCTCGCCGCCGACCTCGGGGCGCTCGCCGGGTTGCCGACGAACGACCCGGTCGACCGGTTCGAGCGGCTGCCCGCCGTGGAGCTGGCGGAGCAGCTCGGCGCCCTCGACGTGCTCGCCGATCTCGCCGCCGACTACGACGCCGAGAAGGTGCGGCGCGGCGTCGTCGAATACGCCGACCAGGTGGCGCTCGCGCTGCGGATCGCGCAGAAGCAGCCCTCCCTCGGTGCCGACCTGCGCGACCGCTTCCGCGTCGTGCTGCTCGACGAATACCAGGACACCTCGGTCGTGCAGACCCGGCTGCTCGCGGAGCTCTTCGCGGGGAGTGCGGTGATGGCGGTCGGCGACCCGAACCAGTCGATCTACGGGTGGCGCGGGGCGAGCGCCGCCAACCTCGACCAGTTCGCGGAGCTGTTCCGCGCCGACGCGCGTTTCGCGTTGAGCACGAGCTGGCGCAACGGCACGCGCATCCTGGATGCCGCCAACCACCTCGTCGCCCCGTTCACCGGGCGGGGGGTGGCCGTCGAGAAGCTCGCGGCTTCGCCGACCGCGTCCGCGGTCGAGGTGCAGACGGCGTTCCCCGAGACGGTCGCCGAGGAGGCGGCCGCGGTCGCCGACTGGCTCGCCGCCCGGGTGGACGCCGGCACGAGCGCCGCGATGCTCATGCGTGCCCGGGCGACGCAGCCGTACTTCCTCGCAGCCCTGCGCGAGCGCGGCGTGAAGTTCCACGTGCTCGGCATCGGGGGGCTGCTCGCCGAGCCCGAGATCGCCGACCTGGTGTGCCTGCTCTCGGCGATGGACGACCCGGCGGCGGGCATCCAGCTGCTGCGCGTTCTGGCGGGCTCGCGCTGGCGCGTCGGGGTCGCCGACCTGCACGCGCTCAACCGGCTCGCGGCCTGGCTGCGTGCGCGCGACCACACGCAGCGCACGCACGACGACGAGGTGCGCGAGCTGCTCAACACGGCCGTCGCACCGGGGGAGGGCGGCTCGATCGTCGACGCTCTCGACTTCCTGGTGTCGGCGCCGGACGGGCACGTCGCCCTCGAGAACTTCACGCCCGTCGGGCTGGAGCGGCTGCGGGATGCCGGTGCCACGCTGGCGCGACTGCGCGCCCGGGTGCGGCTCGACCTGCCCGACCTCGTGGCGCTCGTCATCCAGGAGCTGCGTCTCGACATCGAAGTCGCCGCCAACGAGTACCGGGTGCTCGGCTCGGCCAACCTCGACGCCTTCGCCGACGCGCTCTCGGGGTACCTCGCGATCGCCGAGATCGCGACGCTGTCGGGCTTCCTCGGCTGGCTGCGCGAAGCCGAGCTGCGCGAAGACCTCTCGCCCCGCCCCGAGCCGCCGGAGCCCGGCACCGTGCAGGTGCTCACGGTGCACGGCGCGAAGGGCCTGGAATGGGATGTCGTCGCCGTGCCGCGGCTCGTCACCGACGAGTTCCCGGCGAAGCCGCGCGAGGGGTTCCAAGGCTGGCTCGGCTTCGGGCAGTACCCGTGGCCGCTGCGCGGGGATGCCGCCGAACTGCCGTACTTCGCCTGGGAGGGCGCGAGCACCCGCAAAGAGCTGCTCGCCGAGAAGGACGCGTTCAGCACCGGCGTGCGGCAGCGCGCGCTCGACGAGGAGCGCCGACTCGCCTACGTCGCGGTGACCCGGGCCAAGCACGAACTGCTGCTGTCGGGGTCGTTCTGGGCGACGCAGACCAAGCCGCGCGAGCCGGGGATCTTCCTGCGCGAGCTCAGCCTCGCCGGGCTCGTGCCCGTCCTGCCCGAGACCACGGAGCACAGCGAGAACCCGCTCGGCGACGATCTCGAGCGGATCGTCTGGCCGCTCGACCCGCTCGGCTCCCGGCGACCGGCGGTCGAGTGGGCGGCGGGTCAGGTGCGCGCGGCGGAGCCCCGGCTCGCGGGACCGTGGACCCGCGACCTCGACCTGCTGCTCGCCGAACGGGAGGCCCGGCTCGCCGCCTCCCGGGTGCCGATCCCGACGCGGGTGCCGGCCTCCCGGTTCCACGACTACGTCACCGAGCCCGACCGGGTCGCCGGCGAGCTGCGGCGGCCGATGCCCGAGCGACCGTTCTCGGCGACGCGGCTCGGCACCCTGTTCCACGCCTGGGTCGAACAGCGGTTCGGGTTCGGCACCGGCGCGGAGGAGCTCGACGCGCTCGAGATCGAGGCGGATGCCGGGCTCGACGTCGGGGGGCCGGAGCTCGAGGCGCTGCGCGCGCGGTTCGAGGCGTCGGAGTTCGCCGCGCGGCGTCCGCTCGAGGTGGAGCGCGAGATCCACCTCCCGTTCGACGACCGGATCGTGATCTGCAAGATCGACGCCGTGTACTCGGAGCCCGACGGGCGGGTGCGGATCGTCGACTGGAAGACCGGGCGCGCCCCGAAGGATGCCGCCGACCTCGAGCGCAAGCAGCTCCAGCTCGCGCTCTACCGGCTCGCCTACGCGCGCTGGGCGGGCATCCCGGAGGAACGGATCGACGCGGCGTTCTACTTCGTCGCCGACGACCTCGTGCTCGAGCCCGACCGCATCGACTCCGAGGAGCAACTCCTCGCCCGCTGGCGCGCCGCCACCTCCCCCGCGGGTTGAGTGCCGCGCGGAGCGCGGTGTATCGAAACCAGGGATGTGCGCCGTGGGTTTCGATACACCGCTTCGCGGCACTCAACCCGCGGGGCCTCGCGGTTTCGATACACCGCCTGCGGCGGCACTCAACCCGCGGGGTCTCGCGGTTTCGATACACCGCTTCGCGGCACTCAACCCGCGGGGTCTCGCGGTTTCGATACACCGCTTCGCGGCACTCAACCCGCGGAGCCTCGCGGTTTCGATACACCGCCTGCGGCGGCACTCAACCCGCGGGTCAGGGCGCGTAGGGTGGAAACCGAGTGAGGGGGAGTTCGGGTGAGTCTCGGCGGCAGTGACCCGGCTCTGACCGCACCCATCTCCATCCAGCCGGGCCGCACCTCCGGTCGCGATGTGCTCGCGGTGCTGCGCATCCGCAACTTCCGGCTCTCGGTCACCTCGATCTTCTTCTCGAGCATCGCGATGTGGATGGCGCGCGTCGCCGTCGACTGGCTGATGCTCGAACTGACCGGCAACCTCGCGCTGGTCGGCCTCGCGGTGACCCTCCAGTTCGGCCCCACCCTCGTGCTCGGCGCGTTCGCGGGGGTCGTCGCCGACCGGTTCTCGCGCCGCGCCATCGTCATCATCACGCAAGCCGTCGCCTTCGGTGGCAGCGCGACCCTGGGCCTGCTCGCGATCCTCGGGGCGGCGGAGGTCTGGCACGTCTTCCTCGTCGCCGCGGTCTCCGGGGTCGCCGGCGCTCTCGAAGGTCCCGCCCGCAGCGCCCTCCTCGGTCAGATCGTCGACCCCCCGCGACTGCGCACCGCGGTGAGTCTCAACGCCGGCATCTTCCACGTCGGCGGCCTCATCGGACCGGCGATCAGCGGCATCCTCATCGGAATCGTCGGCTCGGGCTGGTCGATCGCCGGAGCCGCCCTCGCGACGCTCGTCAGCATTCTGGCATTCTCGATGTTCCGCACCCGCGAACTCGCCCCGCTCATCCGACCCGCACAAGGAACCGGCGGCGTCCGGGTCGCCCTCCGCTACATCGTGCGCAAGCCGACGATCCTGTGGCCGATGGTGCTGCTCGCCTTCGTCGCGACGTTCGGGATGACTCTCCCGGTGCTCTTCACCGCCGCGGCGAGTGAGACGGGCTTCGATACCGGCTCCGCGGGCTACGGTCTCTACACCTCGCTCGCCGCGGTCGGAGCGATCGTCGGCGCGGTGCTGTCGACGCGGCGGAAGTCGGTGCGGCTGCGCTCGATCGCGCTGCTCACCGGCGGCTACGGGCTGGCGATCGTGCTCGGCGGACTCGTGCCCGTCTACGGGGTCTTCCTCGCCGGCATCGTCGGCCTGGGCATCGCGCGTCTGCTGTTCGCGACCGGGGCGGAGTCGATGGTGCAGCTCTCGACGAACCCCAGCATCCGCGGCCGGGTGATGGCGATCTACCTCGTCATCCTGATGGGCGGGCAGGCGGCCGGCGGCGTCATCGTCGGCTGGATCGCCGAAGAGCTCGGGATGCACGCGGCCTTCGCCGTCGCGGGCGGCGTCCCGCTGCTCGCCGCGATCGTCGTCGCGATCATCCTCGCCCGCCGCCACCAGCTCACCGTCTCGGTGAACCTGCGCGACTTCCGCCGCGTCGTGCGCATCGTCAAGCGACCGAAGGCTGCGGCGACGCGGAAGGGGCGGACGGTGCGGAGGCGTCAGGCCGGATCGTCGTCGTCCGCGCCGTCCCAGAGGCCCGACAGCTCGACCAGCTCGGCGTCCTGATCCCGCAGGTACCGTCCGGCGCCTCGGTCGCCCTCCGCCGACTCCGCGGCCGCCGCCCAGTGGTCGCGACCGAGCAGCACGGGATGCCCGGGG